>JAKAWH010000132.1 GCA_021817065.1 Actinomycetes bacterium
GCCGGATCCGGCCAGAACGATTCCCACCACCCGGAGGGTTGCCGGCACACGGGCCACGTCGGCGGAACGCAGGGCATACCCATCCATCGCCGAATTGGGAAAGGGGGGCACCGCCACTCGTGCCACCCCGTCGGCCGCCAGCGTGCACCCGAGTGACTGGTCGACCGGAACCGTGACCGGAGGCAGCGGCGAGCAGACCGAAAGCACCAGGGAACGTGCTTCTCCCAGGGAGATCAATGACACAGGCCCCAGTCCTCCCCCCCGGCCCACTTTTCTAATTTCCAGATCGGGACGCTCTCCTTGACCGTGTCGATCAGGTATGCGGCGGCCGAAAAAGCTTCCGGGCGATGGCCTGCCGACACAGCCACCACCACCGCGATCTCCCCCACCTCCAGCTTCCCCAGCCTGTGGTGCACCGCGATCCTCCCGATTTCCTTCCACCGGGTACGGCACTGCTCGACGATGCGGGCCATCGCGGCCATCGCCGGTTCCTCGTACGCCTCGTAGGTGAGCTCCTCGACCCCAGCCCGCTCGCCCGAATGATCGCGCACCGTTCCAGCGAAGGTGACCACCGCGCCGCACGAGCCCAGGGTGGCCCACCTACTGGGGATCTCCGTCCCCAGCGGCAGGCGGGTGAGGGCGACCCAGTCGTCGCCGGCTATCGGTGGCGCCAGCGCCCTGTCTGCCAAGTCGGCCGGGGTGTCGAGGTCATCGAAGGCGCGAGGCGGGGCCACCTCCTCCCACACCTGCGGCTCCACAAACAGTGCATCCGGGCCGAAGGCATTCTTCAGGGAACGCTCCCCGGCTTCTAGGAGTTCCGCGGCCCGGCTGAGATCGGCAACCGACCATCGTGCGCAGAGAGGTTGAGGTTTGCCGCCCGCGATCGGCACCACCGAGGGAGGCGGATCGCCCGGTGCCTCGCAATAGTTCGCCAGCCAGGTCAGGAGCTCGACCGTCACCTCGGGCATGTCGCAGGCGAGAACGATCGCCGGGCGGGTGGAACCTGCCTGCTCGACCAGCGATGCATACCCTGACAACACCGCTGCCAAGGGCCCGCTTCCTGCGGGCTCCTCTGTGACGTGCGGGAGACCGGAGGCCCCCGGGCCGACCTCAACGGCGAGCGCCGTCGCCGACTGCAGAATGGCGGCGGACCTCTCGGCCAGCGTGACCCCGCCCACCTCGATGGTCGCCTTGTCGCGCCCCATGCGGCGCGAGCTCCCCCCGGTCAACAGGATTCCAAAGGGCTTGACCGTCGGGCGAACCGAGAGCGGTTCGCCGGTGGGGTCCCCGGAGGCGAGCACCATCGCCTTCAAGCCTACGACTGCATCCCCGATGTGGAAAGATCGAGTGGTGACGCGCCGTCAGAAGAATGCCGGCGGGGTTCGAGGAAAGGGAGCCCGAGCAAAGGGATGGGACCGCTCTTCCTGGGTCAGCCTCGCCCCCAACGGGATCGGCTACCAGAAGCCCAACCACTTCGGCGAGATGGTGAAGACGGTGGTGGAGAACCGGCGGGAACTGCCTTTTGCGTGGCGGATCCTCCACCAGGGGACCTGCGACGGGTGCGCCCTCGGAACCGCGGGGATCCGGGACTGGACCCTGCCCGACGGCCCGGTGAGCGGCGTTCACCTGTGCACCGTCCGGCTGAACCTGCTCAAGCTCAACACCATGGGAGCCATCCCGCCCGGAGTGCTCTCCGATGTCCGCGGGGTGGATCACCTCTCCGGCGCAGAGCTGCGCGACCTGGGACGATTGGACCATCCGATGCGGCGCGGCGCGGGGGAACCCGGCTTCACACGGATATCGTGGGACGAGGCACTGTCCGGTATCGCCGGCTCTCTCCGCCGCTTCGGTCCCGATCGCTCCTACCTGTACATGACCAGCCGCGGCATCACCAACGAGGTGTACTACGCTGCGCAGAAGGCGTGGCGGTCCTTCGGTTCCCCCCACGTGGACAATGCAGCCCGCATCTGCCACTCGCCCTCCACGGCCGCCCTCAAGGACACCGTGGGGGTGGCGGCTACTACCTGTTCGTATCGCGATATTCTCGAATCCGATCTGGTGATCTTCTTCGGCTCGGACGTGGCCAACAACCAGCCGGTGATGATGAAGTACCTCTACCTGGCCAAGAGGCACAACGGCACCCGGATCGCGGTGGTCAATCCGTTCCGGGAGCCCGGGATGGAGCGGTACTGGGTCCCCTCCAACGCCGAGTCGGCGCTTTTCGGCACCCGGTTCACCGACGACTTCTTCCCGGTGACCACCGGCGGGGACATCGCCTTCATCCAAGGCGTACTCAAGGTCCTGATCGAACGGGGGGCGGTCGATCGGGAGTGGATAGACGCTCGCACCACCGGGTTCGACGCTCTCGAATCCCACCTGGCGAAGACCTCCTGGGACGATATAGCGCGGCGTTCCGGCCTCACCCGCCGGGAATGCGAGCGGTTCGCCGACCTGTATGCCGGTGCCCGCCGGACCGTCTTGGTGTGGTCGATGGGGATCACCCAGCACACTCATGGCACCGACAACGTCCGTGCCATCGTGAACCTCGCACTTGCCCGCGGAAACATCGGTCGCGACGGCTGCGGCATCATGCCGATCCGGGGCCATTCGGGAGTCCAGGGGGGTGCCGAGATGGGGGCGTACGCCACCGCACTGCCGGGTGGGGTCGGGCTCACCCCCGAGAACCTCTCTCGTATCGGCGACGAGTACGGATTCACCCTCCCCGGAGGTCCCGGGAAGAGCGCGACCGAGATGGTGTCTGCCTGCGAGGCGGGCCAGGCCGGTGTCCTCTACGCAAGCGGCTCCAATCTCCTCGACGTGCTCCCGGACCCCCAACGGGTCCGCGCTGCCCTCCACGCGGTACCGGTCCGGGTCCACCAGGACATCGTGGTGACGTCGCAGATGCTGGTGCCCGCGGCAGAGACGGTCTACCTCCTCCCTGCGGCGACCCGCTACGAGCAGGAGGGCGGGGGGACCGAGACCTCCACCGAGCGGCGGGTGATCTTCTCGCCGGAGATCCGCGGGCGCCGGATCGGGTCCGCCCGCTCGGAGTGGAAGATCTTCTCCGACCTGGCTGCGTGCCTTCACGGCGACCGGCGGGCCAGCTTTGACTCTGCACAGGCGATTCGGGAGGAGATCGCGCGGATCGTTCCCGCCTATGCAGGAATCGAGAATCTAAGGACCACCGGAGACGCATTCCAGTGGGGAGGGCGGCACCTCTGTGTGGACAGCTTCCCGACTCCCGACGGGCGAGCCCGATTCAGCGCGGTTGAGCCGCCCGGCAACGACATCCCCCCGGGAAAGTTCCGTCTCTCCACCCGGCGCGGCAAGCAATTCAATTCCCTGGTGCACCGAAACCGCGATCCGCTGACCGGAGCCGTCCGGGACGCGGTCTTCATGGCCGCGGACGACGTGCTCGCCCTCGGACTCACCGACGGAGCACCGGTCACTCTCCGATCCGAGGTAGGAACCTTTGCCGGCAGGATACGGGTCTCCCACATCGCGGCCCGCAACGTCGCCGTTCATTGGCCGGAGGGAAACGTCCTCATCGCCCAGGGCGCAGTGGACAGTGGTGGGGGCGTCCCCAACTACAACGCGGTCGTCGAGATCGAACCACGGTATTTCGAGTCGCCGTGAGTTCCCCCGCGGTCGCTTCGGTTCCCGCATCCCGGATCGGATGCGCCGGAAGCACGATCGACTCCGCCGGAGACTGGGTGGCGGTCGAAGAGCCTCTCGAAATGCGGATCGGGGGCAGCGCGGAGCAACCGGGAACTCCTTTTGCGGTGGTGATGCGCACTCCGGGAGACGACTTCGACCTCGCCCGGGGCCTCACCATCACCGAGGGCCTGGTCTCCTCGCCATCCGACATCGCCTCGCTTCATTGGGGAGCGCCCGCCGACTTCAATGCGGTGGAGGTCCACTTGGTCCCCGGCGCCGCGGTCCCGGACCTCTCCCAACAGCGGCCCTGGCTCTCGACGGCATCCTGTGGATTGTGTGGAAAGGACTCGGTCGACGCCATCGCCACAGTCGCCGATCCGCTCCCTCCTGGAGTGGTCATCGATCAGGCGGTGCTCACCGGGCTTCCCGAATCCCTGCGGGCATTCCAGGAAGTGTTCGATCGTACGGGCGGGCTGCACGCGGCCGGAGCTTTTCGCCTCGATGGCTCGCCGGTGTGCGTCCGGGAGGACATCGGACGCCACAACGCGGTGGACAAGGTGGTGGGACACCTCGCCGTGTCGGGCGAACTTCCCGGCACGGGTGCACGACCTGGCTGCAATCTCGCCATGGTCGTCTCCGGGCGTACCGGGTTCGAGATCGTTCACAAGGTGGCCGCCGCCCGAATACCCATCCTCGCCAGCGTCTCCGCACCCTCGTCGCTGGCGGTCGAGCTGGCTACCGTGCTGGGAATGACCCTGGCTGGATTCGTCAGGGACGGTTCCGCAACTATCTACGCAGGAGCGGAGAGAGTGATCTAGGTGCGCCGCTCTTGGCTGCTACCCAGCCGGGCCGCTCGATCCACAGGTGCGCCGCTCTTGGCTGCTACCCAGCCGGGCCGCTCGGGCCACAGGAGCGACGCTCATCCCGACGGCCGGTGGATCTGCACCGGGATACGAGGTGCTCCGAGTGAGGTGGCGGGGTTAGGACGACCAGGCGCTCCGTTCCGAGCAGACATAGTGAAGAAGTCCCGCGACCACGAGGGAGTGAAGTACCGCGACGGCGATCCCGACATGGTGGACAGGAGGTCGGTGCCGTCGGCGGGGGTGGCCACCCCAGTTGAAGCGGAGGGCTGGTAGGTGGCGAAGTTGACCCAGCCGGTATTTATGTCGAGCTCCATAGCCCGGATCGCCCCGGCACGCACCAGCAGGTCGGCCAAGTCGGTGATATTGAGGTCAGGGCCGCCCACGTACACCAGGGCTCCGTCGGCAGTGATCCCCACGCCGGATCTCCAGACGAATACTTTGTTGCCCAGCGTGTATCCCCATACTGAGGTGTCGTTGGAGTTCAGGTCGGCGGCCGGACGTCCCCCGTCCACCAGCAGGACCAGGTTCTGGCGGACCGATGCCACACCGGGCGACATGGTCATGTCGGTGCCCCACGCTCCTATGTTGACGCTGCCATCGTCGTAGATCACCAGGGAGGCCGCGCCCGCACGAAGAGGTGCGACCATCTTCCCCTCGGTGTAATAGCCACCTTGGGAATCTTGCATCCGGAATCCAGCGTTGAAGGCGGCGACCAATGTCTCGGCTGCGGATGGACTGATGGGAGCAGAATTCGTCCATGGCCCTCCCCCTGGTATGTAGGTTCCCGAGTACAAAGTGGCCGAGAGGAGATCGGTATCCATCCATGCAATCCCGTCCACCACGCTGGTATGGACCGAATCAGGACGCATGAACGTCTCGTAGATTGCGGGTACCCCGTCCACGTAGCGCCCGGCAGGCTTCCACTGCCCCTCTCCGGGAATCGGCGGGCTCGCCACCGGCGCGAGCGGAAGAGGCGAAGGGAGGGTGGGAGGGAGGGTGGTGGTCGGCGATGCTGTTCCCCGGGACCCGGATCCAGTCGCCGCGGTGGAGCCGGCGTGGCGGGTGGCCGGGTTCCAGACCTTGCCGGCGGGAGGCTTGCCCCCCACCGGTGGCGGGTGCAATGAATACCAGGTGTTCTCGGCCCAGACCACTACGGATCGCCCACCGTGGTCCCGGACCCACTCTGCCGCTCGGGCGGAAGCGCTCACACCGAGTGCCGGATTGGTCAGGGCCGACCCGAGTGACCACCACACCGGTGCGAGCAACACGAATGCTGCCAGGAGAGCGGCTCGGATCGGATGCCTCCGAGCCCGCTGCCAGCAACGAAGGAGCCAAGATGAGCGGTAGAGGTGGCGCCCTCCTCGCGTCGAACCGATCCGGGAACTGCCGGACCGGTTCCGGAGAATGTCGTCAGACACGATCACCGGACCGGTGGTGAACTCGCTCGCGGGGTCAGATGACCCATCAGCTGGATCGTTCCGACTCTCCGGCGGCGCCGTCCCAGGAGCCGGACGCGCACGCTCGTGAACCGCTTCGAGGCTTCCGTCCACTGGGGCAATGCTACCGGGCATGCCCGATATTCCGGCAATCAGACTCCGAGTTTCCTCGTGCCCTCACGACCTAGCACCTGCAGCGCCAGCGCAAGAATCAGGCGAGGTTCTCGGTCAGGACCAGATCGTGCTGATAGGCAATGCCTGGATCTTCTCTCCCACGTGGAACGCCCGAGGGCCGGTATGGAGCACTACTCCAGCCACGAAGCGCTCCCCCAAGAGGTCTCGAAACCACGCGAGATGCCGTGCATCACCTGGTCCCACCGATGCACCCGCCTTCACCTCGCAGGCGACAACACCCCTGCCACCCAGTTCGGCAACCAGATCGATCTCGCGCCGGCCCTGGCTCTCTCGCAGGTGAAAAAGACGTGGCCTGCTCCGGCACACTTCGAGCTCCGAACGAAGCTGGGACACCACGAAGCTCTCGATTACCCGTCCCAGGATGCCTGCATCGGTCAGGACTGCACGGTATTCCATACCCAAGGCAGCCGCCAGGAGGCCTGCATCGACCACATGGCGCTTGGGAGCGCGAGTCAGTCTCTTCATTCGATTGGAAAGCCAGGCCGGGAGCGCCTCGACAACGAAAAGGTTCTCCAAAAGACTCTCGTATGCCGATGCTGTCTTCTTGTCCACACCGGCTGCTGTATAGATGCTTTGAGCCTCCACGACACCCGCCGAGTTCAGCGCATAACCCTCCAAGTACCTCCGGAGGCGCACCGGGTCCCGCATTCCCGGGCCGCCGCTGGCGTCACGGGTGACCACCTGGTCGATGTAGCCTTCGAGCCATCTTTGCCGAGCGTGAGGACTGGTGAGGCCGGCCGCCTCCGGAAAACCGCTCTTCATCGCAGCATCCAGGTAGTCCCGGATGTCCCACGATTGCGACGGCGATTCGATCGCCTCCCCGCGGGCGAGGCGATCCAGGAATGGCGTCTGCTCCGAGTTTCCCTCCTGTTCCCGCACCGACATCCCGTAAAGCCTCAGCCGGACGACTCGCCCGGTGCCAGCAGCAGTGGCACCGATCAGGTCCCCGGACGCCGATCCGGTGAGAACAAAGCGACCAGGTCGGAAATCGCCGTCGACTGCCCGCTTGACGGCTGACGTGACTTCTCTGACGGCTGAATCCGCCAGCTTCTTTTCAAGCCGCTTGCGCGACCGGAAGGGCCAGTCCAGCCCGGAGGATGTTGCGTGCGGCATTTACGTCGGCGTGGGTTTCGTCTCCACAC
>JAKAWH010000016.1 GCA_021817065.1 Actinomycetes bacterium
TCGGTCCGATGCAGGCGACTACTGGGGGCACCCGGCCCGTCCCGGCGATCTCCACGAAGCCGTCCACCGTGGACGACGCGGTGAAGCACACCGCGTCGGCGGCGCAAAGCGAATCCAGCATCGCGGGATTGGCCTCCGGGCGAACCGTGCGGTACGCCTCCACCACATCCACCTGCCAACCGAGCTTCTCCAAGCCGGCGGGCAGGACGTCGCGTGCCACCGCTGCCCGTGCGAGCAGCAGGCGGGAACTGCCCGCCCGAACCGCCTCCGGGAACGACGCTAGAAGGGCTTCGGCCACGTACTCGGCAGGCACCAGGTCGGCCACCACTCCTCTC
Organism: Actinomycetes bacterium; assembly: GCA_021817065.1. Taxonomy (GTDB): domain Bacteria; phylum Actinomycetota; class Acidimicrobiia; order Acidimicrobiales; family JAKAVM01; genus JAKAWH01. Next base: position 336 of record JAKAWH010000016.1, read on the forward strand.
TCGGCGAGCGCTGCGGCCGTCCCCGGACCGATAGCCGCCACCGCCGTCCTCCCCAGGGCACGAACATCCCGCCCCGATGCGTACAGGGCGTCCAGGAGGCGCCGGGCACCGTTCGCGGAGGTGAGGACCAGCCACTCGTAGGAACCGATGTGCTCGACGGCGCTTGCCAGGCCCACCCCGCCGTCACCTGGACCGGCGATCTCGATGACCGGCAGCTCGATCGCCATCGCTCCCGCTCTCCTCAGGGTCGACGACATCGCCGGCGCCTGGGCCCGTGCTCGGGTGACCACCACCGTCCACCCGAAAAGCGGCTTGGACTCGAACCAGGAGAGGTCCATGCCGGCAACCTCTCCGATCACGATGGTGGCCGGCGGGCGCACCGCGACCCCGGCCAGCCCGGCCAGGGTGGTCCGAACCGTCTGCTGGGACGGACGGGTCCCCCACCGCACGACCGCGACAGGTGTTGCCGGTGACCTTCCGCCGTCGATCAGCTTCCCGGCGATCTCCGCTCGATGGGTCACCCCCATCAAGATCACCAGGGTCCCTCCGAGAGAGGCGACCTTCTCCCAGGCCACTCCCGGGAACCCCGCCTCGCCATGACCGGTCACCACCGTCACCGACTCCGAGAATCCTCGGCGGGTAACAGGGATCCCCGCGTAGGCGGGAACTGCCACTGCCGCGCTCACCCCCGGCACCACCTCGAAGGGGATGCCCGCCGCGACCAGCGCGCTCGCCTCCTCGCCTCCGCGCCCGAAGACAAAGGGGTCGCCCCCTTTGAGGCGCACCACCATCCGTCCCCGGCGGGCGTGGTCGACGAGGAGTGCGTTAATCGTCTCCTGGTCAACCTCGTCGATACGCGGCCTCTTGCCGACGTCGATCCTCTCGGCCATGGCAGGCGCCAGATCGAGCAATTCCGGCGGCGCCAGCCGGTCGTACACCACGACGTCACAGGTGGCTAGAAGCTCGGCACCCCGCACGGTAAACAGCCCCGGGTCGCCGGGCCCGGAACCCACCAGATAGACGATCCCCAGCGATGCTCCCGGCGACCGGCTACCTCCAGGATAAGAAGCCCCGCTCACCGGCTGCTTCCCGGCAAATACCTTCCCTCCACCTCCATGTCGAGCGTCTCTCTCAACCCGGCCTCGTCGCACATGAGGGTTGCCATGGCTCGGCCCAGCTCCTCGGGTCGGTCGCCGCTCAGGAGGCGTCGAACAAGCACCCGCCCATCCCCGCTGGCCACCATGGCCTCCAGAACGAGCGAACCGGTGGGACCCTCCGCAGCGGGCACCGCCAGCGCGGCCACCGGCATGTCACAACTCCCCCCCAAGGCAGCCAGGAAGGCACGCTCCGCCGCCAGGCACCGGGCGGCGCCGGGCTCGTCGATCTCTGCCAGTAGAGCGGCTACCTCTGCGTCGTCCTCCCGGCACTCGACCGCCAGGGCACCCTGGCCCACCTGGGGGAGCATCACCGAAACCGGCAGAACGTCGGCTACTCTGCCCTCGAGGCCGAGACGGTTCAGGGCCGCCAGCGCCATCACCACCGCACCGCCGGACGGCACCCTGTCAAGTCGTGTAGCGATGTTTCCTCGCAGATCGACCCAGGTGAGATCGGGTCTAAGAGCTGCCAGCTGGGCGCGACGGCGAACTGCACCGGTGGCCACCATCGCGCCGGGACCGAGATCGTCCAGGGTCGCGCCCACCAGAACGTCCCGCGGATCGGCGCGTTCGGGGACCGCCGCCAACACCAGACCCTCAAGAACAAGGGGGGTGAGATCCTTGGCCGAGTGGACCGCCAGGTCGGCGCGCCCTTCGAGGACCGCGGTCTGCACCTCCTTGACGAACACGCCCCGCCCCCCCAGCTGCGAAAGGGGGGCGTCTCCGAGGCGATCCCCGGTGGTGGAGACCGCCACCACCTCGCTACCCGCCGGCCCCCCCCGGGAGGCCTGTACCTTGGCGAGCATCTCCTGCACCCGGGCGGCCTGGAACATCGCCAGGGGACTCGGTCGGGTAGCGATACGAACGGTCCGGGTCACCGAACTTCCGCAAGACTCGGTCGGGTAGCGATAGGGAGGGAGCGCCTCACAGATCGAAAAGGTCCCGGAGCGACTCGGACAGTCGCTCGCCCCGGGGGGTGCCCGCCGCCGACTTGAGCCGGACAGTGGGCGAGTGCAGAAAGGAGGCGACGATGGATCGGGTGAGGGACTCGACCGCACCTCGTTGAGCATCGTCCAACCCGGCGAGACGACGACGGAAGCGTGCGAGCTGGGCGAACCGGATCTCTTCGGCCTGGTCCCGGAGCGCGGTCACCAGCGGCGCAACCTCCCGCGCCGAGGCCACGTCGAGGTACCGGGCAAGCTCCTCCTCGATGATCTCGGAGACCCGGACCACCTCGGCGGCTCTCCCGGACATCTCCCCCTCCACGAAGGTGGCGATCGAGTCCATGTCGAAGAGAACCACTCCCGCCAGTTCGACCACCGCCGGTTCCACGTCCCGCGGAACAGCCAAATCGACCGCCACCAGAGGAGCCCGGCGGGAAACGACCGCTTCCCCCATCGACTGCGCGCTGATCACCGGCTCGGGCGAGGCGGTGGCACAGAAAACGACATCGGCGGCAGGCAGGTGCTCGCCCAGCCGGTCCAACCCGGCGGGGATCGCCCCGGGGTATCCCTCGTCGCTCAGCCGATCGCAAAGCGCCTCGGCGCTCTCCACTGCTCGGCTTGCCACCACCAAGCGCGACGGAACCCAGGACGTGGCGACGGTAGAGGCGACCACCGAGCCGATGGCACCGGCGCCCACGACAAGGACGTTCACGCCGCCGGTGGGTCCCGGCGACGATGATGGAAAGGCGGAGGCCGCCAGGGCGACGCCAGCCTGGGGCACCGAAGTGATCCCGCGTGCAATGGACGTCTCGGTGCGCGCCCGCTTGCCGACTTCGGTGGCGTGGCGAAAGAGCACGTTGAGAGTCGGGCCGGCGACCCCCTCGACCATCGCCCGCTCCCAGGCGTCACGGACCTGTCCGAGCACCTCCCCCTCGCCGAGCACCGCCGAGTCGAGACCCGCAGCCACCCGGAAGAGGTGGGTGGCGCATGCCTCGTCGTGGAAGGTGCAGAGGTGGGCGGCGAGCTCGTCGGGCCCGACCCCTGACCTGGCCCACAACCAGTCGATGACGTCGGAAACCGCACCGTGGAACCGCTCGGCGACCACGTAGACCTCGGTTCGCATGCAGGTGGAGACCACCACCGCTTCGGAGATGTTGTCACGGAGGACCAGGCCAGCCAGGGCCTTGCCTAGATCGTCGGCCGGAACCGAGACGCGCTCGAGGAGGGGAAGGGGAGCGCTGCGGTGGTTGAGCCCCACGGCGACGATCGACACAGTTCTCCCATGGTACCGTCCGCCTCCGGGAACCCACCACCGGCGGTGCCTGCTACACGCAGCCCGGCGCCCGGAAGCCACAGTCAACGTCCAACGACGACCGTCTGCCGGCGAACCGCGAACCGCGAACCGCGCCTTCAGCCCTCCAGGCGGGACCTTTCGTTGTAGCTAAGCACCAGCAGGTGCAGTCCCAGGTCGACGTCGCGCACAAGAACCCCGTCGCTCACCCCCAGGCGCACCGGCGCGAAATTCAGGATCGAGTGGATGCCGGCTTCCACCAACCGCCCGGCGACCTCCTCGGCCGCCACGGCCGGGGTGGTAATCACCCCAATGGAAAGCTTGACGTTCCGGGAGATCTCGTCGAGCTCGTCGAGGTGGCGCACGATGACGCCGGCTACCGGCCGGCCCACTTTTGCCGGGTCCACGTCGAAAAGGGCCGCCACCTCGAAGCTGGGCCCGGCGAGGCCGGGGTAGCTTGCCAGCGCCCTCCCCAGATTGCCCATCCCGACGATCGCCACCGGCCATGCTCGGTTCGCTCCCAGGACGGCGGAGATCCTGTCGCGCAGGCCGAGTACCTCGTACCCGGCTCCCCGAGTCCCCATGCTGCCGAGGTAGGAGAGGTCCTTGCGCACTATCGCCGCAGTGGTCCCCGCCAACTCGGCGAGCAGGTCGGAAGAGATGGTCGAGCGGGACTCGGCAATCCGATCCAGCACCCGGAAATAGACGGGAAGGCGGGACACGGTGGCGGCGGGAACCGTACGAACCGGTGGATGCACGACCCGCAATCTAATCTGCGGCTGAGCCGCTCCTGCGGAGCAGCTCACCGCCACTGCTCGGCCGGCCGTCGTCGCCGTCCTGGCCCACAACCGCCCTTCGACCTCCTCGGCCTAGAATTGCCCGCGGGGCGATGAGAATCACAATCAACTGTTTCGGGGGGTTGCACATCCTGAGCGATGTCCCCGGAGGAGAGGGCCATACCGCCGGGCACACGACGAACGGCGGGAGAGCCCGTAATGGCTCACGCCTTGCCGAGCCTCCTTTTTCCTACCGAAAGTCCAAGGCGATCGCCGCGTACCTGGCGGTGACCGGCGGCACCACGACCCGCCTCCAGCTCGCCAACCTCCTATGGAGCGACTTGGACGAGCGGCGGGGGCTGTCCAATGTCCGGGTGGTAGTCGGGGACCTTCGGCGCCACTTGGGGAACACCATCGCCACCGGAGGCGGATCAGTTTGGCTGGAGACAGACCGCATCGCCATGGTCGACTGCTGGGCACTCGCCGAATCGTGGACCGTGCCGTCGGGACCCGGGCACACCCTTCCCCACGCCACTGTCGAGGCGATGGCGGCAGCGGTCGACTCCTACGGAGGTCCTTTTCTGGACGGATTCGTGGTGGACGGTGCCGAGGTGTTCGACGAGTGGGTAGGCACTCAGCGCGAAACCTTCCACCGGCGCGCCCTCACCACCCTTCAGGTTCTCGCCGACCACTTTCTCGAACAAGGCGACACCTCCCGCGTCATCGACACCTGCAGCCGTATGGTGTCCCTGGAGCCCTGGCACGAGCAGGCCCGACGGACCCTCATGGACGCGCTCTCCCTAGCGGGACACCCAGACGTCGCACTCGCCGAATACCGCAAACTGCGGGGCGTCCTGGAAAGGGAGCTCGGCGCCGAGCCCGAGCACGAGACGGTCGCGCTTGCTGAACGGATCGACCTCCAGCGCAGCCTGCGGGTGGAGAGACGCCCTCCGCTCCCCGCCCCACCCTCGTCCATCGTCGGGCGGGACGAGGAGATCGCGATCATCGAGAAGCTCCTCACGCACCCCTCCGCAGACGTCGCTACCGGCCCCGGAGGGATCTCCTTCGAGGGCACCCGCCTGCTAACTCTGTGCGGGCCGGGAGGAGTTGGGAAGACCCGCCTCGCCCACCAGGCTCTCATCCAGCTCGAACCCACCGCCCGCGACGGCGCAGCACTGGTCGACTTGTCGGCAACCACCAGGGCCTCTGCGATCGCAGGAGTCATCGCCGCCAGCATCCGGCTTCCCCTCGCGGGCCTGCGCGACCCGCTCGACGAGCTGTGCGACGCATTGGACCGCTCCGATCTGGTGTTGCTTCTCGACAACCTCGAACAGCTCATGCCCGACGCCCCGTCGGTGGTGGCGCGGCTCATCGCATCGTGTCCGGGACTGCGCATTCTGGCAACCTCGCGCGCTCCCCTCGGGGCACGTGCCGAACGGGTGCTCCCGGTATTACCACTATCGGATCCCGATATGGCGATGCAGCTATTCGTCGAGCGTGCACGGTCGGCTGGTTTCTCGCCCGCCGCGGGTGACAACGGGGCGATCCGCGAGATCTGCCGGCATCTCGACGGCATGCCGCTGGCGATCGAACTTGCTGCCGCACGCACCCGCGTCACCAGCCTGACAGATATGGAAGCAAGCCTGGCCCAGCGCATTGAAGTCGAGTTCCTCCGAGACCGATCTTTTCCAGGCGACCGTCCCGAGCGGCACCGTTCCATCGCCGACTCGATCGACTGGAGCTACCGGATGCTCGACGACGATGCCCGGCGCCTGCTGCGATACCTGTCGGTCTTTCGCGGGGGAGTTCCCTGGGACATAGTGCGTACGGCGCTGGTACCGTCGATCGCTCCTGCCTCCTCGGTCGCGGCCCTTGTCGAGAACAGCCTTGTCGAGCACCTCCACGGACCCGGATCATCCCGTCTTCGGCTTCTCGAAGCGACCCGCGCATTCGCGGGGGAAGAGCTGGTGTCCCACGGCGAGGTTGCCGACGCCGAGATGCGCCACCTGGAGGGAGTCCTCGACCTCGCCGAACGGGGTGACCGCGGGCTGCGCGGTTCCGAGCAACTCGCGTGGCTCGATCGGTTGGGAACGGACCTGGGCAACATCCACGCGGCTATGGAGCGGGCCCCGAACATCGATCCCGCCGGCGCGCTCCGCTTGGCCACCTACTACGGCTGGTACTGCAACATGACCGGCAGGGTCCGCGAGGGCATCGGCGCGCTCGACGCCGCACTTTCCTCTTCCCCGGGTTCTGCCGCCGATCCGCTGCCATTTACTTCGCCGCCCCTGGGCGATCGATCGATCGCCGTTGCAACTGCCCGCGCTCTCATGATGCGAGCGCTCATCTCGGTGCGCATGACCGATGCCGAGACGATCGGACGCTACGCGAACGACCGTGTTCTCGAAACTGCCGGCTCGTTGCTGAAGAACCCCGGTGAGATGGAGAACTCCGATCTCTCCGAACTTCTCGATCTAGCCGAACTGAACCATCTCCGCGGTTACCTCCCCCAGTACGCGCCCGAGTGCACCACCGTGTCGCTCTCCGAGAGCATCCCTCCCATGCAAACCTCTCTCGAACAACTGGCAGCCTTCGGCGATCCGGTATCGGTTGAGATGCGCGGCAGGCTCCTGTTATGTATTGCTTCCAGCTTTTCGGTTCGTGGTGATTACCATCGGTCGGTCGAGCTCGCCCGCCGGGCACATAATGCATTCGAGCAGATCGGCAACAAGCGTGGCACCTGCATGGCTCTCGCCCAGACCGGCCTTGCACTGGCGATGACCGGGCAGCCCGATGCGGCCGCACCGATGCTGGCAGAAGTGGTATCACTCGCACGGGAGCTCGGTGACCTGGTTTTCATCGCATGGGGACTGCGGGCGCTGGGGGCGATTCGCTGTCTCCAGTGGCATCAGGATCGCACGACGTCCCCATCGGAGGCGGTGGCAGAGGGAACCGGTGCGCTCGACCGCGCATCGCAGGGGGCCCGCCTGTTCGGAGCGGCCGATCGTCTCTCTACGACCGGTGGCTTCCATTTGCCTGCGCCCTACGTCACCCTTCTGGATGAGATCATCGCCGGGCCGCGGGCCGCGTTGGGTGACGCGGAATGGGAACGATGCATCGCCCGGGGATGGGACGAGGGGCTGGAGATTCGCCTTTCTGCGTCAACTTCTCGGCCCTGAATGGCCGAGCTTGCAAATCACCGGCGGCAATAAGGCCGAGTTCCCCGACCGTCCCAATCAGCAGTGAGGCGGAGAGAACCACCGACTGGGACGGTACCGGGGCCTGTCACCGAGCACAGGTTCCCGCTGGGGTTGCATCATCGGGGAAGTGCACGGTGCAATCGGCGACGGGAACCGGGCGGACCGGCTGGGAGGCCCGTCGTCGATCGGCTTTGATCGATATTCTTTGCTCCGCTTCTCGTCAATCTCCGCTTCTGCCTCGTCCCCCTCATCGGGGAGCCTGTCCGAAGTGTACGAACCGGGCGTAAGAAGGACGTAAGACTCCTGGTCAGGAGACCGGATCGGGCTTAAGTTCCCGCCGGAGCACCTCTCCGGCGGCTGCCCGCGGGATGCAATCCACGAAAAAGACCGCGCTGGGGCACTTGTACCCGGCGAGATGTGCTCGGCATGCACCGATCACGTCACTTTCGTCCAGCGTCGCTCCGGATTCGCGAACCACGTAGGCCACCACCGCTTCACCTCCGCTGGAATGCGCGGTGCCCACTACCGCGGTTTCCGCGACTCCCGCGACGGCGGCGATAACCCGCTCGACCTCCTGAGGGTAGACGTTGAAGCCGGACACGATCACCAGGTCCTTGGCCCGGTCGATTAGGTGCAAGCAGCCGTCCTCGCCGGTCACCGCGACGTCACCGGTATGGAGCCACCCCTCCGCGTCCAACACTCGCTCGGTCGCTTCCAGGTCGCCGAAGTAGCCGGCGAAGACGTTCGGCCCACGGACCCATACCTCTCCAGGATCGCCGATCAGCGCGTCGGCACCACCGGACTCGACCACCCGTACCTCGACGCCGGGGAGGGGGCCGCCAACAGAACCCCTGGTCGGGCTGCCCTCGAAAACCGGAGCTGTGACCACCGGGGACGCTTCGGTCAATCCGTAGCCCTCCCACAGGGGGATCCCGAAAGCGTGCTCGAAGTCGTCGGCGATCTCGTACGGCAAGGGCGCTGCGCCGGAGATCGCCAGCCGGACAGAATGCATCGCGGTGGACACCCGGCCCGCCCCCGCACCCACCCCAACCCCACCGGTGCGCCCGTCCAACGTCCGGGCCCACGCCGCGTACAGCACCGGCACCCCGGCAACCAATGTCACTTGGTGGCGTTCGACCGCGTCGAGTGCCTCCTCGGGGCTTGGCCGGTCGAGGAGAACCAGCTTTCCTCCGGTGAGGAGCGAGAGGTTCAGGACAACGTTCAGCCCGAAGACATGGAACAGCGGGAGCAAACCCAGGCCCACGTCGGTGGGCATCGCCCGCCAGCCCGGGTGGCTCTGGATCTGGAGCAGGTTGGCGTAGAGCGACCCGTGAGTGAGGATCGCTGCCTTGGGAGAGCCCGCGGTGCCGGAGGTAAAAAGGAGCACCGCCGGGTCGCCGGAACTCCGCTCGACGATGCCCGGAGCAGCTTGACTATCGTGGACCGAGGTGACCATCTCGATCGTCTCCTCGTCGACCACCGCGGCTGGCGACACGGAGGCCAGTTCGGCCTCGAGCTCGGGACCGGGACTCGCTGGGTTGAGAGGGACCGCGATTGCTCCCAGCCCGAGCACCGCCAGGTACGAACCGACGAAGTGGCGATCGTTCCCGCAAATGAGAGCAACCCGGTCGCCCGGCCCCACTCCACGGCCGGCGAGCAACGACCTCCACCGGGCCGCTTCTGTATTCAGCTCGGCATAGGCGATCGAACCGAATCGATCGACGATGGCGATGTCGCCCCCGTCGTGCCCGCTCAGGAGCTGTGCGAGATTCACCGCAACGGCAGGGCGTTACCGCGCCCGGGGAGGCTCATCGGTGGGTGAGGGTTGCCTTGGCGCCCGGCGTGCCCAGTTCGATCGAGCGCGCGGTAGCCGCTTCCACCGCCGCCACGAACGCCTCTCGTACCTGCCGATCTTCGAGCGCGGCGATTCCGGCTGCAGTGGTGCCACCGGGAGAGGTAACCGCGATCCGGAGGTCTTCCGCCGATTCTCCTGTCTCGGTCAGCAATCGGGCCGCCCCGGCAAAGGTGTGGCGCACCAGTGTGGTGGAGGTCTCCCGGTCGAGACCGGCCCGCACGCCTGCCTCGATGAGCGCCTCCACTACCAGGAAGAAATAGGCCGGCCCGGAACCGGACAACCCGGTCACCGCATCCATCAGCTTCTCGGGGACTTCCACCGCCGTCCCCACCGAGCCGAGGACGCCCGCTGCCCACGCAAGATCCCTCTCACTCGCCCGCGATCCGGGCGCCATCCCCGCGGCGCAGTGGGCCACCAGGGCCGGCAGGTTCGGCATCGCCCGTACCACCAGCGCGCGGGTACCCATCCACTTCTCCAGATCGGAAGTAGTGATCCCTGCGGCAACCGAAAGGAGCCTCTGCACCCCAGCCACCCCCGCAGCGAGGCATGCCTCCTCGGCGTCCTGGGGCTTGACCGCCAGCACCGCGTCCTCGCAGGCGCGAGTGGACAACCGGCTCACGGTGGTCAGGCCCCGATGACCGGCTTCCAACCTCTGGCGCTGCGCCTCGTTGATCTCCACCACCACCAGCTCGCTCGGACTCGCCCATCCCGAGGAGATCAGCCCCCGGAGCAGGGCGCCACCCATCCGCCCACCGCCGATGATCGCCAGCTTCACCGCCACACGATCACCCCGACTCGGACGCCACAGTCAAAGGTCATCGAAACCATTGAGCGAGGCTACCAAACCTGGGCCGGATAGAAGGTGGCCATCGAAGAACGCGAGCAAGAGCGTGCGCCAATAGGCGCCCACTCTTGTCAATGTTTCCCGCTCCTGGCTGCTTTGCAGCCGGGCCGCTCGGGCCACGGCTGCGCCTGACGGCGCAACCTCATACAGAGGCCCGGAAGACCTCCTGGATGTATACGCACTTCCCCGAACGCATACAACCACTCCGCCCTCCGGGCCGCTCCCGGTGACGATAGCCGGGGGCACCTCCCGCAGCAAGCATCCGATTCCGGGCAGGTCACACCTATTGATCGGCATTGGTAGCCCCACTCGACTTACAGTCGCGCCGGGACCGCGCACCGGAAGCTTCAGCCGCACTCCACCAGCTCGCGCCGAGACACCCGCCCATAGAGAGAGGCAAGTGCGCGGGCAGCATCGTGCCATGTGTACCCGCGGGCACGCATCGCTGCTTTCGCCGACATCGACCCCGCGAGCGACGGGTTGGTGAGGATGTTGGCGATGAAATGCGCGAAGACGCGCGGATCGCGCTCGTCGACCAGATAGCCGGTCGAACCATGATCGACCAGGGTGAGCAGCCCGCCTACCGCGCTCGCCACCACCGGAACCCCGCATGCGGACGCTTCCAGCGCCACCAATCCGAAGGATTCGGAGCGGGACGGCACCACGCAGACATCGGCCGCCCGGTAGTAGGTCGAGAGCAACTCGTGGGGCTGCGGCTCGACGAAGTGGACCCGATCGACGAGCCCCCGTTCGAGCACCCGAGCCCGCAGGCGCTCCAGCTCCGCGGGGCCGTGGGGCCCCGAAGGGCCTCCGACCACCACCAGGAAACTACCTGCCCCTCCGGGCGCAATCGGACCGCCCAGGTGCGCCAGGGCATCAACCGCCACGGTCGCTCCTTTGAGGGGCTGAATGCGCCCTACAAAAAGGAGCATCGCCCCCTCCACCGGGAGCCCGACCGCCCGGCGAGCCTGTGCTCTGTCGCCCGGCGAGAAATACGCGCGGTCGACCCCGGGAGGGATCACCGCGATGCGATTCCGGTCCGCCCCGTACAGCTCCACGATCTGGTCGGCCTCCACCGAACAGGAGGCCACGATGGCGTCCGAGCAGGCCATCACCTCGGACTCCCCCTGAGCACGGCGGACCTGACCCAACAAGCTCAGCGTGTCGCCGTCGGCTTCCCCGGTGTCCAAACCCTCTTCCGCCTTCAGCCGGTCGAGCGTGTGAAAAGTGGACACCAGGGGGATGCCCAGCTCGTGCTTGATCGAATGCCCCGCCATCCCCGACAACCAGTAGTTCGCGTGGAGAGCATCGGCCGGCTCTCCCCGGTCGGCGGCCGCTTCGAGATCGCGGGCCACGCGGTAGGCGAACTCGGGCACCAGGTCGGGAAGCTCCTCCTTCGCAACCGGGAAAAGGGGGCCGGCCGCGACATGCTTCACCTGGAACCCAGGCTCCACCTGGACGATACCGGGGAGGTCGGGGGACCAAAGGCGGGTGTAGACCTCGCAGGCACGTCCAGAGCGGGCGAGAGACGCTGCCAGTTCGCGCACGTATACGTTCATCCCTCCCCCGTCGCCGGTGCCAGGTTGGGCCAGCGGCGAGGTGTGCATCGAAAGGATGGCGACCTTACTCATCGGCCATCCGGGACGCATTCTCGTGTCGAAAAGACTGGTAGATGGAGATCAGCGCTTGTTTCTGGGATTCGTTGATCGACATGTCCGAAAGGATCGCCACGGTGAGATCCTCCCCTGCGTTGTCACGCTCCTCGAGGATGCCGGCGCGAACATAGAGGGTTTCTGCAGATATCCGCAGTGCCCGGGCTATCTGCTGAAGGATCTCGGCGGAAGGTTTGCGCAGGCCCCTCTCGATCTGGCTGAGGTAGGGGTTGGACACGCCGGCCAGCTCGGCCAGCCGCCGGAGGGAAAGGCGGGACATCGACCGCTGCTCGCGGATGAACTCGCCGAGATCGCGCCAGTGGGTGGGAAGTTCTTTCATCGGCATGCAATCGACCTCAACGCTGTGTACCTGCTTCCAAAACGCGCTCCCCTCCAGTCACGGCAGGAGACTCTCGACGGTGGCTTCGCCTGACCGGTAGCGGCGCACGATCTCCTGATGCAGACGATCGATGACATCGTGGAGCCTCCTTCTCTTGTCGGACACCTCTGTCTCCAGGGCGGTCAACCGGTCGGCGACGGCTTGCACCTCCTCGTCGGAAAGCTCAGGCAGCATGTGGAGGCGGTCCGCCCCGGCGACCGAGTCCATCTCCTCCAGGGTGACTTCATCAAGATCCGGAGCGAGCATCGCTGCCAACCGTCCCGAGTCTGGAGCGTAGATCCTGGTCGAAAGGATCTCCGACAGGTTGGAGACGATGTCGGTCAGACCCGCCGCCCCTCGCCCCTCGGACCGCCGGGTGAGATCGAAATAGACCACGTCCAGCCTGCCGTGAGCCATCCGGCGCAAGTAGGACAGCTCCACTTCGACGGTCTGGCACTCGTTCCTCTTGGCGCGCAGATCTCCCATGGTCATCGAACCGAGGTCGCCGGTATAGCCCGGCGCGAGCAGCCTGTCCACGTCAGCCAACCGGAATCTCATGATCCCCCCCCTCGATACCGATCGGGTACTCCACAACCCCTCAGCGTAGTCCGGGCTACGCCAATCCTCCCGGCCCTTTTTTCGTCGCAAGCGAGTCCGCCCGCCCATTCGGGGAAGGGCGTCATGGGCGGCAGGGAAGCCGGCCCACCCGTTCGGGAGGCCAATACCGGTAGACCACCCTGCCGCCCACCATGCCGATCGGTACCGCACCGAAGTGGCGGCTGTCGGTGGACGCGGCTGGATTGTCCCCGGACACCTCCACCTGCCCCCCTTGCGACCGGACCACCCGCTTGACCAGGGGACGGGCGTCTCGCGGATCGCCCAGCACCACCACATCGCCGGCCCGGACCCGGCAGGGCCACCCGCTCACGACCAGGAGGCGGTCGCCCGGCTCGACGGTGGGCACCATCGAGGTTCCCGACACTTGCACCCGCCGGAAGTGCCGCAGGCACCATCCCACCAACACGCAAGCACCGGCGGCGGCGGTAACGACCACCGAGCAGAGCGGGCTACGGTTAAGAAAACCCATCATTCGACAGTAAGCGAACTACCAGGAGGATACCCATGCGCTTAGTTCCCACCGTGCTGAGAATGGCCGACCGGCTGGCCCGCCCCACCACCGTTTATGCCCACTGTGACCTTCCCTGCGGCGTATACGACCCCGCCCAGGCTCGCATCGAGGCGCAGTCGGTGAAGGCGGTCCAGGAGCGCTACCAGAACGCCGAGAAGATGAAGTCGGCCAACGAGACGGTCGAGGACTACCGGTCCCGCTGCCTGGCCATCAAGGAGGAGCGTGCCCACCTGGTCAAAGAGCACCTGTGGGTGCTGTGGACCGACTATTTCAAGCCCGAACACAAAGAGAAGTTCCCCCAGCTCCATGATCTCTTCTGGAACGCCACCAAGGAGGCGGGCCTGTCCAAGAAGTCGCAGGACCCGGCCCAGGGCGACAAGCTCCTCGGCCTCATCGACGAGATCGCCAACATCTTCTGGGAGACCAAGAAGTAGGACTGCATACCAGCCGCCCGGTCCGCGGGTGCGTCGATCGGCGCACCCTCTTGGTATGTCGACTCTCCGGCTGTGCCGGGAGGTACAGGTCCTAAGCCGCCTGGTGTATATGGGCCATCTGGTGCAGCGAACTTCTTAGGAATCCACCTCTGCCCAGCCGTTCTTGATCACGTCAGCGGCGGCCGGGTCCCCCCCGAAGCCGGGGGACACCGCCTCGAAGGCATAGAGGGAGCGCCCGTCCCGGGTGCCTGCCGAGTACAGGGTGGTGTGCACGTCGTTGCCGGGGAAGACGTTCTTGGAGAACCGCACCGCCAGGCGGCGAAGGCGGGCGGGGTCCTTGTCGGCCACCAGGGCCAGCACCGCCTGGGAGCACATCGCCATGGTGCATAGCCCATGGGCGATGATCCCGGGCAACCCTACCGACTTGGCTACGGCCTCGTCCCGGTGGATCGGGTTCATGTCCCCCGACGCCTCCGCGTAGCGATAGGTCTGGTCGTCGTCGACGTGCACCGTGTAGGTGCCCACCTTGTTCTCCCGGGCAGCCTCGGGAAAAGTGTGGTCCGGCTTGTCCGGCCCCCCGCTCTCCCCGTCGCTCATACCTCGGATGAAGAGTGTGGCGTACTGGTCGAGCACCGGGCTCCCGTCCTTCACGTCGGCGCACCCCACCCGAAAAGCGACCCGGGTACCCGTAGAGCCCACCCGCACGTTGAACGCCTCGCCGGTCACCTCCAGCTCGTCACCGGGGACCAGAGCCCGGTGAAGGTGGATGTCCTGCTCGCCGTGGACGATCATGAGCATCGCCTCCGGAGGGATGGTGGCGGCAGCAGCCTTGCCCATCGCCTCGAAAGCCGGCACCACTGCGAAAACCGGCGGTGCGTACTTGCCGGACGTGTAGGCAGGGTTCGGGTCGTTGGTGGCGGAAGCATACTCGAGCGCCCGCTCCGGAGAAATGGTGAAGCGGGAAGGCTCGGAGGTGACGCCCAGCTTGGAGAGATCGATGGCCATCGGGAAATCTTAGGTCTGGCCCACCAACTTGAACAGTTGGAGAACCCTACCCAAGGCGCCGCTGCACCAGGGGCCGCACCTCCCCGGCGGGTAGCCCCAGGCGGCTACGCCGCCTTGACCGCGGTAACCAGCTTGGCGAGCGAGTCCTTGGCATCACCGAAAAGCATGGTGGTCTTCGGGTCGTAGAAGAGCTCGTTGTCGATGCCGGCGAATCCCGGGCGCATGGAGCGCTTCATGAAGATCACGCTTGCAGCCCTGTCGACGTCGATGATCGGCATGCCGTAGATCGGACTTCCCGGAGAGTCCCGGGCGGCAGGGTTGACCACGTCGTTGGCACCAACCACAAGTACCACGTCAGTGGAGGGCAACTCCGAGTTGGCCTCCTCCATCTCCTTCAATTGCTCGTAGGGTACGTCCGCCTCGGCCAAGAGCACGTTCATGTGCCCCGGCATCCGCCCCGCAACCGGGTGGATGGCGTAGGCCACCTCCACCCCCTTCTTCTCTAGGGCGTCGGCCAGTTCCTTGACGGTGTGCTGGGCCTGGGCGACAGCGAGCCCGTAGCCCGGGACGATCACCACCTTGGACGAGTAGGCCAGGAGGGTACCGATGTCCTCGGGCCCTGCCGACTTCACCGGCCTCTGCTCGCCAGCGGCCCCCCCTCCCTCTCCTGCAACCACCGACCCGAACGCGCCGAAAAGGATATTGGTGAGAGAGCGCCCCATCGCCTGGCTCATCATCCGGGTAAGCAGGGTACCCGAGGCGCCCACCAGGGTCCCGCCCACGATGAGGGGGATCGAGTCGAAGACGAAGCCGGTGGCCGCAACGGCCAGGCCGGTGAATGAGTTGAGGAGTGAGATGACCACCGGCATGTCTGCCCCGCCGATCGGGAGGGCGAAGGCCACCCCGAATAACACTGCCAGCCCGCCCATCACCGACAGCACCGGCACCGAGGAGATACCCAGCACTGCTGCGGCCAGACCGACGATGCCCAGTCCAACCAGGGCGTTCACCACTTGCTGGCCGGGATAGGTGATCGGGCGCCCGGTCATCACCTCCTGGAGCTTGGCGAATGCGATCACCGAGCCCGAGAACGACACGCATCCCACGATCACCGCGAAGATGGTGCACACCTGCAGCCAGGTGGCGATAGTCCCTCCGTGGTGCACGAAGTCGGCGATGTCGGCCAGGGCCGCAGCTCCGCCACCCACCCCGTTGAAGGCAGCCACCATCTGGGGCATTGCGGTCATCTTCACCAGACGGGCGGCAGGGATCCCCACCACTACGCCGATCGCGATGGCGATCACGATGAGGGCGACGTTATGCACCGGGCCGTCGACGAAAGTCATCCCTACCGCGATGAACATGCCCACCGCACCGATGATGTTGCCCCGGCGGGCGCTCTTGGGCGAGCTCAGGCCCTTCAACGCCAGTATGAAACAGACGAAGGCGACCAGGTAGGCGATGTTGACGCCGGTAGCGAGATCGATGGTTCCCAGGGTCATGGAAAAGGCGACTCCCTGTTCGCTAGCTCGCTGCCGGCTTGCTGCCGCCGCTGCCCGAATCGGCAGGGGCAGGTGCCGCCTTCTTCTTCGACTTGAACATCTCCAGCATCCGGTCGGTCACCACGAATCCACCCACCACGTTCAGGGTTGCCAGCAGCACCGCTGCGAAGCCGAGCACTTGCAGGGTCGTGGTCTGCGCCCCGGCAAGAACGACGATCGAAGCCACCAGGATCACCCCGTGCACCGCGTTGGTTCCCGACATCAGGGGGGTGTGAAGGAGAGTCGGAACACGAGAGATCACTTCGAACCCCACGAAGATGGACAGGATGAACACGGTGAGCAGTTCGAGCACACCGCCTTTCACTGTGCCCCCCAGTACCCCCATCACCATGCCACCGGTCATCACTTCGCTCCCTTCTCGACCAGGCGCACCTCGCCTGCATTGACCACGCAGGTGGCAGCGAATACCTCGTCCTCCATGTCCGGCGCGAACGCCCCCTCTTTGGTAGCCGAGAGGACCAGGTTCATCAGGTTCTTAGCGTAGAGCTGGCTGGAATTCGAGGGCATCGAGCTGGGTAGCTCGGAGGCGCCGATCACGGTGACTCCGTTGTGAACCACTTCTTCGCGGTCCACGGTCAGCTCACAATTGCCCCCAGTGGCCGCCGCCAGGTCGACGATAACCGACCCGGGCTTCATCGCCTCCACCATCTCGGTGGTAACTAGGCGGGGTGCTGCACGCCCGGGAATCGCAGCGGTGGTGATCACCACATCGGAGGCGGCAACCACCCCCGCAATAAGAGCCTGCTGGCGCTTCTGGAAGTCCTCAGTCTGCTCTGCGGCATAGCCACCGGAACCCTCCGCCGCCTCCAGATCCAGCTCTACGAACTTGGCACCGAGGCTCTGAACCTCTTCCTTCACCGCGGGGCGGACATCGTAGGCGCTCACTTGGGCGCCCAGGCGCTTGGCAGTGGCGATGGCTTGGAGCCCCGCCACCCCGGCTCCCATCACCAGCACTTTGGCTGGAGGAATAGTCCCCGCCGCGGTCATCAGCATCGGGAAGAATTTCGGCAGCCTCACCGCCGCCACCAGCACAGCCTTGTAACCCGACAGGGACGCCTGGGAGGAAAGGGTGTCCATCGACTGGGCACGGGAGATTCGGGGGAGCAGGTCGGTACTGAACACCGAGCACTTCGAACCGGCAAGTACATCGATCGCCTCGCGGTAGTTGGCCGGCTGGCCGGTCGAGATCACCGCGCATCCCTCGGGAACTGTCTTCGCCTCCTCAACCGAAGGTGGCAGCACCCGGAGAACCAGCCCGGCCCCCCTGAGGGTCGCCGCGGCATCCTGCTCCATCTTGGCTCCCGCCTCCGAAAAGGCCGTGTCATCGATGAATGCGCCAGTTCCGGCTCCTGCCTGAACTGCTACCTCGTACCCTGCACCCACCAACTTGCCCACCACATCGGGAGTGGCGGCAACCCGCCGCTCGCCTGGTCCCGACTCGGCGGGGATCGCGATCCTCACCGGCCGCGACTCCGCTCTCCCGTCCGTGCCGGCAGAGCCTCGATAGTTCTGTGCAGCGCCCTCATGGTTTCGCCGTACTCTACCGGGTCACCGACAGCGATGACCACCCGGGAAACCCGGTGAAACCGGTTCTACCCGCCGGGCTTCCCGCCATCGATCAACGCCAACGATACCGGTTCTCCTCACCCAGGCGGCCTGGTGCATGAACGCGGCACTGCCGGGCCCTATGGCCCGGCAGTGCTCTTACTTCCTGTGCTGATCGGAGTCTGCCCGATCGCCTGGCTTACGAGGCGGCGATAGCCACCACACCACTTGCAGCAGGCCCGGTCAGCGACTGGGCATCCCCGAAGTTAGCGGCAGGAGTGCTGGAGTTGGCAATCCAGTATCCAGCGCCGGTAGAGGTTTCGGCGATACCAACTGCGGTAATACCAGCAGGCAGCGAACCGTGCTCGGACCCGTGGAAGATCGGGGATCCTGGCGGGAAGGTGAACACCCCACCGTCGGCGCCAACCATCTCGTAGTTGGTCCCGAAGGCGATCATCCCGACCACCGGGGCAGCCAGCTTGACGCCACCCATCGAGCCCTGGAAGGTCGCATCACCGAAGGTGAAGATCCCACCGTCGGCGCCAACTTCCCAGTAGCCCTGCCCATCGCCCGTGGACACAATGCCCACGATCGGAGAGTTCAGCGGCAGGACCGAGTTCGAGCCACCAGCCGGCGCGCTCGGGTTCAACTGAGCAGGAGTGCCATGGTAGACGGCGTCCCCGAAGGTGAAGATGTCACCCTGGCCGTCGACCTCCCAGTAGCCCTTGCCATCGGCCGTAGCCGCTATTCCCACGATCCCACCGGTGACCACGGCGGCATTGCTGCCACCGGCCGGCAAGTTCGGGTTGAGCTGGCTCGGGCCCCCGTAGTACAGGGCCGTACCGGCGGTGTAGATGTTGCCGGCCGAGTCGACCAGCCAGTAGCCAGTCCCACCCGGCGAGGTGGCGATAGCCACGACCTTGTTAGGACCGAGATTCATGCCGGCAGGGGTGATCGCCGGAGCAGATCCATAGGCGTCCACGGTGCCCTGGCTGGTCACCAGCCAGTATCCCTGGCCGCTCACAGCGTTGTAGGTGAACTTGTCCGCCGCGCTCATCGCCGACGTGCCGCCGGGCCCGACAACCGTGACGTCCACCGCACCTGCACTACCCGCTGGCGACGCCACCGTGATCGATGTAGCCGAATTCAAGGTGAACGGCCCGTTCGCATCGCTGTTCACGGAACCAAACATCACCGCGGTGGCCTGGCAAGTGGCGCTGGAACCGGAACCCACTTCGAAGTTAGTTCCAGTGATGGTCACGCTGGTCCCCCCAGCCTCCGGACCATTAGCCGGAGAGACTGCGGTGACCGTCGGAGCCGAGCAGTTCGAGTAGGTGAACACGTCCGCAGCGGTCTTCGGCGAGGTTCCGCCTGGAGTAAGCACGGTGATGTCGTACGTGCCCGCTGCCTCGGCGGGCGAAACGACAGTCAACGAAGTGTCCGATGCCACGTTAAGGCTGGTTCCTTTGCCGCCCGCGCCACCACCGGTCGGAGTGAAGTCGACCTCAGTTGCCCCGGTGAAGCCGCTGCCGGTCACGGTCACGGTGGTACCCCCAGCCACAAGGCCAGAAGTCGGGCTGATCGCGCTCACCGCCGGCACAGGCGCCGTGTAGGCGAATTGATCGCTAGACGACGTGGCACTCGTGCCACCAGCCGTCGATACCGTCACATCGACCGTTCCGGCCGTCGTGGTCGCCGGCGATGATGCGGTCAACGAGGTGGCAGAAGTGACGCTGACCGACGTCGCTGCCGTGCTCCCGAACTTCACGGTCGCTGCCGAGGTGAAGTTGGTTCCGGTGATAACGACACTGGTCCCGCCAGCGGTCGGACCGGTCGCCGGGCTTACCGCGCTAACCGTCGGCGCCGCGGGAGGCACCATCACAGTTGCCGCCGAGGTCACGGGTACGCTGTCCTTCGACGTCGTGACACTGAGCGTCTGGCTCCCAGCGGGATTCGTCACCCCATTGATGACCAGGCTGACATCCGTTCCACCGCCACAACCATTATTAGCCGCAACGTTGATACCCGAAGGGTCGCTCACCGTGACACTATTCGGCGAGGTGCCCACGGTCGCTGTGGTGGAGGTGCTGTTGATCCCATAGCCACTCGACGGGAACGTAGTCCCGCTCGCAGCCGTAATGGCCACCGTATCCGTTCCCCCGACCAGGCCGCTCGTCGCACAGAAGTTCACTGTGTAATTTGCAGGCTCCTGCGCATTCTCGCTGCTGTAGGTGACCGCAAGATGTGTGATCGCGCTCCCTATCGAGTAGGAGGACGAGCTCACCAGCGCCTGATCACCAAAGCTGGTCTGATCTGTAGTATGGACGCTGAACGAATAGGTCGAGCCCGGCGCCGGGTTTGTGGTCACCATAAGGGACACGAACACCGGGGTTTCAGCAGGAATCACCTGATTGGCGTTGAGTGTCATCACCACGCTGTCATTAGCAGAGTGCGTAGTAAAGAGCGTCTCTGCTGCCGGAACCATCCCGTTGATCAGGTCACCCGCGCCAGTCAGGACCGTACCGCTCGGGGCGATGACGGCAACCTGACCGTTGTTGCCGGTGTTCGGGCAATCTGCCAGCGTATTCGCGCCACAGATGTCACCAAAAGCGCTGGTGATGAATCCGATGGTATACGTCGACCCCAGACCGGTCGTCGCTGGGTCGGCGGCGGGACCAATCAGGTTACTTACTGCAGTGGAAACCTCATAGTTGCCCGAGGTAACCGCGGACTGATCTGCGCTAGTGGACACTTCCAGGTGGTAAGTGGCCGGCTTGGTTGGGTTGGTAACGCTAGAAACAGAGAGCGAGAAGGTCTGAACCGACGACCCGACGTTGCTCGGCAGGGTGATGGTGGCCGTCGCATTCGAGTTCGACAGGCTAACTGACCCACCCACTGAGCCGACTGACACGTTGTTGACGTCGTAATCGCTGGTAGCGGACGGAAACACCGTTCCAGCAGCAGTGGTGCTCGCGTCCAGGATGATCTGTCCAGATCCGCCGTTTAGGGCAGTGGTTGCGCCCGACGTGTGAAAGTTGATCGTGTAGCTCGCAGCTTGGCCGACCACGCCTGGCGTCGGTCCCGCCATCGAGTCAACCACCACTGAAGTCGGAGCAGGGCTCAGAGAGTAACTGATATTAGCCGCAGTGGGATTCCCAACAAGACCGATGTCCGAATTGTCGGCACTGCTGCCAATGCTCATGCTGAAGGTGGTGGTGGCCGCCGGCAGAGTTGCCGTGGAGCCAACGATGGTCACGACGATCTTACCGCCATTGGCGATAACCAGCTCGTTTGGAATGGTGACTGAATCTGTATAGTCGCCGGGACCTCCTCCCTGAGTAGAGGCAGTCATGACGCCGTTCACAAAGGCGGTGGTTGCGGTAAACGGGCTTCCCTCGGCCACAGCCTCACTGGAGGCGAGCTCGACATAGGCGTTGCTGTTGCCAGCCAAAGAGCCATTGCTCTGGGCATTGGTCGAGATGTTGAAACCGAACGGCGTCGTATTGAACGAGGTTGGAACCATAACGGGAGATCCCAACTTGGTACCGCTGGCTGCACCGATCACCTGGAAGGAAGTGGTCGCCACGTTGTTGTTATCGGTGGCCGTCTCGATCTGCCAGGAGGTGTTGTACGTCCCGGTGGGGAAGGTGACGTCTGTGTGGGGAACCGTCACGGTGAAGGCAGTCCCCGCCGTGAGATTGGCCGTGTTGGTGATGGTCAGGACATTGCCGGCAGTGCCGCAGCCAGGGGAGGTCCCGGCAGCGCCCCCCAGGCCAGCGTTCCCATTTACCGTATAGAAGGCCCCCGTGCTGAATACCGTCCCACAGGGTGCGGTCACGGTGACAGTCGCCGGAGTGGAGGTCGAATAGGCGACGGCATTGACGACGTAGTTCGCGCCACCCGCATTGGTCACCGAAGGCGAGCCGTACTGACCATAGACGTGGTTGGTCGAAACGGCCACCGTCGAGAAAGCCGAGCTAGCCACCGGCGAAGTATCCCCCGTTGTGGAAACCGCAATGGTGTTGGCGGTCGACGCTGCCGGATTCACAATGGGATTGACCACGATGGAGACCGTCTGACCTGCTGCGTAGGACAGGGCCTCGGGCAGTTGGATGGTCTCCGCCGTCGCGGTCCCGGCTCCAGCACAATTTAACGTGCTGTTGGGGGCGCCGGGAGTATTGGAGGCGGCGCCGACTGAGACTCCAGGCAGATAGACACCGCTGGCAACTTGGAAGACGTAGTCTCCCGGTCCGTTGGGAAGGTAGCTGTTGGCTCCCGAGGGGCAGAAGGTCACGGTGTCCGGAGTCGAATTGTTTCCACTGATAGCGGTGGTGGCAGTGAAGCTGATCGTGTAGGCAGCAGTTACCGGATTGCCTACCCCCGTTCCGACAAGATTCGTTGAGGGAGCCACCGTGACGTTGGTCACCGACGTTGCGATGGTGTAAGTCGTCGATGTGGATGCCGCTACATCGGCCGATGAAGATGCGCTAAAGGTGTAGGCGGTCCCAGCACCGGGGTTACCTGCGCCGGTGATCGACACCAGTGCGCAGTCACCGGCCGTCACCGCAACCGGAGTGGTGATCGTGACGCTCGTCCCGCTCACGTTCACCGAGGAGGGCTGTGCGGAAGCGGTCACATTTGCCGTTGTAATACTCCCGTCGGCGTTACAAACCGCATTCGATGCGGTCACCGTGTAGAGGGAGGCGGTGGTAGGCAGGGTTGTACCGGTGGGGAAGGTGAGGGTGATGGTGCCGGTTCCGGCAGCAAGGTTACCCGATCCAGCAGGAACGTTCGACGCGTTGAAGGACGCATGGTAGACGGTGGAAGTCGCACCGGCGGTATCCGGGCTCGGGAAGCCAGTCTGCATCTTCGCGTTAGCGACAGAAGTGCCGATCACGAAGGATGAGGTTGCCGAAGGAGCTGTATCGGACGAAGTGGAGACGTTGATGGTGTAGTTGCCCGGATTTTGCGGATTATGGGCACCGAAGACGATCACAGTCACACTCGAAGAGGGTCCGATGTTGACATTCCCCGGAACGGTCAGGGTCACCGAAGCGGTTCCTCCACCGGATGCGATATTGGTCACGGCAACGTTGTTGATGATGTAGGCACCGGCAGTACCGGGGAACGTCGCGGCGGTCGGAGAGTTCACGAAGGACAACGTGATGGTTCCGGCGCCTCCGACCAGGCTCCCGCTGGCGCTCGTCTTGAAGCCGACAGTGTAGACGGAATAAGCCGTGTTGGCCGTGGCGGGCGTCGGGGTGGGTCCGGTCAGCGCCGAAATACCTGAGGTAATCGCGTAGGCGGCGGTGAGGGCGGCGGCGGTATCCGACGAGGTCGAGATGGACGCTTGGTCGGTGCCGCTCACCGTAGACGGGTTGGTGACACCGGTAATGGTCACTGTTACCGGAGTGGCATCCGCGACCGCCACGGGAGTGGTGATCACCGCCTGGGAGCCCGATACCGTGACGCTGGTCGCTGTCTGCGCCCCCGCATTATTGGGGTTGACTGTATAGGCGTTCGAGCTTGCGGCCGGCAGGGTCGTCCCGGTCGGAAGGTTGAGGGTAATCGTGCCGCTGCCTGCAGTAAGGGCACCCGTTGAGCTCGTAGTGAAGCCGAGAGTGTACATTACACTCGTCGCTCCAGCGCCGTAGGACGAGAGCGAGATTGTTGGGCTCGAAACGGCTGTCGCCGCGCCGGCTGCGGTCGCTCCCAACAGGGGCAGCAGCCCCATGACGGTCAGCGCTGCGGTGAAAGCCGCCGCGATCGCCCTTCGCAAAGTCAGCCACCTGGCGGTTGGCGTGGCTTCCTGGGTGGTCACATTCACTGCTGCATCTCCTTCTGTGGTGTGGCTCATGTAGAGCCTGGCTCCGGAACCTACGTATTCGTGCCCGCGCGCGGTGGCGCAGGTCTTGCACAAGCTAGGCGGTTGGCACAGCCATGTCAAGCACAGTCGAAACAGGATTCTCTGACCAGGGTGTCCGCGAGAAACTCCTGGTCAAGAGGCCCACCTATCCGTCGCTTCCCGAGAGTCACGGAGGGAGGCCGTTCGACTACGACCTGGACTTTTCCCGCTGCAGGTATAGGATGGGGCGCGGGAGCCCGGAAAGTCCGTTGATCGGCACTCGCTGCGGCTGCCAGGGAGCCGGATCCGATCCGGCAGGACACACGAGAGATAGAGGTGCCAAGGCAGATGATCGTCGCCAATCTGGACGGGGCGGACCTCTGGATCCTGCTCGCCGTCGTGGTGGTCATTTTCGGAGGGTCCCAGATCCCCAAGCTCGCCCGCTCCATCGGATCGGCTTCCCACGAATTCCGCAAGGGCATCGAGGAGGGGGCCAAGGGTGAGACCACCGGCTCCGGCTCCACTGCCGAGGCCAAGGCCGACCCAGACAAGAAGTAGCAGGTAGCGGGCGCGGCCGGAGCCAGCAGGCTTCAGTCCCCCGCGTCGAGGAGCCGCTGTCACACCCATTCCCTATGGTCGGTGGTATGCCCACCAGCACCAGCCACCAGGGAAAGCGTCCGGGAGTACAATCATGGCGATGACGCTTTCCGCTGACGAGAAGGCCCGATTCCTCACCGGCCTGCGGACCGACCCCGATTTCCTCGAAGAGGTCCGGCGGGAGGTATTGACGCGGGAGTTGCTCTCCCTGCCAGAGGCTTTTACCCGCCTGGTCGGACTGGTCGGGATTATCGAGGCCGACCTTCGCCAGCTCATCGTGCGGGTCGACGATTTGACCAAGCGGGTCGACGATTTGACCAAGCGGGTCGACGATTTGACCAAGCGAATGGATGAGCTGACCAAGCGAATGGACGAGCTGACCAAGCGGGTGGATAAGGGCTTCCGTAAGCTCGATCCCATCCGCGGCTTCTCCTACGAGTGGAAGTGGCGCGACGACGCCTGCTCCTACCTGGGCACCTGCGGATTCCGGAAAGTACGCTTCATCGCCAAGGCCGACCTGGCAGATTTGCTGGATGAGGCGCTGAACGCCGGGCGTTGCGACGAGCTCACCCGGAACCAGCTCTTGAGGCTGGATGCGGTCCATTCAGCAGTTCGGACTTCCGACCAGGTGAGGGTGTACGTGGCAGCGGAGGTGTCCGCCCAGGTGGACGACAACGACATCGAACGGGCTCGCGACCGGGCTCGGGCACTGGAACAGACCACAGGGGTTCCTGTGGTCGGAGTGGTGGTGGGAGCGGTGCTCGGTGTGCACGCCAGGCACAATGCCGAATCGGCCGGGCTCATTGCCATCGAACCCGACGAGTGGGCAGCAGCCGAGGCAGCCTGAGCGGGCCCGCGGCCCGCAGTTAGCCTCACCCCTCCCCGCCCTTATAAAGTCTCGGTCGTGAGCTCTGCTAAGCCTGCACGCCGGCGATTCCCCTTTTCCATCGCAGCCTTGCCCTGGTGGAAGCAGGGAATTGTCGGCGCCGGTGTGCTGGGGGCAACGGCGATCCTGTCGGGCTGCCGGCTGTCCACCTTCGGCCAGGACCCCGGGGCGACCACCCAGGCCACTCATGAGAGCCATATTTTCCAGGGATTCGTGGTGGCGGGCATCGCAGTGGGGATTCTGGTCTTCGCCCTCATCGCCTGGTCGATCATCCGCTACCGGAGGCGGGATCCCGACGCCATCCCCAAGCAGTTTTTCGAGCACATTCCCCTCGAGCTTGTCTACACAATCGTCCCGATCCTCATCGTGGTGGTGCTCTTCACCGCCACAGTGGTCACTGAGGACAAGGTCGACGCCATCACTCCCCACCCCTACGTCACCGTCGATATATACGCATACCAGTGGGGCTGGCAGTTCTACTACCCCCACAACGTCTCGGTGGTGAGCGGGAACGTGGTCCTCGGCCAGGACAGCACCTACCCGACCATGGTCCTTCCGGTGGGCAAGACCACCCAGATCGAGCTGCGCTCCCGGGACGTGGTACACGGCTTCTACGTGCGGGACTTCAATTTCTCCCGCTACGCGCAACCGGGGGTGCTCAATACCTTCGACCTCACCGTGAACCGTCCGGGTTACTTCGTCGGCCAATGCACCCAGTTCTGCGGGTTGCATCATGACCAGATGCTTTTCCGAGTGGAAGGGGTCAGCCCGGCGGCCTTCGACACCTGGCTGGCCGACAAGGCCGCCGCCACTGCATCGGGCGGAGGAACCACCACGCCGAGCCACGGAGCAGGAGCAGCATACCCATGACCACTGTTGCCCACCCGCCGGTGGCCGTCCACGGCGATGCCCACGGCGACCACGCCGAGGTATCCGGCATCCTCAAGTGGCTTACCTCGACCGACCACAAGGTGATCGGGATGAGCTACACGATCACCTCGGTGGCGATCTTCCTGATCGCCGGGCTCTTGGCCCTCGGCATCCGGGCCCAGCTCGCCCACCCGGGCAACACCTTCCTATCCGCCCAGCAGTTCAACGAGCTGTTCACCATGCACGGGTCTTTGATGCTGTACCTCTTCGCCGGGCCTTTTGCATTCGGTGGGTTGGCCAACCTGGTGGTACCGCTCCAGGTGGGGGCGCCCGACATGGCTTTTCCCCGCCTGAATGCCCTGTCCTACTGGCTGTACCTGGGCGGGTCGGTCACCATGCTGTCCGGGTTCTTCGTGGCCGGCGGCGCCGCCGCCTTCGGCTGGGTGGCCTACGCCCCCCTCTCCGACGCGGTGAACTCCCCCGGGGCAGGGCCCGATCTTTGGATCCTTTCGCTGGTGCTGACCGGCTTCTCCGCCATCTTCACCGCGGTGAACCTGGTCACAACCATCTTCTGCCTGCGAGCCCCCGGTATGACCATGTTCCGGATGCCAATCTTCACCTGGAACATGTTCATCACCGCCCTGCTGATCCTGATCGCCTTTCCCGTCCTCTTCTCGGCGATGGTTATGCTGTTCGCCGACCGGCACCTGGGCACCCACGTCTACACGGTGGCCGGTGGAGGATCGCCCCTCCTGTGGCAGAACCTGTTCTGGTTCTTCGGGCACCCGGAGGTGTACATCCTCGCCCTGCCCTACTTCGGCATCGTCACCGAGGTGCTGCCGGTCTTCTCCCGTAAGCCCCTGTTCGGCTACAAGGGGATGATCTTCGCCACTATCTCCATCGCCGCTCTGTCAACCGGTGTGTGGGCCCACCACATGTTCACCACCGGCACCGTCCTCCTCCCCTTCTTCTCGGGGATGTCCTACCTGATAGCGGTGCCCACCGGCATCAAGTTCTTCAACTGGATCGGCTCGATGTGGCGGGGGCAGATCGCCTTTCGGGCCCCCATGCTCTTTGCCATCGGCTTCCTGATCACCTTCCTCATGGGGGGGATCACCGGTATCATGCTCGCCTCTCCCCCCATCGACTTCGCCACCCACGACACCTATTTCGTGGTGGCCCACTTCCACCAGGTGCTTTTCGGATCGGCGGTATTCGCCGGGTTCGCCGGGTTGTATTACTGGTACCCCAAGTTCACCGGCCGGATGCCCCACGAGAAACCAGCCCACCTCCAGTTCTGGTTGACCTTCATCGGGGTCTCTCTCACCTTCATCCCCCAGTACGCCCTCGGGCTGGACGGGATGCCCCGGCGTATCGCCGACTACGCATCCAACACCGGCTGGGGTCCGCTCAACATGGTCTCCTCCATCGGGGCCGCCATCCTCGGCCTGTCCATGCTGGTGATGCTGTACAACTTCTGGATCTCCTGGGCCCGCCCCATCCCCGCCGGGGACAACCCGTGGGACGCCCACACCCTGGAGTGGTCCACCACCTCGCCCCCACCCCATCACAACTACTATTCGATTCCCCCCATCCGCTCCGAGCGGCCGACCTGGGACTTGAACCACCCGGAGGCCTTCCACGGCGCGCCTGCCGTACCCGGTAGGGCCCGAGAGGAGGTGGGCGCCGGTGTGTGAGCCCTCTTCCCGTTGCTACCGTTCGAGAAAGCAGTCCTCCAGTGCCTGATTCACCCGATCCCCAGGCTGGCCATTCACACGGGGCGACCCGCGGGCGACCCGGATTCATGAAGCACGAGGCGTACATCTTCGCCCTCATCGGCATCTTCTTCGCCGTCGTGTGCGTGGGGTACTACTTCTGGGACATCACCACCCCGGCCGGCAAGACCGACATGTCCGGCACGGTGATGCTTTTCCTGGCCGGGTGCCTGGGGCTCCTGCCCGGCGGCTATATGTTCTTCTGGTCCCGGCGGGCTCGTCCCCGCACCGAGGACCGCGATGCGGAGGTGGCGGAGGGCTCCGGGGTGGTCGACGTATTCCCCGGTTCATCGGTCTGGCCCGCGGTGGCCGGGGCGGGCGCCACAACCCTGTGCGTGGGGCTGGTGTTCGGCCTCTGGATAACCGTCATGGGGGCCTTCTTGCTGGTGTCCGCGTTCATCGGGTTCATTGCCGAGAGCCGGCGGGGCGGGGTGTACTGAGCTTCCCGGTTCTTTTCCGGGGGCCGCGAGACAGCGAACCACGCCCTCTTGGTGGGGGAGACTTGGGTGCGGGGACTGGTGGACCGGTCCGGGTGGGAACCCTCCCTGAGTCCGAAGCACCGACGAGCCAACGGTCGGCACATGCGCCAGGTGTCCTAACTGCTCGGTGAGCCGGCGACCATCCTTGATCGCACCAACGAGGACCGGGCCATTGACGACTTCCTCCAGATCGAGGATGCCGGGTGGAAAGGGCGGCCTAAACACCCCCGAGCCGGTCGCTGAAGGCCAAGTTCCGCGCCGTTGCGTACTCGGGAAAAGTCGCCGACGCCCATCGAAGGTACCGCGTGGCCCGGTCACGAAGTTCGTCACCGACGATGGTGGAAGTTGCCGAGTCCGGGTGAACCCGGTGGGCCCGGAAGACCACCCGGCAGAATCCGGCCCGCCGGGACGCTGCAAAAAGCTTGGTGGAGAAGAAGCTGTCCCCGGGCGGCGGCTGGTTGGCTCCGATGACCTGGGAATTGAGTTCGGTCCTCCAAACCGACTTGCCCAAGCTCGGGAAGTGACCGCCAGCGACGTCCACCCAGGTGTACAGGGTGACCCGGGGCACCGTCGCCTCGGGGATTTCGTCGTAGGCACGGACTCCCTCGTAAATGGCCTCGATATTCACCCATGCAGCATCCTCACCGACATCCATATGCAGCCCGCTGGCTAGGTCGAGGTCGTGATCGACGGCAAGGTCGAGCAACCGGCGGAGCGAGCCTGGAAACATCAAGTCGTCATCGTCGAAGGTCATCGACCACGGAGAGGAGGAGGATTCCAGGCCCATCGCCCACCCGTCCGAAGCCCGGGACGAATGGCGGCAATCCAGCACGGAAACTCGAGGGTCGGCAACCGCCGGGACCGAAGGCACCTCGGTGTCCCCCTGAGTCCTCACCACGATGATCGCCAGATCGATCCCCTGGGACAGGATCGAGGTGAGGGCATCCTGGAGGTAGCGGGCTCGGTTGCGGGTGGCCACTACGACGGTAAGGAGGGGGCTCATCACGCCCACCCGCGGTGGAACACCGGTAGGTCGGTGATCGCCTCGCGGACCCTGTCGGGGGGGTTCCACATCAACACGTCGAGGATCGACAGGTCGGGCTCGAAGGTGAAGGGGGCGGTGCCGTAGGCATAAGGGGGCATGTCGAGAAAGTACGGCTCCACGCCCCGATCACGGAACTCGTGCTCGTCGAAAAGGTGCCGACCGCCGATCGGATTAATGTACTCGCCCGCCCCCGTCGCCTCGCAGATCGCCGGCGCCCAACCCCCGGGATGGTCGACCGGTGGCAGGTCCAGCTCCGATGCCATGCGATAGTCGAATCGGAGACCGAGATATTCACAGACCTGGAAGAGACCCGCCACGTCCAGAAGGGCCAGCGAGTGTGAGGCGCCGTCGAAGGTACGATCAAGTATTTCCATTACCTCGCGGTAAAAAGGCGCCAGTCGTGCATAGTGGCTCAGTTTGCCGGCAACAGAACGGTGGGTCTCGACCGGGTCGGTGAGCCGGGCCTTGTCGATCGGGATCGCCTGCGATCCGTGGTCCAAGGGCACGGTGACATACATCCACCCGCGGTGGGGATGCAGCACTCGATTGCGGTTCACCCACGACTTCGGGGTGTACTGGGACACATCGAACACCACCCATGCATCGCTGTGAGCGATCAGGGCAAAGTAGCCGATGTACGGAAAGAAATATGGCTGCATGATTCCAAGACGCACCGCGGATCATCGCCTTCCGTGAGCTGCAACAAGCCGTAGGTACACAAGCGCCTACCGGTTGACAGCAAGAACGGGCGCAAATTGCTTCACCGCGCCGATTAGATCACAAATCCGCTCAACGTCGTCGTGGCCGACCAGCGCTCCCACCGGAAGCTGCATCACCCGGCTACAGAGGTGGTCAGTAGCCGGCAGGACGTCCACATTACGAGGAAAGTCGGAATCGAAAGGAGTCGTCCGGTGCACTCCCGGGAAGAAATACCTCCGCGCGAGGACCCCCTCAGCATGCAGGATCTCCATCAGGCGATCCCGGGTCATCCCGAACTCCCCTGCGTCCACCTCGCATACGAGAGAATAGTGATTGCTCGCCTCAACGTGCGTCGGTTCGACGATTCTCGATCCATCGACGGCGGCGAGTCCCGAGCGGTAGATATTCCGCAGAGAGGCATTCCGCTCCCGGTTGTACTCGAAGTCGTCCAGGCTCATCAATGCGAGGGCGGCCTGGCCCTCTGACATCCGCCCATTGACGGTCAGGGGAACCTCGATCGGCCTCCTGATCCCGTAGTTGCTCCGCATGTTGCGGATGCGCTCAGCCAATTCGTCGTCGTTTGTGGCGATGCACCCTCCCTCTCCTGATGACACCACCTTGGTGGCATGAAACGAAAAGACTTCTGCTGCACCGAAGCCCCCCAGGCGCCGTCCACCGGTCGACACCCCGAAACCCTGCGCCGAATCGAAAAGAAGCGGAAGCCCCTGATCGCTCGCCCATGCCTCCAGGCGCCCCGGGTCGCAGCTCCCCCCCCACAGGTTCACCGCCACCACCGCGCTCACTTCGGGTTCGATCGCGGCCTCCACGGTCGCCGGGCTGATCTGATGGGTGTCCGGGTCCACTTCGCAGAAGACCGGTTCAAGGCCCGCCCACGCCATCGCCTGGGCGGTGGCGACAAAAGTGAAGGCGGGCATCACCACCTTACCGGTGAGCCCGAGGCCAAGCGCCGCCAGGTACAGACCGATGGTCGCGTTGGTGACAGTAAGCACATTGCGGACACCCAGGTATTCTTCCAAGCGGGCTTCCAGCTCAACCACCAGAGGCCCGTGGTTGGTGAAGTAGCGACGCTTCATGATTCGCCGCATCGCATCCTCATATCGCTCGGCAGAGGGAAAGTTGAGCTGGCCCACAGGCAGGGGGCGGTCGAACAGCGGGGTCCCACCGGCAACAGCGAAATCGGCCGCAGAGGGCTTCAGGGCACTCACGAGGCAGCCTCACCGCAGGCGCCGGTAGACAGCGAAACGCCTTCCAACCTGTCACGGAGCTCGCCGCCGCGGGCGGCAATCACCGTGAGGAGGCCCACCACCGCAGTGATGTCCTCCGAGGCCATCTGGTCGCCGCAGGGAAGGAGTAGGAACCGGGTAGCCAGCTCCTCGCTCACCGGGAGTTCACCGTGACGGATCTCGAAGCCCGGCTGATGGGTGTGGAGGGCTGGAGAGTAGTAAGCCCGCGCCAAAGCGCCTTCTGCCGTGAGCAGGGTTAGGGTATCGTCCCGCGAGAGAGGCCATCCGGGTCCGATCTCGGCGAGCACATTCTTGTACGAGCACTTCTCCGATTCGTCGAATTCGACTATCGAGATGCCGGGAACCTCCTCGATCTCTCGCCGGTATTGCTCGTAGCGGACCCGATTGCGGATGACCTGTTCCTCCAGGTCGTCCAAGCCGGTAAGCGCCATCGCGGCATGCACTTCGTTCAGCTTGGCATTGAAGCCGAACTCCACTACCGTATCCATCTCTGCGAAGCCGAATCCCCGCATGTAAACGAGCCGATCCGCGAGCTGGTGATCGTCGGTGGTGACATAGCCGCCCTCGAACCCGTTGACCAGCTTGCTGGCATGAATCGAGAAGCCCTCCGCTCGGCCGAACGAGCCAACTTTCCGCCCCCCACAGGTCTCGTAAACCGACTCCACCGAATCGAAGAGAAGGGGGACGCCGGTCTCAGCGGAGAGCTTCTCCAATCCAGCAGCATCGCAACAGTTGACCGTCGGGTGCGCGCCCAGCAACAGAGCGGTGTCGTCGTTTATGCACGCGGCCACCGTCTCTGCCGTTTGGGCTCGGGTGGTCCGGTCCACCTCGCAATAGCGGGGAACCAGTCCCGCCGAAGCGGCGATCTCACCCATCCGACGGTAGGTAAGAGAGGGCATGACGATCTCGCGCCTTCCCGGCAGGGCCAAGCACCGCATCGCCAGCGACAGACCCCAGAAAGCGGTGGAGAAGGTCACGCACCTTTGGGTCTGGTGGAACTCGGCAAGCCTATTCTCCAATAGGCGATTGGCTGGCCCGTTGTTGGTATATTGGCGTGCCTCCAAGAACATCCGGGAATAACTCATGAAGCGCTCGAAGTCGGGTGTGACGAGGTTGCCTATCGATCGAGGACGGTCAAAGAGGGCTGGTCCGCCGAAAAGAGCGAAGTCGGCGATCGTCCCTTTGCCGGCCGTCATCGTCCCCGGCCAGTTCGTAATTCAAGAAGGTACAGCATCGCCGGGTGATAAGTAACGGAACCACCCCTCGGTAGCCTCGGCGATCGAAGCGGTATCCCAGAGGGGAGCGTCTCTCCACATCTCGATGTTGGCAACCATCTTCGCCACTCCATCTTCGAAGTTCACTACCGGCTTCCATCCGAGGTCCCGGGCAATGGCCGAAGTGTCCGCCCACGTACAGCGGGGCTCTCCCGGACGATCCGGGATATGCACCGACTCACCTCCCAGGAGTTCAACCAGGCGATTGACTGTCTGGGGTCGGGATGCCCCTACATTCCATGCCTGTCCTACCAGATCGGTGGTTGCTGCCGCGCGGAACGCTTCGGCCACATCGGTGACATAGACGAAATCCCGACTTTGCTCGCCGTCGCCCACCACCGTGAAGGGAGCTCCGGCAAGCTTCTGCCGCAGGAACACCCCGAGCACAGCACCATAAGCACCGGTGGTACGCGAACGTAGCCCATAGGCATTGAAGATCCGGATCGAGTTCACGGCCAATCCGTACACATGGTGCCAATGAAGGCATGCCTGCTCCCCCAAGTGCTTGGAGAGCGCATAGGGATACTGGGGTGAGATGCGATGCGTCTCAGGAGTGGGAACGTTCGCCAGCCCGTAGCACGAGGAGGAGGCTGCATAGACCACGCGCTCCACCCGGCTGTACCGAGAGCATTCCAGCACCCGGACGGTTCCCTGAAGATTGACGTCGATGTAGTCGATCGGCTTCTCGATAGACGGGACAATGTCGCCGATGCCGGCAAAATGGAAGACGGTATCGACATCCTCGAAGAGGGGATCATCGGCCGAGAGGGCCCGGATGTCCCGAATGTCGACGCGCAGATGGGCGTTGCCGCTCTGGTGAGCCAGGTTACTCTCGTTCCCTCCGCTCAGATTGTCGATGACCCGAACGTCAACCCCCTGCGCCAGGAGTAGATCGACCATGTGGCTCCCGATAAATCCTGCCCCACCGGTGACCACTGCCCGGTGTATCGACCTCATCGCGCCGCCAGGTTCTTCATGGTGCGGACGTTGAAATACCGATCGTCATCAAAGCTGTCGGGAAGCAGACCCCCGCGGAACGCCCGGCACAATTCTCGGACCGCCATCTCAATCGTGCGTTGAGGGAAGAATCCCAAGACTCGTCCGATCTTGTCGGAATTGATCTTGTAGGAACGGGGGTCGTTGCTCTCTTGTACTTCGATGTCGATGGGTGCCCGATCGGGGAGCTCCTCCTCGACCACCGCCTTGACGATACCGGCGATGTCGGCCACGCTCCTGTTCTGATAGCCCACGTTGAACGTCTCGCCGGCAATCGATTCCTCGGGAACGGCGAGGAGGAGCTGGTAGACGTCCACCATGTCCTCGATATGCAGGTTGGGACGAAGCTGATCCCCGCCAAATACCAAGATCTTGCCCTTGTTCACCGCGTAGTTGGTCAGGATGTTGACGGTGAGGTCAAGTCGGCATCGGGGGCTGTAGCCGCAGACGGTGGCAGGTCGGATGGCGACACACGTGAATTCCGGAGATTGATGAGCGAACAGCAGAGGCTCGCAGCGGCCCTTGTAATCGTTGTAGAGGGTGAGGGGTACCAGGGGATGATCTTCTGTCACGTCGGGAGAATCACTGACTCCGTACACAGAGCTGGTCGAGGCATAGACGAAGCGCCGGACTCCGGCCGCCTGCGCGGCGACCACCATCGGCTCGAAGCACTCGAAGTTGATCGAACGCGAAAGATCGGAGTCCAGCTCGAAACTCGGATCATTGGAGATGCAAGCCAGGTGGATGACCGCGTCATGTCCTGCCACGGTAGCAGCGAAGCGATCGGTGTCCCGGATGTCAGCTTCGATCAGAGTAAGAAATGGATGGTCAAGGGGCAATGAATCCGAGCCGAAATAGCAGATATCGTAGACGGTCACCTGGTGGCCAGCAGCAAGGAGGCGGGGCGTGAGGACGTTTCCGACATAGCCGGCGCCTCCGGTGACGAGGACCCGGGGGAAGCGGAGGGGATCGCTCACCGGAGATCGCCTCGAACCGGAGGAACCATCGGGTTCCTCCTCCTGGCGAAGCTGAGATATTGCTGTCCCCTTCCCCACAGCCGGGAGAACGCGGGCATCGGCTGGTCACCGGAGCCCACCTGCAGGGCCCAACCCACCTCGCGGACGGCTCGGGCCGTCTCCGGCGAATCGTCCTGGACGGTGGACGCAACCTCTTCCACCAGATCGACGACCACGTCCCAGGCCGAATCCGAATCGGGACCCCCTGCCTCGATCACCTGCATGGCGTCCCAGAGACCTCTTCCCGCGCCGTCTAACTCGCGCCCAATGGCGGGGTCGCCAGCCGGAAGGTCGAGCCGGTAATCCATGAAGTTCAATGCGTGGGAATGGCTCTGCTCGATCAGGAACGGGGCAAAGGACTCCTGGGCATCCTTGTACCACCGGAGATCGGTTAGAAAACGCGGGGACGACGCGACGAACTCGAACTCGCCCGCAACGGCTCCGACCGCGTCCTCGATGGACATCAAGGATCCTGGAAACGGCTGGACGATATTGTCGAGTATCCAGTCGTCGACAGGCCGGCTCCTCCCGTGGAGATGCTCCAGATGGGGACCGAAGACCGGACGGAGAAGGTCGAGTTGCCGATCGGGCGGTGCGTCAGCGGGAATCAGGCGGTCTCGGATCAACCTGCGAAGGGTCTCCGACAGGTAGGACACCCCGGAAATGCAGGTGATCACGAGGACACCACCAGGGAGTACGTGCCGGGCGACCGTGGAAAGGACACCGACCGGGTCGATCTGGTGAGGGATGCATGCCTCCGCCAGAACGATGTCGAACCGTCCGTCATCCACAAAGTCCCAGAAGAGAGACGTGACGATTTCTATTCCTGCGGTCGTCAGGTACGGTGCTAGCGACTCGTGGAGGTCAGCGATGGCACGCTCGTTTGCATCGACCAGGACATAGCGGGCCGGGTTGCACGAGGCGGTGTACAGGCTGTTGTGGCCCGACCCAGGCCCGAACTCCAGAACGCTTCGCCCAGCAATGAGGGCTGGCGCCAGCCCGAGCTGGCTGTACAGGAAACCACGCCGGCGGAAATGGCTCTCCAGGTCACTGATGTCCTGAGAAACGGGAGATATGCCATAGCGATTGTAGAAGCTGACGAAGGCTAGCTCGTCCGTCTCGACCGATCCCATATTCTCCGGGCCAGACTAGCTCTGAATCGGGTCTGCGAGGTGACTGTGTCCAACTCTCAGGTGAGGCCTTCGAGGTGGCCGCGGCTAGCCTGGGGATGCATGGTCGCCGGAGAATCGAGGTGGGGCCTGGCTGGCGCCAGTGCCTTCTGTGATCGCTACTTTTCCGAGCTTGCTTCCATAATGGCCCGGATCGATCGGGAGGCGGTCGGTCGGCTGGCGGATGCCCTTCTCGACACCAGCTCGAGGAACGCCAGTATCTTCCTTATCGGCAACGGTGGGAGCGCTGCGACCGCATCACACTGGGCGAACGACCTGGCATCAATACCGGGCAGGAATTTCCGGGCTCTGAGTCTGGCCGACAATGTTGCCACGGTAACCGCCATCGCCAACGATCATGGTTACGAAAAGATCTTTGCACGCCAGTTGGATAGCCTCCTTGTCCGAGAAGACATGGTGGTCGCCTTCTCTGCCTCAGGCAACTCCCCCAACATTCTCTCAGCCATCGAGCTGGCTAACGGACGAGGATCAATGACCGCCGGGCTGACCGGCTTCGATGGAGGGAAGCTCCGTCACATGGTACAGATCGCGGTGCACATAGAGTCCGAACCAGGATCATATGGACCGGTCGAGGACCTTCATATGGTGATGGACCATTTGGTCACTTCCTACCTGTGCGAGGTCATCAACTCTCGATGAGCAAGCGGCAGCCCGCCGTCTTCCTCGATCGTGACGGGGTGCTCGTGGAGGACCGTGGACTCATCCTCGACCAAGATGAC
The DNA here is from genome assembly GCA_021817065.1 of Actinomycetes bacterium. Classification (GTDB taxonomy): domain Bacteria; phylum Actinomycetota; class Acidimicrobiia; order Acidimicrobiales; family JAKAVM01; genus JAKAWH01. Next base: position 36,762 of record JAKAWH010000016.1, read on the forward strand.
GTCGTGATACGGCCGGGCGTACCTGGCTCTCTGGCCAACCTCCGCGATGCCGGCTACGCGCTGGTCGTCGTCACCAACCAGACAGTAATCGCCCGTGGGCTGGCCTCCGAGCACGAAGTGTCTGCCCTCAATCGCCGAGTCAGTGAGCTCATCCATTCCGCGGGTGGACCCTGCCTAGACGCGTGGTATGTCTGCCCGCACCACCCGCGAGCCACTCTGCAGGCCTATCGCCTCTCCTGCACATGCCGCAAGCCCCGCCCGGGCCTCCTGGTCCGGGCGGCTGCCGAGCTCGCCATCGACCTTCCCTCTTCCTACCTGGTCGGCGACCGACCCTCGGACATCGCTGCAGGACACGAGGCCGGCTGCACCACGATCCTGGTCACAAGTTCCGCCTCCGCCGACCCGCCCATCGAGTCCTCTGGCCCCTGGCAAGTCCCCGTGCCCGATTGTGCCTGCTCCTGTCTTGCCGAAGCTGCCTCCTGGATCCTCGAGCGCTCCTGAGGTGCGCGCGTTGGTACTTTGCGCCGGGTTCGGGACCCGCCTCGGCTCCCTGACCGCATCTACCCCCAAGCCCCTCCTGAAAGTGGGGGGGCGATCCCTGCTTTCTCTCATACTCGCCAATCTCGTGCGGCAGGGAATCAGCGAGGTTGCCGTCAACGTCCACTTCCAAGCCGACAAGATCGTTCACGAGCTGGAAAGCCAACCCGTACCCGGTGCGACCCTCCATATCGTACGGGAATCGACTCCCCTGGGAACGCTAGGCACCGCCAAGAGCCTGCATGACTACCTCACCGCCCCAGGCCCCTTCCTCCTCCACTACGGCGATATTCTCACCGACGAGGACTTCCGGGAGCTGATCAACGTTCATCGGGCCAAGGAGGTGCTTGCCACCATCGCAGTCCACCGGCGAACTGCGTCTAATAGTTCGGCAGTCATCGACGGGTACGGCATGGTGCGACGATTCATAGAGCGTCCCGCACGTGAGGAACGACTGACTGCCGGCTCGTCGTGGGTATTCTCCGGGATCGCGGTGCTGAGCCCTGCCGCCCTGAAGGAGGCCCCAGCGGAAGCAAGCGATCTTCCTCGAGACCTCCTCCCGATTCTGGCACAGCAAGGATCACTGGCGGCAGTTGCGATCCGGGGCTATCGGTGCGCGATCGACTCTCCTGGGCGGTTGGAACAGGCGCGGCGGGAAGTCGCTGCCGGCCATTGCAGGATCTATGTCAACGGATAGACAACGGCGTGCAGCCGGGCCGCTCGGGCCACGGGTGCGCCTATTGGCGCACTCCCTCAGCCCTTGATCCACCGCGGCTCGG
>JAKAWH010000017.1 GCA_021817065.1 Actinomycetes bacterium
TCGAGTCGAAGGCGGCGAGAGGTTGACGGTCACGGTTGACCGGCGCCCGGTCGCCGAGATCGTGCCGCTGCGCCGTCGTCGGACGGTGCCGGCAACTGAGGCGCTTGCCGTCGCGTCCCGGCATGCGGCCGACCGTGGCCTCCTGAGGGAGGTGCGGGGCCTGCTGTCCGATACGACCGATGATCTATGAGGGCCCTACTCGACACCTCGTTCTTCGTCGCCACTGAGTCGGGGCGACCCCTTGGCGAGATGGAAGGGGTGACCGAAACCGAGGTCTCTGTGGTGACGTTGGCCGAATTGACCCTCGGCGTGCTGATGGCAAACGACGATGATCGACCGGCCAGGGTCGCGACGCTCTCGGCTGTGGAGTCGACCTGGGATCCGTTACCAGTGGACGCCGAGGTAGCGCGCCAGTTCGCCCGCGTAGCCGCCGTCCTGCGCGCCGATCGTCGCCGGGTCCCGATCCTGGACGTGCTGGTGGCTGCCACCGCCATTGCCGAGCGGATCCCGGTCGTCACCCAAGATCACGACTACGACGCCATTCCCGGGGTCGAGGTGATCCGGGTCTGATCCAGCCCACGTCGATTCGAGCCGAGCACACTTACCCGTTCCCGCAGTTCAGGGAAGTTCGAATAGGACATCGTCTTCTCCTGCAGGAGCTTCTTACCAAGTCCATTGACGAGAAGGCCGAAGGTGTATCCCGCCTGCCGGTAGGTGAGTTGGTGGGGCACTGCGTGCCAGTCGGAAATGACACCGAGCCTCCACTTGTCGGGTTCCGACAGGTTGACAAGTGCCTCGTAGAATCTCGTGAGATGAGCCGGACAGTGATCGGCCAAGGCGATCAAGATTGCGATGATGAGGGTGCGCACGCTCAACCGCCGGGGCCGCACCCCGACCGGGAGCAATGCTTCGATTCTATTGACGACTCCTGATTTATCGACGATGGCTTCAATGGGGGCGAGTTGATCTGCCTCGATCATCTCTTGCCCGACAGCAATCTCATCGACTCGGCCTCATCTACTACGGGAAGTGACGAGACGATGTCGCCGAGTCTCTGGGAGCAATCCACGCCGGACGCCTCCATGAACGCGCGCAAGCCGATTGTCTCTGCGACGGATGTGAGCCAGGTCGAGCGCAGCCAGCGAATGCAGAGGGGGGCGAGGTCGATCCCACCGGCCAGAGGGGCGACGAGCCCCGAGGTGATGTTCTTCCTCGCCCGATCCATCCCGCCGACGATGAAGCCCTCTCCTGCATGGGCCCTACTTCCAGTGGACACGCAAGGTGGCCTCCAAGACGGTCGGGAAGTGGTTCACCGCCGATCAGGCTGCCGACTATGAGGCGTGGATCGCCAACCATCGCCGCATTCGCGAACTGATCGCCCACCTTGAAGCGCTGGGCATTACCCAGGTCGAATCCGACCCTCGTGCAAGTCGTGTCCAGGAGACGCGCTAACCTATGTGGATAGCCGTGGCGTCTTAACCTGTGGTGAGCATCGAAATCAGCTCACGTTGGTGCAGGTCAGGTCCAATTGTGAAGGCCTCACCAAGAGGACGAACGGCATTTACCCACCCCCGCATGCCGACGCCCCGCCGGGCAACATGTGCCGATACCGAGACACGAGGGCGTACCCTGATCGGGAGATAACGCTCAAAGCTGGGAGAAGGACGGCCCTCCCGAGAACGCGCCGCCACCCCCTGCATTCCAGGAGAGCCCTGCCGACTGCACGATGGCCCCCGTCGCGCCGGCCTGACGAGTCGACCCACCACGCAGTCTTCCGGACGTCATCGGGCGTCAGTCCGAATCCGGCGAGATCTTCCGAACCGAGTACCTGGAACGGAACTGCCCGGGCAGCCGATCTCCAGCTTGCCGACACCCACATGGCCGCCGCGGTGCAAAAACCGCAGTCGCCGTCGTAGATCAGAATGGAATGCCCCACTCCGGTCATACAGAGCCATCCAATCGGCTCAAATTCGTAGACCCCTGCTTGCGGTGTGCAATTCTACGCAAGCCAGTCCGCGTCATCTTCTCCCTCGGTGGTCCTGTCCCGGAGCCAGGTGTTGAGCTGTTCTGCGACGCGCTGCAAGCCCCCCGCAGTTCGCTCGAACACCGCCGTGAAACGCTCCCGGTAGTGTGATACCGCCGACTCGAACTCCTTCGTAATGGGAGGTTCCTGCCCTCGCCGGATGTAATTGCCCCCGTGTATCCGATCGAAGTCTCCTTCGCTCACCCACCTAACTAGTTCCTTTACCCGGCGGACAGCGAAAGGATGGGTCAGCCTCATCTCGGCCCACCGCCGCGTATAGCGAGCGAACAAGTCTTCCTCTTCCTCGTAATTGGTCGCCTGGCGAACGAACGCGTCCAGGTTCATTCCGTCCAGCTTGCCGCCTGCACAGCGCATGAGCATCTCGCAGGTCGGCATCGGGTCCTCCATCACCAGAGTGCTCGCCCTGTCCGACGAGAGTTCGGCCGCCCGCGACCATTCCAGCAGTGAAAGGTAAAGAGCACGCACCGGCAAGCCGGTCACCAACGACCGCGGAAGCAACCCCTGCATCAGCAAGGTCAGGAGCACCAGAGCGGTCGTGTAGTAATAGTGCTCGGAGAGGACATGACCAAGCTCATGGGCCAGGACCGACTGAACCTGGGGTGGGTCCAGATCGCTCACCAGCGATGAGAAGACCACCACCATGGGTGTGTGCGCTCCGAAGGCGAAGGCGTTCAGAATGGGGTACTGGGTAACGAACAGCGGTGGTAGGGACTCCAAGTCCAGAACTCCAGCCGAAGCGACATACAGGTTCCACAGGTCAGGAACCTGGTCAGGGCCGATCTCGACCGAATTGGCCAGCATGGTCTGGCGCACTTGCCGCTCGAATCCCAGGTCGGTGAGCCTCTTGATCACCTTGTCGAGGAGCGGAATCGAGTGGAGAGCCGCCGTTGCGGCACGATCGGCGGGATGTTCGTACGCCTTGGGGCTCAGCGCCTCGTAGCGGAACGCATGCTCAGGAATCATCACCACTCCCCTCTTCGGCGCGATGCTACCCGCCTGCGGTGGCATTCGCCGTGGGGAGCCCGAGGCTGGCGGTCGATTCGGACAGCCGAGAAATCGAATCTTGTATCGCTACAATGACTGCATGGCCACCAGGACTGCGGGGGCATCCACCGAGGAACTAACCGAAGCGGTCCTGAGCGCAAGCCGGGTCCTCGTCGCGGTCGCCGCACGGTCGCTCTCGAATTACGAGAACGAAGTTTCGCTCCAGCAGTACCGCGCCCTCATCGTGCTCGCCTCACGAGGTGCGCAACGTCCGGTCGACCTTGCAGAGGCACTCGGCGTGGACCCATCCACCTCGACGAGGCTGTGCGATCGCCTCTCCGCCAAGCATCTCATCTCCCGCCGGCGCGAGACCGGGGACCGCCGCGAGGTCCGGCTCGACCTGACCGACCGCGGTCGCCACCTCGTCGAGACCGTGACCGAGCGCCGGCGGGAGGAGATCCGGCAGATACTCGCATCCATACCGCGCCAGGAGAGAGACGAGGTCGTGCGGGCCTTTCTCGCCTTCGCACGGGCAGCCGGGGAGGTCCCCGAGGACCAGTGGCCCCGGATCTGGGAGATCTGAGCGCGCTGCAACGACTTTCCCGGTTCCGGGCGATTATCGCCGGAGCCGCATGGTGTCGCCGCAAGGTCCGGCCCCGTCTCGAAATCCCAATGGCAGGACCCAGGAGTTCCAGACTTGCCGGACAAAGTGATTGTATCAATACAATGACTGTATGACTACCAGAGCACCTCTTGGTTCTCTGGGCAGTACGCTCCGCATCGGATTGCGCGAGGTCGCCGCTCGTGCCGGGCGGAAGATCCCTACCTGCGCAAGTGGGTATTGCTCAGCTCTGCCATCGGGATCATTGCCGGTTTCGGCGCGGTGGTCTTCTACTCGGCGCTCTCCGGAGCCTCCTGGTTGTTCCTCCACTGGCTGCTCCACTACAACCCCCCGCTGCCTGCAGGGGAAGGTGTCCGCCGCGCCTCCGCCGGGTTCGCCCGACCGTGGGCCGTACCTCTGGTGGTGGGATTCGGAGGTCTCGTCTCCGGACTGCTGGTATTCCTATTCGCCCCCGAGGCGGAAGGACACGGGACTGACGCCGCCATCCGCGCCGTGCACGAGAACCCCCGCAGTATCCGAGTGCGGACCGTCATCGTGAAGATCGTCGCCTCTGCCCTTACCATCGGGTCGGGGGGGTCGGGAGGCAGGGAGGGCCCCACCGCCCAGATCAGTGCCGGATTCGGCTCCCTGCTCTCCCGCTTGTTGAACCTGTCACCGGCTGATGGCCGGATCGCGGTGTCGGTGGGAATCGGATCGGGGATCGGCGCAATATTCAAAGCACCCCTCGGAGGTGCAGTACTGGCTGCAGAGATCCTCTATCGCGACGACATCGAAGTCGAAACGATAATTCCGGCGATCATCGCGTCGATCCTCTCCTATGCCGTATTCGGGGCTTTCGAAGGATTCAAGCCCCTGTTCGGTTATGTCCACAGCTACGTTCTCCAGGATCCGGTCAGCCTGGTGTGGTTCGCTCTGATCGGGGTGGTGAGTGGACTGATCGGATTGCTGTACTCCAAGGGCTTCTACGGGATCGCCGACCTATTCGGGAAGCTGCCGGTCTCCCGTTTCTTCCGGCCCGCGATAGGAGCCACTGGAGTGGGGCTCCTGGCACTGGCAGTACCCGAAGTCCTGAGTACCGGTTACGGGTGGGTTCAGCAAGGACTAGACAGGAACGCCCTCATGCACATGTCGCTCGCGGTGGTTCTTCTCTTGCCTTTTCTCCGCATTCTCGCCACGGGCTTGTCGATCGGATCGGGAGGCTCCGGCGGAATATTCGGACCGGGTATCGTGATAGGAGCTTTCGTCGGGGGCGGAATATGGCGCTTGCTCGAACCGATCGGTCGCGGCGTTCCCCATGACCCCACTGCTTTCGTGGTGGTCGGAATGATGGCCTGCTTCGGCAGCATCTCGCGCGCACCACTGGCGATAATGTTGATGGTTGCCGAGATGACCTCCTCCATCGAGATCGTCGCGCCCGCGATGCTGGCGGTCGGGCTGGGCACTCTGATCGTGCGTCGCTCCGACGACACCATATACCGGAGCCAGCTCCGCACCCGCGCCGAGTCGCGGGCCCACCGTCTGCAATTCGGAATGCCTTTTCTCAGCAGCGTCGCCGTCTCAGAGATGATGAAGGCGCCACTGGTGGTCCTCGACGTGGACGACACCGTCGAGAAGGGTATTGCCCAACTTCGCTCTGCCGAAGTTCCCGGAGCTCCAGTCGTCGACCGTCACGGAATCTTCGTTGGAACCGTCAATGAACCCCAACTCGCAGGCGTCGAGGAAGGACACCCCGAGCGCACGCTGGAACACTACGTCGATGTGACCGCCCCCACCGTCCCGTCCAACTCGGCTCTGGATGCCGCCCTGGACGCTTTGGGCAACACCCATGAATCGTGGGTCAGCGTCCTCGACTCGGGTCGTCGTGTGGTGGGAATCGTCAAACCGGGCGATATCGTCCGCGGCTATCGAAGGGCGCTCGCATCGAGCACCCGCCGCCTTTCCAGTCTCGCCGGTGACGCCGAACCCACGGAAGTGCCTGTGGGTCAGGGCGCCCCGGTTGCCGGCCGAGCCATACGCGACGCATCCCTGCCGCGAGGCACCATCGTGGTGAGTATCACTCGGGACAAGGGCCTGATATTCGCAGAGGCCGATACAATCCTCAAGCCAGGCGACTTGGTCAGCGCGCTGGTCCTACCAGGGTCGGTCGACCATTTCCGTTGGCTGATGGGAGCCGGCGGAACGGGGTCGGCGGGGCTCTCCGGCCCGTAGCCGGCTCTACTTCCCCGTCCCTCCGGCCCGTAGCCGGCTCTACTTCCCCGTCCCTCCAGCACCCGCGATGCCGGCGACTGAAACCACTCTCCGTGATTTATACGACGCTGAGAGTTGACACGAAATGTAACTACGAGTAGCATGCCAGTGAGCACTTTCCGTGTTCAGTGGCTGAGGCTGTAGGGGGCCTACTCACCTTTCCGGAGGGGTTGTACACCGTGAAGAAATTTGCCAAGAGACCGCTTGTGGCAATGGTGGCCCTGGTTGGGGTCATCGCCCTCTCCGCCTGTAGCCCGATCCAGGGATCTGGAGGCGGGTCCGGCAGCAACAACCTGCCGGTCGGAACGGTGGCAACAGGTCTGGAGCAGGACCTGCTCGCTCCCTCCTCAATGCCGCCGGGTTCCAACAACTGGTCGTGCAAGCCATCGCAAGCCCATCCCTACCCGGTAGTTCTGGTCCACGGGACCATGGGCAGCTCCGCCTTCACCTGGCAGGCGCTCTCCCCCATGTTGGTAAATGCCGGCTACTGCGTTTACGCGCTCAACTACGGCGGTAATATCGGCCCCTTCTACGGTCTCGGTGACATCGCTCAGTCGGCCCAGGAGCTGGCTACGTTCGTGCAGAAGGTGCTGGCCTCCACCGGCTCCTCCAAGGTCGACATCGTGGGTCACTCCCAGGGCGGGATGATGCCGCGCTACTTCATCCAGTTCCTCGGTGGAGCCTCTGAAGTCCACATGCTGATTGGTCTCGCTCCGTCCAACGAAGGGACTACGGCCGACGGAGTCGTCACCCTCGGCACCGACTTCTCCAAGCTCCTCGGGGTGGACCTTGTGAGCGGTGTGACCTCGCAGCTTCCGACCTCGCTGGGCCAGCAGGTTCAGGGGTCCGCGTTCCTCACTCATCTCAATGCAGGCGGCGGCACGTCTTCGGGAGTGCAGTACGTCAACATCGACTCAAAGTTCGACGAGGTGGTTACTCCTTACACCAACGCGTTCCTCCCTGCCGGCCCCAACGTCGACAACATCACCCTGCAGAACTACTGCTGGACCGACTACACCGAGCACATCGGGATCGTCTACGACCCGGTCACCCTCGACCTGGTGATGAACGCGGTCGGCGCCGACGATCCCAACTACAAGCCCCCCTGCACGGTGGTGCTGCCGGTAGTGGGTGCACTCGGCAATATCTGATCACGACTCCGGGAAAAGTGAGGTCCCCTCGAAACGGCGGGCCCACCCCACAAGAGCCCGGCAGCGGATCGTTCCGGCCCCGCGGCCGGCGGAATCAATGCCTCCACCAGATCGCCGCGACGATCCCCGAGATCATCCGTGATCTCCTGCCTGGGTAACCAGGCAGGCCTCCAGCTCGGTCACCATCCGATCCAGCACAGCCACCTGCGGCTCCAGTCCCAGCCCGCGGATCGACGAAGCGACCGCATGGGCATCTGCGGCCATGTCGAATACCCAGGAGCGGCTCATCGCCACCACCGCCGGGAGCTTCACCGGGCTGGGTTCCGATGGCGTCGACACCCGGGCCAGGAAGATACGAGTGGGGATTGTGGGGGTCCTGAGATCATGTCGTTCCATCACTGTTTCGGCAACCGGTCCCATGTGACAGTCTCCTTGTGAGGTGGGGGGGCTAATAGTCGCGGATCGTCGCATGGGAACCTTGCAGCTGATCCCCCGCCAACCGTGCAGCAACCTTGCAGAAGCGAAAAAGTACGATTCCCTCCATGTCCACCCTTCCGAACGGCATTCCCGGCACCCCCGTCTCCACCCCCCAGACCAGGTCCCGGTTGCTCGATACGGCAGTCGACCTCCTGACCGGAAAGGATCTCTCCCACCTGGTGGAACTGGTGGCCTGGAGCAGCCGACCGGGGGTGTACGAGGCCCGAGCAATCGACGGCTACGTCCGCTTCCAGAAGCACGTGACCAACGGCACCCTCACTTTTCCCGTCGACGAGATCGAGGGACGCAATCCTCTCGGCGACCAGGACGTGACCCGCTTCTCTCCCCTCGAATCCGAATTGGCCTCGTGCCTCCCCGACCGGTCAGGCAATAGCTACCCCTACGCCTACGAGCACGTCGCCCAGGTGTTCGACCACCGGTGCGCGCCCGATATCATCGCCGTCCACACTGCAGCGCACCGCTACGACGCCAACATCGGCAATCACGGCTCACTCAGCATCGTCCAGGCGAGGGCCCCTTTTATCGCCTCCGGTCCCGGCATCGCCCGGAAAGGACTGGTCGAGGGCCATTGCCGCCTCGTCGACCTGGCGCCGACCGTCCTGGAACTGTTGGGCGCCCCTACCGGCCCGGGGATCGGCCCCTCCGGGCTGGCCCAGGAAGTGGGACTTCACCTTTCCCGGCAGGACGGGCAGGTGGTCACCTCGATTCTCGACGCCTCGGGGGGACCTCCCCGCCGAGTTCTGGTCTTCCTGATGGATGGCTGCAACGCCAACGTCCTCTACGACGCAGCCGCCCGCGGCCAGGTTCCCACCATCGCCGGCCTGATCGAATCGGGCACCGCCCTGTCCTACGGCGCTATCTCCACCCTGCCGACCGTGACCCTGGCCAACCACACCACCCTGATGACCGGGTGCCACCCTGCCCACCATGGAGTTCTCCACAACGCATGGTGGGATCGGGAGGCAGCCAGCCAGGTGATCACCGAGTCGCTGGCCACCTGGCAGACGGCGATGCAATGGCTTCTCCCCGGAGTGGAGACCATCCACGAAGCACTCAAGAGATTCCGGCCCGGTGCAGTGACCTATGCGGTCAACGAGCCCGCCGATCGGGGAGCAGACTGGTCCACTTTCGAGGTGTTCCGACAGGGGCGGCAGATGGAGATCATGCCCAACCTGGCAGGACCTTTTCCACTGGCCCATCCCGAAGTCGCGGACTTCTCGCCCCACACCCGGTTCGGCGTGGTGGCCGAGACGATGGCGCTCAACCACGCTCTCGGGCTGTGGAAGGGCGAGCTGGACGGCCGTTCCTGGCCCCTCCCCGACCTTTGCTGGGTCAACCTTCCGCTCGCCGACTCCGTCTTCCACGACACCGGTCCCCATTCGGAGCTTTCCCGCCTCGCCCTCGCCGAGACCGATGCACGCATCTCCGCCATACTTCGTGCGGTAGAGACTGCCGGCGCCCGCGAGGAGACGGCGGTCTTCGTCGTGGCCGACCATGGCATGGAGCAGTCCGACCCCAACCTGACCGAGAGCTGGGAACCCGCCCTCTCGGGTGCGGGCATCGACTTCCGGGACGAGGCGCACGGGTTCATCTACCTGGAGCCCTGAGGAAGGCCGACCCGGCCTTGGGCTCCCTCACCGCCGGTCTCCGGCAGGCGGTTCAGGGCAGGCGGTTCAGGGCATCGATCAGCTCGCGCAAGCGACCGTAGTGCTTCTTGTCGAAACGCAGGGCTATGCGCGCAAGGTCCAGGTGATCGGCTCCGGCACGCTCCGGCGGCAGCGGCCCGACAGAGCGGATGGAGCCTCCCGAAAGGAGACCCGCGTACTCGGCGGAGAGATCCTTGAGCTGTGTTGCCGTGGGAGCGCGCTGCAACCGGATCACCAGCAGATCACCGACCCACCTGCACGAGTGGTAGTTCGAATAGAAACCGATGATCGCGTCTGCTGCCGTGTTCACATCGTCGGTGATGGTGAAGAGCATCCGGTCCTCTGGCAATACGAGGCCACGTGCGACCAATTCGGTGATCACGAAGGAGGTCCATCGCTCCCAGTACCCGTCTCCGGGAACGTCTACGAGGACGATCGGCGCGGGTTGCGCCTTGCCGGTCTGGAGCAAGGTGAGCAATTCGAAGGTTTCGTCCATCGTCCCGAACCCGCCCGGAAGGACCGCGAATCCGTGGGACTCCTTCATCAGCATCAGCTTGCGGGTAAAGAAATATCTCATCTCGACTAGCTTTGGATCCGAAGCGATGAAACGATTGGCGCTCTCGAAGGGGAGGCGGATCAGCACGCCGATCGCGTTGTCGATTCCGGCTCCTTCCATTCCCGCGGCCATGATCCCGGGTCCCGCACCGGTCACCACCATGAATCCGGCGCGAGCAACGGCCGCGGCCAGATCCCGTGCTTGGGAATAGGACGGATTGTCCGGAGCGACACGAGCCGAGCCGAAAATGGTTACCTTTCGCCGCTCCCGATAGGGACGGAACATTCGGAAGGCGTCCGCCATCTCCTCCAGGACGGCCCGGATGATCTTCAAATTGCCGGCGTCGGGTTCCTCTGCTGCCAGTTCAAGAACCGTGGAGAACATCGACGCGAAAAGAGTGCGGTGGTGCTCGACGCCGGCAGTGTCGAGAAACTGCTCCACGAGGTAGCCGTCCTCGTCGGACTCCTCCCCGATCTGGTTCTCGGGATTCCCCGGGATCTCCTCCACGTCACGACACTAACCGCATAACGGCTTTGCCGGTCCAATGGCTCTAGGATCTGTGCCACTGTGAACAAGAGGAAGTTCTTGCGCTCAAGCCGATTTGTCCCGCTCCGTGCTGCAACCCGGCCGGTCCGCGCCGGCCACGTCTGCGCTGGCCCGTGCAATCTCTAACCCAATGATCGTCGGGGTCCCCACTGAGGTGAAGCCGGGCGAGAACCGGGTGGCAGTCACTCCCGATGGAGTGCGCGAGCTCGTGCACATGGGCCACCGGGTGCTGGTACAGTCCGGTGCCGGGCTCGGTTCGTCCCTGGACGACGCCTCGTTCGCCGCCGCGGGAGCCGAGTTGGTCACGGCCGAGAGCGCATGGGAAGCCGAACTGGTGGTCAAGGTCAAAGAGCCCCAGCTCTCCGAGTTTGGCTATCTGCGCGCCGGTATGGCTCTTTTCGCCTACCTCCACCTCGCCGCCTATCCGGAGGTCGCCCGGGCCCTGGTGGACGCCCGGGTCACCGCCATCGCCTATGAGACCGTGCAGAGACCCGACGGGGCACTCCCCCTTCTCGCCCCGATGTCTGAGGTGGCAGGCCGGATGGCACCCCAGATCGGGGCCCACTTCCTGGAGCGGGGACACGGTGGCCGCGGCATCCTGCTCGGGGGAGCCCCCGGTACCCGGCCGGCCCGGGTGGTCGTTCTGGGAGCAGGGAACGTCGGGTGGAACGCCGCCTGGATTGCTCAGGGCATGGAGGCGGAGGTACTCCTTCTTGATCGGGACATCGACCGGCTCCGGTGGGTCGATCAGATTCATCGCGGAAGGATAATGACTCTTGCTTCGAACCGCGGGGTGGTCGAGCGCTCCGTCGCCGATGCCGACCTTGTAATCGGGGCAGTGCTGGTGGCAGGGGGCAAAGCTCCGGTGGTAGTGAGCGAGCAGATGGTGGCATCGATGAAGCCGGGGTCGGTGATCGTCGACGTGGCAGTGGACCAGGGAGGATGCATAGAGACCACCCGAGAGACCACCCACGACAGCCCTGTGTACGTCGACCACGGCGTCCTCCATTACGCGGTGGGCAATATTCCGGCGGCGGTGCCCCATACGTCCACCTATGCCCTGACCAACGCGACCATTCCCGGACTGGTCGAGCTCGCCACCAAGGGTGTCGCCGCTGCCCTGGCGAGCAATCCTTCCCTGACACGCGGGCTCAATGTAGCTGCCGGAGCGGTGGTCAACGACCATGTGGCAGAAGTCCTGGCTGATCTTCCATCTGCCGGGCTGGTAGATGTGGTGGCGTCTCTATGAGAACGACCGAGGTCTCGCTCCACCCCGGGGCGCAACCGCCCGGACCTTGACCGGGACGCAACCGGAGGAAGAAGGGACTTTAGTCCCTTGACACGATTTAGCCGGTTCGCAAGGGTAACGGCATGAACGTCCTCATGGTCGAAACGCTCTCACCCTTGGCGGCAGAGACAGCCGGCGTCCTGCGCACTGCGGGCGTTCAGGTTCGTAGCTGCCGCGACAGCCTGGACGGATTCGCTTGCCGGGCACTCCGGGGCGGTGATTGCCCGTTCGACACGGGTCCCATCGACGCAGCCGTTGCCGTGCGGGCCGGTAACGGTGCAATTACCACCTTCGGCGGAAACCGAGACACCGTCCCTGGCCTGGACGAGCAGGGGATCGCCTGCTCGATTCGTCGCCACGTGCCACTAGTGATGGTGTGCGACACCGGCGACCCTTGGGGAGGTCCCTTTGACGAGTGGATCGAAGCCGCCTGCGTCCATGACGAGGTGGGCGAGGAAATAGAGGCAGTCGTGGAAGGGCGTTCGGAGACCTATTCCGCGGTTGCCACCAAGGCACTGGGCGATGCTCTCCGGATCTACGGCGTGGAGGCTGCATCTCCTTCTGCTTCGGTAGTCCGCAAGAATGGGCAGCTCGCAGCCACCATCGGCCTACCAGCTGGGCTGGACGGCGACGTGAAAGATGGGTGCGCCGTCAAGGTTCACGACGCACTCCACGCCTTCGACCCGTGGATCGCCACCATCAACGTAACGATCACCTGACGAGGTGGGCCGGAAAGCCCATTCGTTACCGATCGAGCCTCAAACGTCCAGGAATCGCCTAAGGGCCAGCGCGGAGCCCCCTGCCCCGATGATCGCACCGAAGGCGATCAGCAGCAGGTAGATGATCACCGTCTCTCCGGTTGAGGCGGTCATCGGCTGAAGGAGCTGTATCTTGTTCTCCGAGATCAGCTTGCGAAACTCGCTGGCGAAGAAGGTCGTCAACCCGCAGCCAATCGCCGCTCCCACCACCCCCTGGATGAGACCCTCGGCCATGAAAGGGATCCTGATGAACCAGTTGGTGGCCCCCACCAGCTTCATCACCCCCACCTCTTTGCGCCGGGAGTAGATGGCGAGGCGGATCGAGTTGAGGATCAACACCACTGACGAGACCAGCAAGCCCAATGCCGCCACCACCGCTGCCACTTGCAAGAACTTGGAGAGCTTGAGGAGCTGCTCGACCTCGCCTTTGGCGTACTCGACTGCGCTCACTCCCGGCTGGTTGGTGAACTCGGCCCCCACCTGGCTGGCCTGGGAAGCGTGATTCAGCTTGATGCGGAAAGAAACCGGGAGTTGAGACGGCGCCGTGATAGCACCGCGCAGGGTGGGATCGTTGGCGAACATCTTCTGGTACTCGACGAACGCGCATTCCTGATTGCAGAAGGTCTCCTTGGCGACCTGCGGCATGTTGGAAAGCTGGCTCTCCACCGCTTTGGCTTGCGGATCGCTCCGGGCGGTGACATTGCCGTTCATGAAGATCGCAACAGTGACGCCGCTCTGCCAGCGCGCAGTCGCGTGGTCGACCTCTTGGCGGAAGAGGGCCGCGACCCCGACAAACGAGAGGGAAAAAGCCACCGTCACGATGGCGGCGAAGCTCACCATCCAGTTCCGCCACAGGTTGGTGGACGTCTCTTTGACGACGTATTCGAAGGGAACTGCCATCAGTTATCGGTCAGGTCCCGTACCCGTAGATGCCCCGGACCTGGTCGCGCATCACGTGCCCGTGAGCTAGCTCGATCACCCTCCGGCGCATCGAGTCGACGATCACGAAATCGTGGGTGGCCATGATGACGGTAGTCCCGGTCTTGTTGATCCGATCCAGCAGCCGCATGATGCCGCGGGTGGTAGCCGGATCCAGGTTCCCGGTTGGCTCGTCGGCCAGCAGCACCAGGGGGCGGTTCACAAAAGCCCGCGCAATGGCGACCCGCTGCTGCTCACCACCCGAGAGCTCGTTTGGCAGCCGGTCCGACTTCTTGGCCAGCCCCACCAAATCGAGCACCTGGGGGACCTGGGTGGCGATGATGTGGCGGGGCCGCCCGATCACCTCAAGCGCAAAAGCGACGTTCTCGGAAACCGTCTTGTTGGGGAGAAGCCGGAAGTCCTGGAAGACGCAACCTAGATTTCGCCGAAGGTAGGGAACCTTCCAGGTCGACAACCGGCCGATCTGCTTGCCAGCGACCCAAATCTTCCCAGAGTCAGGTACTTCCTCGCGCAGCAGCAGCCGGAGAAAAGTCGTCTTGCCCGACCCGCTTGGGCCGACCAGGAACACGAACTCGCCCTTCTGGATGTCGGTCGTGCACGCTTCCAGCGCCATGATCGACCCATCCTTGTAGGTCTTGGTGACGTTCTCGAAACGGATCATGACTACCGGCGAGCTTACCCGGCTCGTTCGCGTTGCCAGCGAAGGAATGCGTCGATGAATTCGTCCAGATCGCCGTCGAGCACGCCGTCGACGTTGCCCTCCTGATGGTCGGTGCGAAGATCCTTCACCATGCGGTACGGGGCCAGCACGTACGAGCGGATCTGGCTCCCCCAGGATATCTCCGCCTTGGGGCCGCTCAAGCCCTCCAGTTCGGCTCGTCGCTGCTGACGACCCAGCTCAGCCAGCTTGGCTCCAAGGATCTGCATGGCTCGTGCCTTGTTCTGGAACTGGCTCCGCTCGTTCTGGCACGAGACCACCAGACCGGTCGGCAGGTGGGTGATCCGGACCGCCGAATCAGTGACGTTGACGTGCTGGCCTCCTGCTCCGGACGACCGGTAGGTGTCGATTCGCAGGTCCTTGTCGTCGATCTCGACGTCCCGGGACGCATCCTCGACGAATGGAGTCACGTCGAACGAGGAGAAGCTGGTCTGCCGCCGATGGGCGGAATCAAAAGGCGACATGCGTACCAGACGATGGACGCCCCTCTCGGCACACAGGAGCCCGTAGGCAAAGCGGCCCTTGACGATGAAGGTTGCCGACTGGATACCCGCCTCCTGACCCGGAGACGCCTCGTCGAGCTCGACGTCGAAGCCGCGGCGCTCGGCCCACCTCAGGTACATCCGGAGCATCATCTCTGCCCAGTCCTGCGCGTCGGTCCCGCCCTCCCCCGAATGGATCTCGCAAACCGCGTCTCCCTCGTCATACTCCCCGGAAAAGAGGGCACGCAGCTCCAGTGCATCGAGCCGGCGCCCGAGATCGCGCACCAGGTCAGCGATCTCCTCCTCGACAGACTCGTCCTCCTCCTCGGTGGCGAGCTGGTAGAGCGCTTCGGCATCCGAGTGCTTCGAGCGCAGCGAGGCGAGCAGATCGGCGTCGTCCTTGTCGCGTCCGTACGCGGTGGTGATTGCCTTGGCCGACTCGGGATCGTCCCACAAACCGGGGCGAGACATTTCCCTCTCTGCTTCGGCGATACGCGTCCGGAGCGCGTCGAGGTTCAGGTAAGCCTCCGCCTCGGAAACCCGCTTGCCGAGCGCGGCGAGATCAGCATCGTAATCCCGCAATTCTCAGGCCTGACCGTGGCAGTGCTTGAACTTCTTCTTCGAACCGCACCAGCAGAGATCGTTGCGTCCGATCTTCTGGTTGGGCGCTCGAAGGACCTGGCCGGAGGCTGAAGAGTCCGGCTTGACCACAGCACTGGACAATGCTCCACGAGCAGGGGAAACAGTGCCAGCGGGTGGTGCAGCTTGGGGCCTGGCGGGAGCGGTATCCGGGGCGAGAGCAGGCGGGCCTAGTCCGGACCCTGCCAACTCTGCGCCGGCGAGAGGGTCTGTCTGCGCGATGTAGCTGGCCTGATCGAGATTGACCTCGGGAGCCGGCGGTGCGAGCGCCTCGACGTGCATGACGTAGCGCAGGTAATCCTCGTCGATCGCACTCATCAGGGTGCCGAACATCTCGAATCCCTCACGCTGCCACGCCACCAGGGGATCCTGTTGCCCCATGGCGCGAAGGTTGATGCCTTCGCGCAGGTAGTCCATCTCGGAGAGATGCTCCCTCCAGCGCTGGTCGATGATGGAGAGCATGACCTGTCGCTCGACGTCGCGGAACGCTTCCTCGCCCCCGGGAAAAGCGTTGGTCTCCCGATCCTCGTAGTAGGCCGTCGCTTCGGAAAGTATGGACTCCACAATGTGGCCGGGGGACTCCGCCTGTTCGAGATCTTCGATGGAGAACTTGGAAGGATAGACCTGGCCCAGCTCGGCGATTAGCGATTCCAGGTTCCACTCCTCGTGAAAGGCGGAGGGGCACCCCGAGTCGACCATCGAGCGCACCGACGCCTCCAGGACCTCCAGGGTGTGCTGGCGAAGATCCTCTCCTTCGAGGATCTGGATACGGCGCGCGTAGATGACCTTGCGTTGCTCGTTCATCACGTCGTCGTACTTGAAGACTTCTTTGCGCGCCTCCGAGTTGTATGCCTCTACGGTTCCTTGGGCTCGTTCCACTGCCTTCGACACCATCTTCGCCTCGATCGGCACGTCCTCGGGAAGCGCCCTGTCCATTACCCAACTCATCGCCCCGGTGGCGAAGCGGCTCATGAGGTCATCCTCCAGGGAGAGGTAGAACCGGCTCTCCCCCGGATCTCCCTGCCGCCCGGATCGGCCCCGGAGCTGGTTGTCGATCCGCCGGGACTCGTGGCGCTCGCTTCCGAGAACATAGAGTCCTCCCAGCTCGCGCACCTTCTCTCCCTCGGCCGAGCACTCCACCTGAGCTGAGGAGAGCAACACCGCGTAGCGTGATTGTCCCTCCTCTGTAGCCAAGTCAACTCCTTCGGCAAGGGCACGGTCCCTGGCCAGTCCTTCGGGATTGCCCCCGAGGATGATGTCGACACCTCGTCCGGCCATGTTGGTGGCAACGGTGATGCCATGAAGACGCCCTGCCTGAGTGACGATCACCGCCTCTCGCGCATGCTGCTTCGCGTTGAGAACGCTGTGGGGAATTCCACGACGCTCCAGCAAAGCGGAGAGTACCTCCGATTTCTCGACAGAGGCGGTGCCAACCAGGACCGGTTGTCCCTTGCTATAACGCTCTTCGAGGTCCTTGATAACCGCGTCGAACTTGGCCTTCTCCGTCTTGAACACCAGATCGGCCAGATCCTCGCGGACCATCGGCCTGTTGGTGGGGATGGGCACGACCGCCATGTTGTAGGTGTTGGCGAACTCCGCCGCCTCGGTCTCGGCGGTGCCGGTCATCCCGGCGAGCTTGCCGTACATCCGGAAGTAGTTCTGCAGGGTGACCGTTGCCCAGGTGTGGTTCTCTTCCTTGATCCGAACTCTCTCCTTGGCCTCCACTGCTTGATGGAGGCCGTCCGACCAGCGCCTTCCCTCCAGCGTCCTCCCAGTGAACTCATCGACAATCTTCACTTCGCCACCTTCGACGATGTAGTCCTTGTCGCGCCTGTACAGCTCCTTGGCGCGCAATGCTTGAGTGAGCTGGTGCACGTAGTTGACCGAGACAGCGTCGTACATGTTCTCGACGCCGAGCTGTCGCTCCACCTTCTCGATCCCCGCCTCCAGCGGAGCGACAATGCGCTTCTCCTCGTCGACTTCGTAGTCGATGTCCCTCTTCAAAGTGCGAACGATCGACGCGAATTGGTAATAGAGCTTGGCGAGCTCGGTGGAGGGTCCGCTGATGATGAGGGGGGTACGTGCCTCGTCGATCAGGATCGAGTCGACTTCGTCGACAATGGCATAGTTGTGCCCACGCTGGACCATCTGATCGAGGGAGCCGACCATATTGTCCCGTAGATAGTCGAACCCGAACTCGTTGTTGGTGCCGTAGGTGATGTCGCAGTCGTACGCTGCGCGCCTCCGGTCGTGCTCCTCGACGCCGGGCACGATCAGCCCCACCGACAACCCCAGGAACCGATGGATCCGCCCCATCCATTCGGCGTCTCGAGCCGCCAGGTAGTCATTGACCGTCACCATGTGAACCCCGTTGCCGGCGAGCGCATTCAAGTAAGCCGGCAGGGTGGAGACGAGCGTCTTACCCTCTCCGGTCTTCATTTCGGCGATCCACCCGAAGTGGAGAGCCATCCCTCCCATTAGCTGGACGTCGAAATGACGCTGCCCGATGGTACGGCGAGCAGCCTCCCGCACCACGGCAAAGGCGTCGACCAACACATCGGCCATGGCATCCTCGGTTGCACGAGTCAGCGCATCAGTGTCGTCGTGATCGATGTCAGCGCGAGCGTTGTCCATCCGCTCGCGGAATTCCACGGTTCGATGAGCCAGCTCCTGGTCGGAGAGCTTCTCCACCTCCGCTTCCAGGTCGTTGACCGGCGCGACGAGCTCGGCGAGCCTTTTCACCTTCTTGGCCTCGCCGGCGCGTAGAACTCGCTGGAAAACACTCATGATCCGCCAATCCTACTTCCCCGGACCTACCGGGCCGGGGAAGAGGGAACCGTTCCCGCATAGTCGTGGGCGAGCAACACCAGCCTTTCGGCAACGCGGGCGCCCACCGAAGAGGCAGGCGCCCGCTTCCCTCGGGGGAGCAGCACCAGTGCCTCGGTTGCAGGCGGGCCGGTCCCCCCTGGTAGTTAGTGGACCTTCAGCTTCTCCACCCGGTGAATCGCCTTGCCGAAGACCCGGTCGAGCGCCGCCCCGGGCGCCGGACCTGCTGCCTTGACGCGGATGACCCGCCGCCGTGCTCCTACTACTACCAGGTTGCATACATCCTTATCGGCGATGCGGGGGTTCTTCTCTTCCGTGAAGCGGACTTCCGCCCGCTCTACCCCGCCCACGTACCGTCCCAGCCGGGCAACCTTGTCCTCGGCGGTCTGGATGAGCCCTCGGGTGAGATGCAGATTCTTCCCGCTCACCTCGACGTCCATGCTGTCACCTCCAGTCACGTATATTCGGCTAGGTCATGGTGATCGCCCGGCAGCCGGGCGATCTATGTCATTTCAGGTACTCACATAAGGGTCGCGTACGGCTGACCTGGTCTTTGCCCCCACACTCGCCTGCTGCGAGGCTGCCCGGCCCGGTTCCCGGCGGCAAGGTCGACCAGATGTCCCGACAGGGTGGAGCACCTGGCCTCGCATAGCCCAGCGGTACCGTGGGTGGCCGGCTTCCCCTCTTCGCGCCCGGCCTCCCCGGCGGGGAGGAACGGACGGCAGGGCTTACTTCTAAACCGCGCCATGCTCAGCAACGAATGTTGCCTTATGTGGGTCGTTTCGCCCGCGGCTGGCATCGACTTGCAACCACAGACCCGTACGCGACCCATCACGAGAATTCTACGCCGGCCGGACGAAAAAGTCTCCGAGAGAATTATTGCGATCGCGCTACAGAGGGTGGTGCCGAAGTCAGGCGGTAATCGAGGCGATTCCGGGGCCGGCGATCAGGTCCCGGTCGTCCAGGATGCAAGGTATTCCTCCTGTGCCGGGGTGAGGCGATCGATTTCCACCCCGGTGGTCTCCAGCTTGAGCCTGGCGATCTCCCGGTCGATCTCGGGCGGAACATCGTAGACACGAGGCGTCAGGCTGGACGCGTTCTTCACCGCCCACTCTGCAGCCAACGCCTGGTTGGCGAAACTCATGTCCATCACCGCGGCCGGATGACCCTCCGCCGTGGCCAGGTTCACCAGGCGACCCTCGGCAATGGCGATGATCCGCTTGCCGGACACCAGGAACTCTTCGACCAGGGGCCGGACCTCTCTCCGCTTGCCCTCGCTCATCTCGACGAGGCTCTTGATGTCGATCTCGATGTCGAAGTGCCCCGAGTTGGCCACGATGGCCCCGTCCTTCATCATCCGGAAATGCTCCGGGCGTAGGACGTCCCGGTTGCCGGTCACCGTAACGAAAACATCACCTTCGAGCGCGGCCTGCGCCATCGGCTCGACCCGGTAGCCGTCCATCACCGCTTCGAGGGCACGCAGCGGGTCCACCTCGGTGACGACGACCTGGGCGCCCATCCCCCGTGCCCGATTCGCCAATCCCTTGCCGCAGTAACCATATCCTGCAACGACAAAAGTCTTTCCTGCCAGGAGGATATTGGTCGCGCGGATGATCCCGTCCAGAGTGGACTGCCCGGTGCCATAACGGTTGTCGAACATGTGCTTGGTGTCGGCATCGTTGACTGCCACGATCGGGTACTTGAGAGCGCGCTCGGCTTCCATGGCGCGCAAGCGGATCACTCCGGTTGTGGTCTCCTCGGTTCCGGCGACCACGCGGGAGGTCTGATCCGGCCGGGTGGAGTGCAAACGCGAGACCAGGTCACAGCCGTCGTCCATGGTCATGGTCGGACCGGCATCCAGGACCGCATCGATGTGGCGGAAATACACCTCGGTACTCTCGCCCTTGATGGCAAAGACGGGTATCTCCTCGTGGGCAACCAGGGATGCAGCCACGTCGTCCTGGGTCGACAACGGATTGGAGGCGCACGCGATCACCGTGGCGCCCCCCGCCTTGAGCGTGCGTAGCAAGTTGGCAGTCTCGGTTGTCACGTGCAGGCACGCTGCCGCCACGACCCCCTCGAGGGGCTTCTCCTTGGCGAACCGCTCACGAATCGAGGACAGCACTCCCATGGTGGAGTCAGCCCAGGCGATGCGCTGGCGCCCCAGGTCGGCTAGGGAAATGTCGGCGATGTCGTAATCCACGGTTCTGCTTTCTCTTGTCTGGTATCTGTCTCTGGGGAGGCTTCCTGTGGGGAACCGACGCATCCGCCTTGGGAGCTATGCGAAGTGGGCCAGCCTACAGCCGCCAGCTCTGGCAGCGGGGGTCCGGTCAGGACCTCAACTGTCTCTTGATGTCGTCGAGGACGGGGATGGGGCCCGGATCAATCCCTTCGGATCCGGCCATCTCGAGGGAGACCACGTCTCCGATGAAGATCAGGTCAAAGAGTTGGGCAAGTCCCCCCTCGCCGGATGCGCGAACTTCGCAGATTGCCGCGACCACTTCCTCCAGACCCAGCGAAACCAGCTCCACCCTCCGGGACACCTGCGGATGCTCCTCGTCATGCCGCAGGTTCACCAGAGTAATCGCCTGGCGAGTCACGTCGCCGTGTTGCCCCCAGCCGGCCAGCTCGTTGTGGCAAAGCTCCGGATAGACGGCGGTGAACGCCGGGCACTTGGCATTCTCGTTCACCTGGTTCTTCCACCTGAGCGCGGCAGCCGCCCCGATGCCGTCGGTGCCGTAGACGAGAGGAATGGTCCGACCGATTCGCTTGGCAATCGTCGCCGCGATGCTCGATTCCCCCGCCAGCTCCTCGCTTCGGGAACGCAGTTGCTTAACAGCCAGGTCCACCCACCTGCTGGCACCCGGGAAGAGTCCAACCTGCTCCAGGACCATGAGCGGAGGAATCGACATGGCACCGATTCCCGCCCGCGGCTGGGGGATGGCGGTCGGCACGTCGATCCGGGGCACGCCCCACTCACCTGCCAGGCGGCCCAGCTCTCCTCCGCTCGTTACCGCGACGATGCGGGCTCCGTCCTCGTACGCTTCGGTAACCGCTTCGAGGGTTTCCTCGGTATTCCCGGAAAAGGAGACTGCGAATACGAGCGAACCGCGCCCCACGAAAGCTGGTGTGCCATAGGACTTGGAGACGATGACCGGGACCGCCATGAATGGAGCGGCAACCGCCGCCATCACGTCGCCGGCAACACCACTACCGCCCATGCCGAGCACGACTACGTTCTCGATGTCGTCGTGGTCCGGAAGCCCTTCGACCGTCCGCGAACGGTCGGCTGCCTCGGCCAGCTGGTCGGCCAAACCGAAAACAGCCTGAACCATTCCCAGTGAATCGACGGCAAGTTCGATCACGAGGAAGTCCAGTTCTCCTTGATTCCCCCTTCTTCCGCCTTGGCGATCAAGCGCTCGTGCTCCGTCGCGTCGACCTGGCGCGCCTCCTCGATCAGCATGACCGGGATGCCATCGCGGATCTCGTAGGCGCGCTTGAGGCGCGGATTGTAGAGAACCGACTCGTCCTCGAAGTACAGGAGCGGGCCCTTGTCCTCAGGACAGGCCAGAATCTCCAGCAACATCGGGTCCAGGGTCATTTCCTACCTCCTCGTGGCTTGAGCCCGAACAACCCTCCGGAACGGGAGGGAGCGCCGGCTTCGTGTTTGACAATGCCGAGCACCTCTTCGACGTGCTCATCGCACTCCTCGGTTGTCGGCGCCTCCAGGTTCAACCGGAGTAACGGCTCGGTATTGGAAGGGCGGAGGTTGAACCACCACGAGTTCATATCGACAGTCAGGCCGTCGAGATGATCCATGGTTACCCCCGCTCGCCCCCGGAAGCTCTCTTCCACCGCTTCGATCACCGCGGCTGGATCGGCAACTTCGCTGTTGATCTCGCCGGAGGCGGCATACCGCTCGAATGGCTTGCAGAGCTCCGAGAGCGGTTTGCCCGATTCGGCCAGCATCTCCAGAACCACCAGCGCTGCGACCAAGCCGGAATCGGCTCGGTAGTTCTCGCGGAAGTAGTAGTGGCCGGAGTGCTCGCCCCCGAACACAGCGCCCGTCTCCGCCATGATTGCCTTGATAAAAGAATGGCCGACCCGAGTCCGAATGCCGGTACCGCCATTCTCCGAGATCACTTCGCGCACGGTCTTGGAGCAGATGGCATTGTAGAGAACGGTCGCTCCAGGATGCTTGTCGAGCATGGACTTGGCGACCATCGCTGTCGTGAGGGAGCCTGATACCGGATTCCCTCTTTCATCGACCAGGAACACCCGGTCGGCATCGCCGTCGAATGCAAGACCGACGTCCGCACCGGTCTCCACCACCCGGTCGATCAAGGCGGTCAGGTTCTCGGGCTGAATGGGGTCGGCGGGATGGTTGGGAAAAGTACCGTCCAGCTCGGGGAAGAGTATCTCCAGCTCGGCACGAATGCCGGAGAAGACGGCCGGGACCACCAGCCCTCCCATTCCGTTGGCCGTATCGGCGACGATGGTGAGTCCCTCCAGCGCCGACACGTCGACGAACGAGCGAACATGGTCGGCGAACGCATCGAGCATGTTCATCGAAACCAGCGACCCGGATGGTGGCGTATGCACTCCCACCGCACTGTCGGCACCGCCCACGACCGGGCTCGGGCTCGGCCCGTTCGGACCCAGCAGGCTCTCGGCGATCTTCTCGATCTCGGCCAATCCGGTTTCGACACCGATAGGGCGCGCCCCGGAGAGGCAGAACTTGATCCCGTTATATCGAGCCGGATTGTGCGACGCGGTGAAGACGGCGGCAGGAGCATCGAGCTTGCCGGAGGCGAAATAGGCCATGTCGGTGGAGGCCAGTCCCAGGTCGACCACGTCGACGCCCTGGGAACGCACACCCGCCATGAATGCACCGGCCAGCTCGACCCCGGATTCGCGCATGTCTCTGGCAACGAGGACCCGGTTGGAGGCACCGAGATTGCCCGAGACTCTCAGGAAGAGAGCGAAACCGACTCCGATAGCGCGGCAGGTGGGAAAGTCGAGCTGATCGGGCACAGTGCCCCGAACGTCGTATGCCTTGAAGATCGCGCCGAGCGCGCCGGGTTGCTCATTCGCCTTGCCCATGCCGGGATCGAGCTTACCGGGGACCACGTCGGCGGAGTCCATCCCTGTCCCCCATCCAGGTGGCGGGGAGGAGACGCCGGGAACGATACCGGTCGCCGCCCGGCCTGCCGGCATAGCAATTGGCCTGCGCCGTGCCATCGCCACTACCGCGGCGATACCGGCCAGGGTAAGCAGCCATCCGAGAAGGTCGATCGGGGTGTAGCCGTAATACACCACCACATGGTGAGAGGTCGGCACCACCACCATCTCGTTCGGCGTGGCCCGGTAGGGCCCGGTTGCGCCGGACGCTTTCCAGTTGGGGAAATAGGAGGTCCGGACTTCTACGGGAACGCCGATCCGGTCCACGTCGAAACTCATCGAATGGGTGCTCACCACCAGATGGCTGACATGGACCGGCGGAAGGGGTACCGGGCTAGGAGTGCCGAGAGTGGTCCCGGCCCCCGCAATGGGACCCGAGTTGCTCGACGAGGCCGATTGCGGCGCGGTCACCACCTTCACCCGCTGCCAGGAGGCGGGGCCGTCGGCAGTGAGAACTACGTTCCACTTCGCCTGGTCGGTGTACCAGGCCATCGATGCGTCGAGCCACGCGTTGCCGGTCGCTCCCGCACCTGGTCCGGTCATCACTGCCGGTTGATCGGCCAGGGGGGTCACCGTCGAGGATCCCTTCACCCGGAAGATCGACCAGGTGATCGGATTCCCGGTAATCGACTGGGAACCCGTCCACGGTCCGCTGGTCGCGACCAACTGCAGGTTCGGATTGATCTTGGCCTGGCTCACCACGTCGTAGGTGTAGGCCATCAAATATCGTACTCCGAGTTGCTGGAGGTGCCCCACCGCCAGGGGCACATCCATGCCGGCATAGGGGATGTTGCGCATCGCCTCAGATGGGCTGTCGGAGAGCTCCGCCTGGTTGATGAAGTGGTACGGGGTGGTCGACGACGACTCGAAGAGAAGGCCCTCCATCGAATCGATGCAACCGTTGGTCCAGTAGGGAAGGAGCATGAGCGCCATGGGAGTGCCGAAATTATTCTCCGACGGATCGTACTCCCACATCGCCGGTCCGCATCCATCGGAGGCGCCTACGTTGCTCATGGTTGTCATCAACCCGTGGTACTCGGGCCAGGTGGCTCGCGACTGGTATCCGCTGTAGTTCCAATCCACCCAGGCGGGAACGAAGCTCTTCTGTGCCACCGGTACGGTGCCCGGGAGCCAGGTGACGATCCGAAGGGGTAGAGCTACGTAGTAGAGCGCGAGAAGTGTTACGAAGATCGCTCCCGCCAGCGCACCGGGATGCCAGGTCTTGGGGGGATAGGCAAGTGGAGTCTCCGGAGCCGGCGGTGAATCGGCCTGGTCACCGGTCACTGCTCCGGGATGGGATAGCTCGGATCCGGGCACCACGCCGGGTGGGGGCCTCAGGTCCGCACCGATCCACCAGTTCGCTGCCAGGCGCCCGAGCGTCGACCAGCGCCACAACCAGCCGGCCCCCGCTGCCGCCTCGCCGATGGCGACACCACCGAGGAGGTACACGCACAGGAACCAGAACGGCAGCGCCCGGGCGTTGTAGACCGCGCTGGCCGGCGCAAGGACAAAAGCGCCCGCCGATGCTGCACCCATCACCGCCAGGACCACCCCGAGGCGGTGCGGGCAGCCACTTCCCCACCCGCCCTTCCTCACCGATATCGCCCAGCGCACGACGGAGATCACTGCCCCCACTGCTGCAAGGCCGACGAACCACCCGAAAGCGATGACCTCCGAGTGGGGGGTGGTGGTGCACTGGGAGGTGGCGTTGTAGGGAAAGAGACACTTGGCGTAGTCGGTTACCGGGCTCCATCCCATGTCGGTGGAGTATCCGATCCGCCACTCGAAGGGGAGCAGCCACACCGCAGTGAGTGCCGATCCGGTCAGTCCTGCACTCAGTCCCCACCACAGCCTTCGGCGCCCCATCTGGAGAAGCAGGAGCAGGACAGCACAGGCCGCGATGAACATCGCCGGGAGCACGTGGCACATCGCCACCACCGCGAAGAGCACTGCTGCCAGTGCCCGGTGCCGACCGGTGTCCAGGCCGCGTGCCACCAGGCCGAGCAGGATCAACCCCACCGAGAGGCTGATGGCGAACGAGTACTCCCCCGCCATGGTCGAGGCGATGTTGCCCCCGTCGATGGTGAAGGACCGCTCGAAGAGCAATGGCAGGGTTGCCGCGGCCATAGCGACCGGCACCGGCGGCTTCCACCCGGCGAGCTTTGCCATCGCCCATGCCGAAATCGGCATGATCACCAACCCCGAGGCGGTTACCAGTTTGAACGCGACCCCATAGGGGATCACGAAGCTCGCCAAGGCTATGAACAAGCTGGGCAGGGGGAAGTAGAAGGTGAAGATGGGGAAGCCTGCGTACCAGCCCGGACTCCATCCGGTGATCCGACCTTGGCCCAACAGGGAATGGCGCATGAACCAGGGCAGGTAGACATGCGCCCCCATGTCGCCTCCGTCGGTCAGGGTGCCCGAGAAGAGGACGTCGGGGTGGAGCTGGACGACCACGAACACCGTCATCGCCGCCAGGGCGAATGCAGTCACCCACCCCGAAGCGGTGGGCCACCGAAGCGGGGGAAACCGGTATGCCGGCCACCGTCGAGAGACGGTGGTCTTCCCGGTACCCTCATCGATCCCGGTTCCACCCGAGTCCGGTTGCGAGCGCGGCGGTGCCACCTGGCTGGTCATCGTGGTGACGATTGTTTCATGCGGAGAGGACCAGCGGGGCTCAACGACCCGAGGTAACTCCGATTCCCCGGACTCGGGTTGCTCAGGAGAGATCATCCCCTCCTCCTCCATTAACCGTGGCCGGCAGCAAGGGCGATCACCGTCACCGCGTTGAAGGCGGCATGAGCCACGATGGTGGTGCCCAGCCTGCCAGTCTTTACCATTAGCCCGGCGAGCACAATCCCAAAAGCTGCCAAGCCTAGGAACTGGAGGGGCTCGAAATGGAACAGAGCGAAGAGGAGGCCGTCCCCGGCCACCACCAGGACGATGCCCCGCCCCGAACCCGAGGGCGCGAGACGGCGCTGGAGGGAAGAGAGGAGCAATCCTCGAAAATAGAGCTCCTCGACGAACGGAGACCCGACGCTGACCAGGAGGCCGATTATGGCCAGATCAATTCCGTGATAGCCGCCGGCAAGGCGGTGTGCAGGTTGGGAGAGTCGCCGGGACAGAGTGTGGTCGACGGCCTCCCATGGAAGGTAGAGCAACGGGACCAGGGCGAGCTGCCCGACGACCCCGATGGCGACCCCGACCGGGAGATCGGATGGACGGAAACGGAGGCCGAAATCAGTCCTAATCGATCGGGTTCCCTTGGTACGGCTGGCAAATACGACCGACCCAGCGAGGCCGATCCACAGGCCGACCAGGCCCACCGCGGTTACCGCCAAGCTCTCCGAGCTACCCACCGGCACCTGATTACCGTGCGCGCCGGACCCTCCCCATGCGATTTGTGCCACAGTCTCCAAGAAGATCGCCAGGACGTATCCCACCAGAGCCCCTCCGACGACCTCTCCCAGTCCCCAGGAATGCCCAGAGCGATCGGGGGGTTGTGGAGGGGGAGATGTCACAGTGGTCGCCTACGATAGGTGAGTCATGAGCATGCAGCCTCCCGATCCCCGCTTCAGCCGCGACGGCAGCCCGCGCCCTGCCGGGAGCGGTCCCGACCAGAATTGGGTTCGGATCCTCTTCGCAGCGGTGCTGGCGGTACTGGTGGTGGCGTTCATCTGGTCGCGAGTCCAGCCGCGCACCCCGGCTGCTTCCCTTTCCTACTCCGCCTTGATGTCCGACGTGACCCAGTCCAAAGTGTCCACCGCTGTCATCAATAATGCGACCGGGCAGATTACCGGCTACCTCAAGGGGAAGATCGCCTATTCCGTCGACGGACCCAATCCGCCCACCTCCGACGAGGAGAGCGCCTTCCGTTCCCACGGCGTGGATGTGCGGTTCCCTCCGACATCCTCCAGCGCCCTGTGGCAGGCGATCATCCCCTACATCTTTCTCTTCCTGATTTTCGGGGTCTTCTGGTGGGTAATGCGCCGATCCGCCCAAGGACAGATGTCGGCTATCTCCTCGATCGGCCGGTCCCGAGCCAAGCTCTACACCACAGAGCGGCCCCGGACCACCTTCGACGACGTGGCCGGCTATTCCGGGGTCAAGCAGGAGATCGCCGAGGTGGTCGATTTCCTGAAGAACCCCAGCCGATTCGCTGAGATCGGGGCGAAGATCCCCAAGGGGATTCTCCTGGTCGGTCCCCCAGGAACCGGCAAGACCCTTATCGCCCGGGCGGTGGCCGGCGAGGCTGGCGTTCCCTTCCTCTCCGTGTCCGGCTCGGACTTCATGGAAATGTTCGTCGGGGTGGGTGCCTCACGGGTGAGGGACATGTTCCAGACCGCCCGTAAGCAAGCACCAGCGATCGTCTTCGTCGACGAGATCGACTCCATCGGCCGCAAGCGGGGTGCTGGATTGGGCGGTGGCCACGACGAACGGGAGCAGACGCTCAATCAGATGCTCTCGGAGATGGACGGCTTCGAAGCTACCGAGGGCATCATCATGATCGCCGCCACCAACCGGCCCGACATTCTCGATCCCGCCCTCCTGCGTCCCGGCCGATTCGATCGCCAGGTAGTGGTTCCGCTGCCAGACCTGGATGAGCGCCTTCCGATCCTCCGCGTGCACTCCAAGAACAAGAAGATCGGCGCAGATGTAGATCTCGACGTGGTAGCCCGCGGCACGCCGGGAATGTCCGGGGCCGATCTGGCCAACCTGGTCAACGAGGCCGCCCTCCATGCGGTTCGGCGCGGATCGGTGACCGTGCAGATGATCGACTTCGAAGCCGCGCGCGACCGGGTCCTAATGGGACAACGCCGGGACTCGCTCGTACTCTCCGACGAGGAGAAGGAGCGGATCGCCTACCACGAGGGCGGCCACGCCGTGCTCGCCTACGCCCTGGACTCGGCCGACCCGGTCCACAAGGTGACCATCCTCCCCACCGGGATGGCCCTCGGGGTCACCCAGCAGCTGCCAATCGAGGAGAAGCACATCTACCCACGCGAGTACATCGAGGACTCACTGGCAGTCCGGATGGGCGGGCGGGTGGCCGAGATGCTCATTTACGGGAACCTGTCCACCGGCGCGAATAACGATCTGGTTTCCGCCACCGAGCTTGCCCGGAAGATGGTGCGGGAATGGGGAATGAGCGACCGGATAGGACCGATGGCCTGGGGATCCCAGGGGTTGGTGTTCCTGGGTGAGGACTTGATGCACTCGCGCGATTACTCGGAGGACACCAGCAGGGTGATCGACGAGGAGGTGGAGAGGATCCTGCGTGAGCAGGAGGAGCGGGCACATGCCGTGCTGTCCTCCCTGAAGAAGGGCTTGGCGGCGTTGGCTGCTGCTCTCTTGGAGAAGGAGACCATCGACGGGGACGAAGTGGCCCGATTGGTCGACGAGGCGACCGGCAAGGTGGTCTCCCTGTCGAAGAGTCCTACTTCCTCCTCCGTCGCCGAACCGGCCAATCGACCCGACGAGGCGAACGAGAACGCCTAGCCAGATCCCAGCACACCTGCCGACGCAGTCCATCCGGGCAGCCCCACCACCACCCACTGCTCCTCGGATACCACCGGTCCGGTCGAGGTGATCAAGAGGGCCATACCCGACTCGACCCCCACTCCGAAGTAGGCGTGGGACCCGGCGCCGATGACGATGTGTCCCATTCCGGGAAGGGAGCCCGGCTCGCCAAACCGGGACACCGACACGGAGACCCGCCTGCGCCCGGGATTCTGGATTGCGATCGACAGACCGGGTCCGCCGCCACCTCCCAGCTCCGGTCCGCCGGCCGACGCCGGCCGTGAATCTCCAGACCCGGTGGCCTCAGTCCCCCCTGCGGCACCGCCACCGGACCGGGTGATCGAAGGAGGCATGCCGGCCAGCACCCAATGGCGGGATGCCACCCGGGCCCCCAGCACGGTGGAGAGCCAGGGAGAAGCAGTCCCACCGTTCGACACGGTTTCGAGGGCGGTCGACATCGTTGAGGGCGGAGGGGTTCCGACGGCCTGCATTGCCACGACCGGCGACCCGTGGGTCACCACCGCCGAAATCGATTCACCAACTCCTGCGGGAATGCGTGGCTGGCCGGACATGTCGACATCCGCCACCGAGTCGGCAGGAACCGAGACGGTCAGGGGAGATGCCTCCCCCGCATCGAGACCCACTTTCACCCGGACCGTGCTCGCTGTCGAGCCCGGGTCGTAGAGGTAGAGGTGCTCGGGGGTCGAGGGTGTGGTGGTCCCTTCGGGGAAGTACCACACCGGACCAGCCGACGGAGCCCCCAGGACGACATCGACCGCTCCGGTTCCGGCCGGTCGCGCCGGTGACGTGACCGACGAACGACTCGGAGGTCGCAATTCGACCTGGAACGCCACCACGCTCCCCCTCCGGCAGGTGACCGATGTTCCCACCGCGCCGTCGCTGAAAAGTCGGGCTGAGACATCCTCCTCGACCAACGCGTGGGCCGGAACGAAGAGACCCTGGTAGGCCGGATCCGCGATCACCCCCCCACTGCTCGCAAAGGTGATGCTTGCCGTCGCATCGGTTGCGGTGGGATTGAAAAGCAAGTAGATGAGCCGATCCTCCCCGTCTGCATCGCCTCCGGCGAAGTACCAGTTTGCAGCGGTATACGGCGAGCACGGGCCCACCGTTTCACCTCCGGGACCTCCCGATGCCTGCCAGGCGGACGATCGGCCCCCCTCCAGTTCCACGTCGGCCGCGGAAAAAGATCCTTTGGTGATCGGCGAAGCCAGAGCCACCTGGGAGGACGCGGGCACCGACAAAGCTGCTACAACCGGAGGGCCGAACTCGTTCTGCCACGAAACGCTACCGCGCACCTCTCGTCGCAACCGATTGGCGATATCCACGAAACCCGGCGTCGTCCCGGATTCTCCACGGGGACCTGCACAGTACCAACTCGATGACGTGGCGGCGGCGAGCGCCTCCCTCGGCATCTGCGACGATGCCGAGGATTCCAGTTCGGATAGCGACCCGTCGGTGACCCGCCGCGCCCCCAACCCCGCCGGCACGGCGAGTGCCAGAGCGATCCCCGCAAAGACTGCCAGGCGCATTCGCCCCGCGCGCTGATCTGCTGGCCCGGCGCGGCGCTGATCTGGAACGTCCGCGGGCTCGGGAGCCGGATCGCTCACGCCAGCACCACCCACCACACCGCCACGGACCAGGCAGCGAGTTGCGCGGCGAGCTCCGCCCACCGATAGGAAGGGGCTTTGGTCGAACGGGTCGCCGCAC
This sequence comes from Actinomycetes bacterium, assembly GCA_021817065.1. Lineage (GTDB taxonomy): Bacteria > Actinomycetota > Acidimicrobiia > Acidimicrobiales > JAKAVM01 > JAKAWH01. The sequence continues at coordinate 30,374 of JAKAWH010000017.1, forward strand.
CTGCCGCAGTGATCGCGACGTCGTGATCGGAGAAGACCTCCACCGACGGGTCGACCGGGATGCTCGACAGATCGCCCTGGGATTGCAGGCTGGACATTACCCAGGCGGGCGGAGGGAACCGGCTGGCAGCGCTTCCGGGCGCCAGCTGGAGTGGAACCACCACCTTGGTCACTCCCAGGGCAGCCAGATCATGACCGAGGCGAGAGGTGAGGCCCGCATGCGCCCGCTCCACCGCCGCGGCGACACGAGCAGCTCGGCGGGGATCTACCGGGACCCACAGATCGGTCTGGCCGGGGACCTCATCAGGGGAGATCGCGTAGGCGACACCGGGTCCCAGCACCCACGAGCCAGACGGCAGTGCACGAGGGTCCCCGACCCACAGGGTGAGCCCGGGCGCGCCAGTGTTCGCCGCGGTCAGCATCTCTCCCCACCCTGTGATCGGGAGGCCGAACTGGCCACTCACCAGAGCGGCGACCACCGGCAAGGCACCGATGGTGAGTGCCATCGCCGATGCCGCGGCGACCGCCTGATGCCAGCCGAACCGGTGCGAGGAGAGGTCGGTCACGAAGGCGGAAGCCCCCAGAGAGATCGCCACCGCCATGGCAATGGCACCCGGTACGAGGAAGAGCGACGGATCCATGGTTGTCCCCCCCAGCCAGCCGTGCGCCCCGGCCCAGGCGGAAAGCCAGGACACCACCATCACTCCCCACATCCGGACCGCCCACCGGAAACGCCAGCCGAGACCGACCGCGACCGCCAGCCCGGCGGGCACCAGCATCGCCCACCCGGCGATCCCACCACCCAGGAATCCCAGGTCGAACCGCACGAATGCTCCCAACCCGGGCGCCGACCATGCTGGGCCCCCCTGACCAACCAGGGGAACTAGCGCGTGCCACGGACCGAGGAAGCTTGGAAGCCATGGACCGAGGAGAACTGCGGCTACCGCGGTCCCGGTCACTACCAGCCCCACCGAACGGACCCACCCGGCGATACCACCGACGACCAGCGACCCGAGGCCGGTCCCTATGAGAACGATGCCTAGAACGACAATTTCTCCGGGCGCCACCGATGAAACGAGCGCCATGAGAATCCCGAAAGCGATCCTTCCCCTCCACCCGACCTGGCCCTCCGCCTCACAAGGCTCGGTCCTCCAGGCCCGGAACAACCGCGAAACCAACCAAGGGGTGGCTCCGTAGGCCACCAACGCCTCCAGGCGACCGGCGGAGAAGAGATCGTAGGGCAGGGCAACCACCAGATATGCGGCGGTGGCGAGCAGCCGGGGTATCCTCCCGCCGAAAGAGCGACCCAACCGGTAGACGCCCAACGCCCCACCGGGCAGGGCACCCAGGAAGAGCAGCTTCTGAACGAATCCGGTGGCACCGAAGAGCACGGTCGACGAGATCCCGAGCAGGGCCACAACCGGAGGCGCCGGGCTGTACGCGCCCGTGGCGGGAACCTGTCCCCCATCGAGGTAGCGGTGAACCAAAGTCAGGGAGGAGGGAAGGTGACCGAGTTGCCCGAGGGAGGGCAACGCGGCGGTGGCCCAATGGCGCATCCCGAAGAAGAGCAGAATGCCGATGCCTATCCACACCAGGGAAAGCCAGTCAGGAAGCCCGAAATCCCACCTGCCACCTATGGAGATTGCCGATTCGTCGCCCTGATCCTCCCTTCTCACTTCGACGCCGTGCAGGGACAGGTGGTGAACACCCGCATAGGAAGCTGCAAGGCGGCGGGTGAATGACGAGACCCGTGCGAACCCCCCCACCTGGAACTCCCGGACGTCCCGGTCGGATATGTGACGACTGGCCTGCACCTGCCTTCGATCCTGGCGCAGCGAGCCGAGCCGGCCGAGGTTCCAGATCCAGGCGCCGACAACTGACCTCGCCCGTTCGAGCTTGCCGGTCACCAGGCATATGAGGACCTCGGCAACCGATGCGGCAACTGCTTGGGGAAGCACTCGGAGAAGGCTCCACGCTCCGTAGCACTTGAGCAGCGTGCGGAGCTCGTGGCGGCGCGCGAGTGCCCGGATTTCCTCCGATGATCCGGCTCGATCCCTCCAGCGAGTTCCGCTGCGAGTCGCTTCAATGTGGCGCACCCGCGCACCCGGGGCGACCACCACCCGGGCACCGGCGACTTGAGCACGCCAGGAAAAGTCGAGGTCTTCCCCGAACATGGTTATCAGAGGGTCGAAGCCACCCAGGTTGGCGAAAAGGTCGGCACGGATGAGAGTGAAGCCCCCCGGCGCCACAAAGACGTCCCGGACTGAATCGTGCTGCTCCTGGTCCAGCTCTCCCGGCACCAACCGGTCGGCCAGTGCACCTAGCTTGTCCGCGTTCATCCCAACGCTCAAGAGGCGGGTCGGGTCCTCCCAAGCGACCATCTTCGGCGCGACTACCGCCGCGTTCGAGCGGAATGCCTCTTCCACCATGAGGCGAACTGCACTCGGGTCGGCGGCCACGTCGTCATGGCAGAAGACGAAATGGGTGGCGCCTTCAGCCATTCCCGCCACCTCGTTGGCACTGGCGCCGAAACCGCTGTCGCCCTCCAGACGGCGAAAGAAGGCTTTCGGAACCACTTCGGCCACCCTCTCGGTGGGATCTTCCGCACTGGCCGCGTCGATAACAATGATGGTCAGGTTCGGATAGTCCTGATCCCGCAGGGACCCCAGCGACTCTTCGAACCATGGCCCAGGGTCACGGGTAACCACAACCGCCACCACCGGTGGGGCTGCCTCTTCCGGGACCTCGACATCTTCGTCGTCCGGGACCTCGACATCTTCGTCGTCCGGGACCCCGACGTCGTCGAAATCCTCCGACGACTGTCCCGCCATTGTGTCCTCGGGTGCAGAGCTGGTAGCAAGGTCCTCCTGCTCCGTCATCATCGCAGGGCCGAGCCTAGAGGCTCCGCCATTCGCACCGCCGGGCCAAGGGGAGCGGCCGGGCCAAGGGGAGCGGGACCGCACCGCCGGGCCAAGGGGAGCGGCATACGGCAGGGAAGGGCCGGCGAGTTTGATTTCTATTGACCATCTGGTCAAGATTTGAGGTACCGTCGACGGTGACGGCACCGGAACACAAGGACCGGAATACCGATGAGCGAGGAGCAACCCATGGCATTTAATTTCCTCTCCGACGACTGGTTCGCCGAAGTGGACAAGATCCGCGCCGGCGCAGGGGACGACGCTATCCCGGTGACCCTCAGGGACCTGACTGTCAACATTGTGGTGACCGGCGGTCCTGACGGGGAGAAGGAAGTCCACCTGAACGGAGGAAACTACGAACGGGGACTCAACGCGACCGCTCCCACTAAGGTCACAGTTCCCTTCGACGTCGCAAAGTCCATCTTCATCGAGGGCAACCAGCAGGCCGCGATCCAAGCGTTCATGTCGGGGCAGATCAAGGTGGAGGGCGACATGACCAAGCTGATGGCCCTCCAAGCGGCACCGGCGCCAAACGACGCCCAGAAGGATCTACAAGCCAAGCTGCAATCGATCACTCTCTGAGCAACCGGCACTCCGGGCGCAGAACCTGCCCACCAGGACGGCTCACGCCGGATGCGACGATCGCGAAGAACCCGCCCGAAAGGGCGGGTTCTTCGCGATATAACGAGAGCGTGCCTGTTACAACTTAATGTCAACCCTGAAACCAGTACCGACTCCCGGCTGCGGAGCCGGGGTGGTCAGACCTGCTGGATTACCTACTGGCGCCTGCTTACCGCCTCCGGTTGCCACCTGGCCGTTTCCCAAGGTCACCGCCGGGGTCTTGCCCCCAGGTGATTGGCCGCCAAGAACCACTGCAGGGGGCTTGCCGCTCTCGAGCTGTGCTGCATGGGAATCGACCGACGGGGTTGGGCTGGGCTGGATCGTCGCCCCTCCACCGGGCGATTTGCCCCCGTAGGCAGGATTGGTCCCCGGACCCACCGGGGGGTTGGACGAACTCGGATTACCGCCCTGTGGAGCAGTCGAAGCCGGACCCGATGCGACCACCGGGGTGCTCAGTCCTTGATCCGCCCAATTGCCCTCGAAACCTCCGGCATCGACCGGATCCACCATCCCTTCGAAATGCCCGTTGAGGTACATGTAGTAGGCAATCGCTCCGCCGACACCCCCTTGCCCGGACAGCGTGCTGGACATTTTCCCTAACCTCTCTCCTCGAGTTCCTTCTCACTCTCCATCAAGATGTACCTCTCCACTTCTTCTTTCGGAGCAAACCTTGATCAACTTTAGCGCAATTCGCGGTGAAAACACCACCTCGGCTGCCTGAAGTCACAACCATGTAACACTCCCGGCTCCTGAAAAATTCCCAGTGGGAACCAGTTCGCGTCGGCGTCACTGAGCCGCATGGGTTACTGCGAGGCGGGAGAAAGGTCCTTGAATGCCTGGTGGAGGTCGATCCCGAATGGCAAAAGGGCGATCACCGGCACAGTCACCCCGTTGTCCACATACCGGCGGATATGGGCACGGCACTGCGCCGGCGATCCGTGGACAATGAGGGCATCGACCACCTCGTCTGGAACTGCATTGGCCGCTTCCTTGCGATCCCCATTCCGCCAGGCTTCCCACATCTGCTCCAACAGGGGCCCTCGGCCGAGCCACTCATGGAAAGCCGCATAGACCGGCACGTTAAGGTAGGAGTTGACCAGCAGCCGCCCCACCCGACGCACATACTCGGTGTCCTCGGTCGGACAGACGAAGATCCTCGCCACGATCTCTTTTCCGGCTCCAACCTCCGGCACCACCCGGGACACGTCGTCGGCCGACAGCCAATTGATGATCGCGCCATCGGCCTCCCGGGCGGCTAGGTGGAGCATCCCTGGCCGGAGTGCGCCCACCAGGATCGGCGGGGGATTCTCAACCGGGCGGGCGAGCCGGAACCCGCGTACGGTAAATGTGTCGAAGGCGGCATCGACCTTCTCTCCTGCCAAGGCCAACTTGAGGAAGCGCACCATGTCACGAACCTTGCGATACGGGTCCTCGAAGGCGATGTCGTTCCACTGCTCCACGATCACCTGGGAGGACGAGCCGATCCCCAAGGTGAAGCGGCCGGGAGCAACTTCGGCCATGGTGGCGGCCGACATGGCGATCAGGCCGGGCCCGCGGGTATAGGCAGGGACCACCGCCGTTCCGAGTTGCAACGTGGGAGCCCTCTCGGCTGCCACTGCAAGCGGCACGAAGGCATCGGTGCCGTTCGCCTCCGACGACCAGAGATCGGTGTAGCCGAGATCGGCCATCTCGGCGAACCATTCCCGCTGCTCGGCCAGTGAAACCCCCTCCAGAGGAAGGCTCATCCCGTAGCGCATCACCTCAGCCTAAGGGGTGGCCAGCGGAAGCGGGGGCGAGTAGACTACTTTCTTGTTATCCCACCACGCGCTGTGTACACTCAGCTACGGAGGGGGGCCAAGAAGGGCAGACAAGGGAGGCCGCTTTGGGGGAAGCACGCGAGATCTCAAACGCCATGATCGGGGCTCTGCTCTCCTACGTCAGGAGGGCGGGAGGAGAGGACGCGATCGAGGCCACCCTCGCGCTGGCCGGGGAGAAACGGCCCTTGGCTCTGCTGAACGACTACAGCAGTTGGAGTTCCTACGACCAGGTGCATGCCATCTACAGCGCGGCGGTCCTGGTAATGAGCGACCCGGAGGTGGGCCGCAAGGCGGGAGAAGAGCTGGTCTCCACCCCCGACGCGATGGGAATGGCCGCCTACCTCCACAACCTCGGAGGCCCGAAAGAGATCATCGCTCTCGTTTCCGAGATATGCGCGAAACACTCCACCGTCACCGAGATGGAGATGGTTCGAGCCGACCAGAACTCGGCACTGGTGGCCGCTCGGACCAAGTACCCGATCACCCGGGACCGGCTTTTCTGCGGGTATACCAGCGGGCTGCTTTCCCGACTCCCCTGGCTCTATGGCATGGAGCCCGCCGATGTAACCGAAGTGCAATGCCAGGCGCGGGGTGACTCCCGCTGCATCTACAAAGTCGTGTGGGACCCCACCACCCGTCCGGATGAGGACCCCGACCGGCACATCGAGTACTTGCATCGACAGATCACCATGTTGACCGATCGGGTCGAGTCGCTCGAGTCCGCCGCGGCCGATCTGGCCACCGCAGCAGACATCGATACTGTGCTGCAGACCATCGTCATGCGCTCCTCTCTGGCTGCCCGCGGGCACACATATGTGCTGGCAGTCCGCCTGCCCGGCGAGCGAGATTTCCGGATCCACTGCCTTGGTTGCACCGAGCAGGAAGGTCGGGTACGCGCCGCCGAGATCCTCGGCAACGACCTGGACGTCAAGGGTGGCTCCCGGCTGGTGGTGGACGTCGCTTCCGCCCGGCACAAATTCGGCCGGCTGGCCGTCTTCTATCCAGAAGGATTCTCGTTCCTCCCCCACGAGCACAGGAGTCTCCGGGCCTACGCCGGTCATGCTGCAGCAGCACTGGAGACCGCATCGGCTCTCGACGAGGCACGTCGCCGCGGCGACACATTGGGTGCGACTCTGGAGCTGGCTTCGGCAGTTGCGCAAGCACGCACCTCTTCCGAAGTCGCTGGGGTCCTCTCGACGATGTCGAGCTCGCTGGTCGAGTGCACACTCTCCTGCGTACTGCTCTGGGAGGCGGCCGACGAGATCTTCGTCCGAGCCGGCGAGCCCGACCAGCAAGGCACCTCTCCCGCCCTGCGCGCGCCCCACCTTGCAAACCGGTTCACCCGCACACCCGAGCCGGTGATGGTGGAGAGAGTCTCGAACGATCCGGCACTGGCCGGAATGCTCGCCCTGACCGGAATGGGGTCGGCGCTGCTGGTCCCCATCATCTCCCGTCACGAGCTTTTCGCGGTCCTGGCCCTCGGAGCAGAGGAGAAGGAATTGCCTTCAGCTCTGCGGATCGGCCCCGACTCCACCCTCGCCGAACGCCTGGCCGGGATCGCCAGCATCGCTGCGCCCGCGTTCACCAACGCGCGCCTACTGGCTCAGGTCGAGTACGAGGCTCTCCACGATCCGCTGACCGGCCTTCCCAACACACGGTTGCTCCAGGACGAGATGGTTCGTGCTCTCGCCCACGCCGAGCGCCAGAACCACCAGTGCGCGCTGCTCTTCGTCGATCTAGATCGTTTCCGCGACGTAAACGATACCCTCGGACACGTCGGCGCCGACGACGTTCTGAGGGCGGTCGCGCTCATAATGCGCTCGGCGGTGCGCCGCGGGGACGTCGTTGCGCGCCTCGCCGGTGACCAGTTCGCCATCGTCCTTCCCCACGTTCGTGGTCCCCGCGACGCCGAGCTGGTAGCCAACAAGATCATCTCCGCTCTGGGCATCCCGTTCGACGACTTCGAACGACCCGTTTCGGTTCCGGCGAGCGTGGGAGTCGCCGTGTTCCCCGAGCACGGTCATAGCTTCGACGATCTTCTCGGCAGAGCAGACGCAGCGATGCGGGAAGCCAAGGCGAACGGCGGGAGCCGTTTCCTTCTCGGCGCTGTCCGCTAACCCGCCTGTTGTTCATGAGGGGGGGTCGGAGCCTGGCTCCTGCAATGGCGTGGGTGGCGGTGGTCGCCGCCCTGGTCGCCTTTCCCACTCGTCCGGTGGTCGCCACTCCGCTGACACACGCGGTACCCGGCCACA
>JAKAWH010000018.1 GCA_021817065.1 Actinomycetes bacterium
ACTACGGCAGGGAGGCCCTCCGCCTCGAAATGGGAGGGAGGGTCGATTCCCCTCCCGGCGAGTCCAACCGCCTGATTTACGACCCGAGGGGCGTTGTAGCGGTGATCGCACCGTGGAACTTCCCGCTGGCCATCCCGGCGGGAATGACGACCGGTGCCCTGGCCGCTGGAAACACGGTCATCCTCAAGCCGGCCGAGCAATCGCCTGCCTGCGCGTACATCCTGGTGGAAGCACTTCTTGCTGCCGGGCTACCCCCCGGAGTCCTCGGCTTCCTTCCCGGAAGCGGGGAAAAGGTAGGCCACACCTTGGTGGAGCACCCAGGGATCGACGTCATCGCATTCACCGGCTCGCGCGAAGTTGGGTTGTCAATCAACGAGAATGCTGCCCGCCGCCAGGCTGGTCGGCGCTCGGTATGCAAGGTGGTCTCCGAGATGGGAGGCAAGAACGCCATCGTCGTCGACGCCGACGCCGACCTGGACGAAGCGGTGGCGGCCGTCATCCGGTCGGCATTCGGCTTCTCGGGGCAGAAGTGCTCCGCGGCTTCCCGAGTCATTGCCGTGGGCCCCGTCTACGACCGCCTCGCTGAGCGATTGGTTGGCGCGGCGAGCGCCCTGGCGATCGGCGATCCCCGGGAGATGGGCACCCAGATGGGCCCCCTGATCGAGTCCTCCGCCGTCGAACGAATCGCCCGTTACCGGCGCGATCCGGGAGGGGAGATACTTCTGGAGCGAGACGACGTGCCGGCCACCGGTTACTTCGCCGGGCCGGTGATCGTCGGTGCGGTCGACCCGGATTCCCCACTCGCCACCGACGAGATCTTCGGTCCGGTGCTGGCGCTCTTCAGTGCTGGCAGTTTCGAAGAAGCGCTCGCCCTCGCCAACCGGACCGACTATGCCCTGACCGCCGGCGTCGTCACACGCTCCCCTCGGCACATCCTCCAGGCTGCGACCGGGCTACGGGCCGGTAATGTCTACGTCAACCGTTCGATCACCGGAGCGGTGGTGGGAAGGCAACCCTTCGGCGGAGCGGGACTTTCGGGGGTCGGCTCCAAAGCAGGCGGTCCGGATTACGTTGCCCAGTTCACCATTCCCCGAGTGGTAAGCGAGAACACCATGCGCCACGGATTCGCCCCCACGGGCGGATCTGAGGGGACGATGCCGTGACCACCTTCGCTCGACAATTCACTCCTTCTTCGCCACTGCCCGGCCGGCCCGGGATCGCGCGATGATCACCGAGACCGTCGAGTTGGCGGGCCACATTCTGGATTCCCTCACCCTTCCCAAGGTTCTCGACATGGTGATCTCCCGGGAAGCCGACTACCGGATCGTGGAGATGGAAGTCGGGCGTACCAACCTGGATCCCTCCCGCGTGCTCCTCGAGCTCACCACCGGTGATTCCGAGACGATGAACAAGCTGATCGCCGAGTTGCACATCCAGGGTGCCAACCTGGTCGGGGACGCCGACGCCGAGGTCGTCGCCTGCGAGACCGCTGGGGTCCTCCCGGCCGGCTTCTACGCGACCACCAATCTACCGACCCGGGTCCGAATCGGAGGGACCTGGATCGAAGTCTCCTACCCGGAGATGGACTGCGCCCTAGTGGTCGACGAAACAGGCGCCCGGGCGGTCCCTATGCACGCCGTCCGCCCCGGGGATCCGGTGGTCGTAGGCCAACGAGGGGTGACAGTAGAGCCTCCCCGACGAGCTCGGGACCGTTCAGCCTTCGAGTTCATGAACTCCGATGCATCGTCGGAGAAGCCCAAGGGCTTGATCGTGGCCCGAGTCGCCGATCGCGTCCGTGCGGCCCACCGCGCGACGCCACCAGGCAAGGTGCTGGCTGTCTGCGGACCCGCAGTTATCCATACCGGTGCCGGCCCCGATCTAGCCCGGCTGGTTGCAGCCGGGTGGATAGACGTCCTCTTTGCCGGAAACGGATTCGCAACCCATGACATCGAGTCGAACATGCTTGGAACCTCTCTGGGTGTCTCGATGGCTGGCGAGGCTTCCGGTGAAGAAGGCCACTCCAACCACCTGGTGGCCATCAACGAGGTCCGTCGCCACGGGTCGATCGCAGCGGCGGTGAAGCGGGGGGCGCTTACCGGCGGAGTGATGTTCGAATGCTGTACCCACCACGTGCCATTCGTCCTGGGGGGATCGGTCCGTGACGACGGACCGCTTCCCGACGTGATTACCGACGTGGTCGCTGCAGCCGACGCCATGCGCTCTCACCTTCCCGGAGTGGGGGTAGCCCTGATGCTCGCGTCGACCTTGCACGCCATCGCAACCGGCAATCTCCTGGCAGCCTCTGTGGAGACATTCTGCATCGACATCAACCAAGCGGTGGTCACCAAGCTGGCTGATCGGGGAAGCCACCAGGCCCTCGGCATCGTCACCGATGTCGGGTTGTTCCTCCGCGAGCTAGCGGACAACCTGTGCCGGGACTGAACACGCCGGAGTGGTCCGCCATCGGTCTTTTCGAGCCATGCCCGACGGACGCCAAGTGACTCCTCTGCCCTGGGGCAGGCGGTATCTGATGTGCCCACCCGACAACTTCGGGGTCGTCTACGAGATCAATCCCTGGATGCACACAGAGGTGGGTCCCGACCCTGACCTCGCCCGTGCCCAGTTCGACAACCTGGTCGCCACCCTTACCGCGTCTGGTGCCGAAGTCGAGATGCTGCCTTCCGAGACCGGACTACCCGACATGGTGTTCACTGCCAACGCTGGCGTGGTAAGCGGCGGCACCTTCGTGCCCGCACGCTTCCGCCATCCTCAACGCCAGGGTGAAACCCCTCTCGACACCGCATGGTTCCGCTCGAATGGCTACGACGTTCGGGAGCTACCCGCTGGTGGATGCCAGGAAGGAGCAGGTGACGCGCTACCGATCTTTTCTCCCGGTATCAGACCAGTGCTGGTGTGTGGCTACCGCTTCCGTTCCGATATTTCTACCCACGGTGCCATCTCATCGCTGCTCGGCGTGCCGACCCGTTCGGTCGAGTTGGCCGACGATCGCTTCTACCACCTCGATCTCTGCTTCTGCCCGCTCAACGGGCGGCGAGCTATGGTCGCCTCTGCCGGTTTCGACCGATATGGAATGGCAGTCATCGAGTCGCTGGTGCCCGAACCGCTCATTCTCGACACCGAGGAAGCGCTGAGCTTCTGCGCCAACTCTGTGGTGGTGGGCGATGTCGTGGTCATGCCGGCCTGCCCACCCCGAGTGGGGCGAATACTCGAATCGTGGGGCTTTTCCGTGGTGGTGGTGGATGTGGGCGAGTTTCTCAAGGCGGGTGGAGGATGCCGGTGCCTCACCCTTGCGCTTGACGTGGACCTCTCGGACACTTGCGATTCGCAAGCCACCTGAGATTGCCGAGTTGACAACGATCGAAACCGCGGATGCACGCGGCATTCCGCCGTTAGTCGGAAAGCACCGTCCCGGCGTTTCCGATATGTGACTTCTCTGACGGCTGAAGCCTCCGCCAACCCAGAGAGACTGGGCGCGACGGTAGTCGATCGTGGATTCGATGAACTGCGCGGCGCGGTAGGGACCCCTGCTCAGATTCGCGCCTACCTGCGCGGTCTGGAGGAGTGCGGCGTCGACCAGGTCATATTCGTCAGCCAAGCTGGATACAACCGTCATGAACACATCATTCAGTCGATGGAGCTTTTCGCTGCGGAGGTGTTGCCCGAATTCGCCGACCGCGCCGAGGATCGGGAACGTACGAAGATGGCCAGGCTCCAGAGAGCGACCGACGCGGCTCTCGCCCGCAAGCCCGCCGACGACCATCCCCCCCCTCCCCAAGGATGGTTATAGCTTCCCTGCAATCCCCATGTCCCTGGCTGACCGCATGGGAAACGACCAGTTCTATTCACTGCTGGACCAGGCGGGGAAGGAGGCGGCTGCCGGCAACCTCGAAGGTTTCATCGCCGGACTGGGAACACCGGATCCCTTCGCATAGCTCCCTTTCACGGCGGACCCACCCCGGTCGATCGGCGGGGAGTGGTTGACACCGAGATATTTTCCGTCTTAGTGTTCTATCTGTCAGGGGAGGTCTGCCGTGAATCCCGTACGACTGCCGATCAGGGCGGTTCCGAGACCAAGTCCCGCCTGCGAGGGTTCATACCGATCCCGGTGGGCATGGGACCGGGTGGAGTGGGGCACCCATTGCGTCGACTGCTATCCGGGCAACTGCCCCTACCGCGTCTACGTCCGCGACGGCAAGGTGGTGCGGGAGGAACCTTCGGGCACCTTCGCTGCCACCGAGCCGGGAGTGCCCGACCTGAACCCGGCCGGGTGCAACAAGGGCGCTACGTGGAGCCGGCAACTCGACAATCCCGATCGGGTCCACTACCCGATGCGCCGTGCCGGTCCCCGCGGTAGCGGGAAATGGGAGAGGATCGGCTGGGAAGAGGCACTCAAGATGCTTGCCGACGCGGTGATCGACGCTATAGAGACCTCCGGGCCCGAGTCGGTGGTCCACGAGGGGACGCCCGAGATGACCACCGTCGTGCCGACCCACCGGTTCATGGGAATGCTGGGAGGCACGGTCACCGACTTCAATGCCACCACCAACGACTTTGACGTCGGCCTGCAGATGACCTTCGGCAAGTACAACATCGTGTCGTCGGTGGACGACTGGTTCCACGCCGACCTCCTGCTGGTGTGGTTCCTCAATCCCGCCTACACCCGTATCCCGTATTTCCACATCGTCCCCGAGGCCCGATACCGGGGAGCCGAGGTGGTGCTGGTGGCGCCGGACGTCAATGCGACAGCCATGCACACCGACCTCTTCGTACCGGTCGAGCCGGGGCACGACGGCGCACTCGCCCTCGCCATGTGCCAGGTGATCCTGGAGGAGGGCCTGGCCGACCGAGAGTTCGTAATCACCCAGACGGATCTCTCCTTGCTGGTGCGCACCGACACCGAACGCTTCCTTCGCCACAGCGATCTCGAAGCAGGAGGGCGGGACGATGTCTTCCAGCAGTGGGTGGGCGGAGAAGCCCGTCCGGCACCACGGGGATCGCTGGACGTCGGCGACCCGCCACCCGAACTGGAGGGGACCTTCCGGGTCACCACCATCGATGCCGGTGAGGTTGAGGTCGCACCGGTCTTCGAACTCCTGCGGCGGCATCTGGACCGCAACTTCCGTCCGGAGGAGGTGGCCAGCACCTGTGGCGTCCACCCCGACGTGATCCGTTTGCTGGCCCGCAAAGTCGCCAAAGGGCGTACCGAGATCCTGCTTGGAGCCGCCTCCTCGAAGTTCTTCCACAGCGACTTGATCCAGCGATCGTTGTGCCTGTTGGTCGCCCTCACCGGCAACTGGGGCAAAAAAGGCACCGGCATCCGTTCCTGGAGCGCCGGAATGTTCGACGGGCCTGCCATGACCATGGCCAAGGGCGTCCCCGGTCCGGAGGGCACCGAGATGGTGGTAGGCGCGATCGAAGGCTTAGTGGCTGCAGCTCAAGCCGCCGATCCCACCATGACCCGCGAAATCGCTTCCACCTCGCTGAGCCGGCTCACTTCCAACATGGTCCCGCCCTTCTTCTTCTGGTACGAGTTCTGCGGCTTTCGCGACCGCTGGTCTCGCCAGGACTGGGGCGACCCGTCGATGACCCGGCCCTTCTCCGATTATGTCGACGAGGCACTGGCATCCGGCTGGTGGGACGGTTTGGTGAAGCTGACTCCCGAGAGGCGGCCACGAGTCCTTGTCGAATGCGGCGGCAATATATTGCGGCGCACCAGGGGCGGTAGGGCGATGCTGATGGAGAATCTCTGGCCCACGCTCGACATGGTGACCGTCATCGACTGGCGGATGTCCGCCACCGCGCTGCACGCCGACCTGGTGCTTCCGGCGACCAACCACTACGAGAAGATCGACTTCCACATTCCAACGCCGCATGTGATGCACCTCACCTTCTCGGACCTGGTCCAGGAACCGGCCGGTGAAGCACGTACCGAGTTCGATATCTTCGCCGGATTGGCACGTGCACTGGCCGAACGTGCCGCGGAACGCGGACTGGAGAGCTACCGCGATGCAACTGGCACGGTTCGACGCTACGACGAGCTTTGGGACCAGTACACCCTCGCGGGCTACCTAGCCGATCCCGAGGTCCGGGCCGACGAGATGCTGCGGGACAGCGCCTATACAGGGACCCTGCCGGCCGGCACCGATCTCGCCACCATGCGCCGGCACGGCCATCTCCGTTTCACCGGCTGGGGAGTGCTGCCCTTCGCCCTGTCGCAGGGGAGCCCTTTCCCCGAAGGCGAGACTCACACGCCTTTGCGCGATCATGTCGAGCGGCATCTTCCTTATCCCACCTTGACTCGGCGGGCACAGTTCTACATCGACCATCCGTGGTTCCTGGAAGCCGGCGAGGCCCTGCCGTGCCACAGGGACCCGCCTGCCATGGGCGGTCCGTTCCCCTTGAAGCTCACCTCGGGACATCCCCGGTGGAGCGTCCACGCCATGAACATGGCCCACCGGGATCTGCTCGAGACCCATCGGGGAGAGCCCCACGCGGTGATCAGCATCGAGGATGCTGCCGCCCGAGGCATCGAGGATGATCAGAGCGTAGAAGTGTTCAACGACGCCGGCTCCTTCGTGGTGCGGGCCAAGCTCTCGCCATCGGTCCGGCCGGGACAGCTCGTGGTCTACAACGGATGGGACGGCTTCCAGTTCAAGGGCTGGAACGCCCCCAACGAGGTCGAGCCCGGAATGGTCAAGTGGCTGCATCTGGTGGGTAACTACGGTCACCTCACCTACGCTCCCACCGGCTGGCAGCCGGCCACCGTCGATCGGGCCACCAGGGTCGACGTGCGCCCAAGTAGCTGAGCTACGGCTCTTCCCTGATCGGTACACCTGATCACCCGGTCCCCCGCGAACCGGATGCAAAGTGAGCCGGAGTCTCACACCTCGGTCGCCGCCACACCTGATCACCCGGTCCCCCGCGAACCGGATGCACAGTGAGCCGGAGTCTCACACCCGTTCCCACCACCCCGCACCGCTTCGCACCACCCCGGCTTCCTCCAGCGCCGCCAAGGTAACCGTCACCATTCCGACGCTCATACCCGGCAATCGATCGATGATCTTACCGGTCGGCGTGGGGTCCCAATTGATCACCTCTAACACCCGTTGCTGAACGGGACTGATCGCACCGAGAAAATCGGTGGCACTCTCGTTGGAATCAGCACCTTCGCTCGCCTCACGAGGCGAAAGCACCCAACCCATCAGAGACAGCTCCATTAGGACGTCATCAGCGCCACGGGCGACACCGCTTCCCGAATGCAGGAGCATGTTGGTCCCCTCCGAAGCTCGGGACTTGACCGAACCGGGCACCGCCATCACCGGGATCCCCCGCAGGTCTGCCGCAGCGACAGTATGCATCGCACCGCCATGAGTCCGCGATTCGACAACCACGACGACGTGGGCCAGAGCAGCGATGATCCGATTTCGGGCCGGAAAGTGCCACTGGCTGGGCGACGACCCGAGCGGGAACTCGGAAATCAGCAGCCCCCGCTCGGCGATCTGTTGCCACAGGTGGCGGGAACTGGGTGGGTAGACGACGTCGAGTCCGCTTCCCACCACCGCGATCGGCACACCGCCTTCTGCCGACAACGCGCCCCGGTGAGCAGCCGTGTCGATGCCGTGAGCCAACCCGGAGATCACGCTAACCCCTACCTCGGCCAGTGCCGCCCCCATCGCTGTCGCCACGTCCCTCCCGTAGCCGGTGCTGGACCGGGTACCTATCATTGCGACGCGGGGAGCGGGAAGCTCGACCAGCCCGTTGCTTCGCGATCCCCGGAAGAAGAGGATCGGGGGTGCTTCTGGATCGTCGCTCAGCTCGGGTGGGTACCCATCGCCTCGCAGGTGAACCACGCCGATTCCAGCCTGGCAGTAACGATCCCACAGCGATGTAACGTCGGTGTTGCGCGCTGCGCCGGTCCACCGGGCAGTGCGCTCAGCCTCCTGCTCGGCCCACCGCAGCACGCGCCGCCGGGTCGTTGCGGGGGAATCGGATCCCTCCTTGCGAGGTGCATCGTTGCCGGCTCCCTCCGGTTGGGTTCCCTTGATAACTTCCGCCCACGCTTCGTCGGGCGCGCACACAGCCAGGATTCTCTGCAGACGCTCCGAGGACATCCCCGGCAGGGACTGAAGGGCTACAGCGTAAGCCGGTAGGGGAAGGGTGCGGAACACCTGTCACGCTGCCAGTTCCGGCGCCAGCGTGCCGATGCCCGCTCGCATCTCGATCGCTTCGGCGAGGTGATGCTCCTCGACCGGGCCGGAGCATCCCTCCAGATCTGCAATGGTCCGTGCCACCCGGCGTACTCGCACCATGCCGCGGGCCGATAGGGAGCCGGTTGCCAGCTTGCGTGCCAGTATTGCCTCCGCTCGGGTAGTGAGGGGGGCATGGAGATCGAGGTCGGCATCGGGCATTGCACCGTTCAGGCATCCTCCCCGGTCCAACGCCACCTGCCTGGCAGTAGCCACCCGGCGTGCGATCGGCGCGCTCGCCTCCCCCCGATCCTTGGACATCAACTCCTCGGGAGCAGGGCGCGATAAACCGATCCTGATGTCGAAACGGTCCACCAGAGGACCCGACAGCCGACGGGCATACCGAGCCAGGGCGGGAGGAAGGCAGCGGCACTGGCCGGGTACCGAGCCTTCTCCGCACGGGCAGGGATTCATCGCAGCCACCAGTAGAAAACGGGCGGGAAAGACTGCCGACGAGCGGGCCCGCGATATTCGCACGACCCCTTCTTCCAGAGGTTCGCGCAGACCATCCAGAACTCCCGACTGGAACTCCCCCAACTCATCGAGAAAGAGCACACCCCGATCGGCCAGGCTGATCTCGCCAGGTCTCATCCACGAGCTTCCTCCTCCCACTAATGCGGCCATCGACGCGCCATGATGCGGTGCTCGAAAAGGCGGCGTCCGGGAGAGTACGTCGCCGTCGACCCCGAGGCCGGCGGCAGAACGCACCCGGGCCACCTCCACCGCCTCGTCTCGGGTCAGGAGCGGAAGGATGCCGAGCAGTCGTCTGGCCAGCATGGTCTTGCCTGAGCCGGGGGGGCCGACCAGCATGACATGATGCGCGCCAGCGGCGGCGATCTCCAGTGCCCGCCTCCCCAACCTCTGGCCACGAACGTCGGCCATATCGAAGAACCGGGTCCTCCTCGCCCGGGAACCACCACCCGGCTCGACCCGGCTCCCTGCCACCGCCAACACGGGACGGGGAGGAGGCGGCCAGGGTTTCATGCCCTTGAGCATCGCCACAAGTTCAGCCAGGGTGCCGACCGCCCGCACCTCCTTGCCACCGGGTATCTGCGCCTCGGGCACCGCCGCGGGTGAGACCACCACCACGTTCGCTCGGACCGCGTCGACCAAGGAGACCATGCCAGGAACTGTCCGTATCGAACCGTCCAGGCCCAGTTCGCCGATGAAGGCAATCCCTTCGGTGGATGCGGTCTCCACCTCGCCACCGGCCATCAGGAGGCCGACGGCAATGGGGAGATCCAATCCCGCGCCTGCCTTCCTCATGCCGGTAGGAGCCAGGTTGACGGTGATCCGCTTCTGGTACCAGGAGAGGCCGCTGGAAAGGAGAGCCGCTCTCACCCGGTCGCGCGACTCTCGGCAGGAAGCGTCCGGGAGCCCGACCACGGTGTAACCGGGGAGGCCGTTGGAGAGATGGACCTCCACGGTGACCGGACTTCCGTCCACCCCGTGGAGGCAGGAGGATGGGATATGAGCCAGCAAGACAAGACCTCGTTTCGACACTTATGCGCGAGCTGTCACCGCCGGAGACGCCTGCAGCGCGCGACATGACTGGGACGAGGAGGGCTCAGAACGATATTCGGCGCAGCCCATCGAGGCACCGGAGGCCACCGAATGGCCTGACTGCAAGAACTCTACGGGAGGCGTGTGACAACCCCGAAGGGGTCGACGGCGGCGAGCGGCTGAGGCGGAGGAGGTTCAGCCCAGTTGTGCCAGAGCCGCCGAAAGGTCCTCCCA
The DNA here is from genome assembly GCA_021817065.1 of Actinomycetes bacterium. GTDB lineage: Bacteria > Actinomycetota > Acidimicrobiia > Acidimicrobiales > JAKAVM01 > JAKAWH01. Next base: position 10,005 of record JAKAWH010000018.1, read on the forward strand.
GATGTCCTCGACATCCTCGATCCCTACACTCATCCGCAGTAGACCGTCGGGAGTCCGGTTCTCCCACCCCCACCGGCGACGACGCTCGATCAGGGTTTCTACCCCGCCCAGGCTGGTGGCGTCGGTACACAGGCGAACCGCAGCGCACACCGCCTCGGCGGCCCGAGCGGATGGCGACAGGCCGGAGGAGCCCGGGGAGGCGGCCCGAGCGGATGGCGACAGGCCGGAGGAGCCCGGGGAGGCGGCCCGAGCGGATGGCGACAGGCCGGAGGAAGCAGAAGAGGGGACCAGTGGGGCCACTTCGAAGGCCAACATCGCCCCGAACCCGTCCATTTGTGACGCAGCCAACTGGTGCCCCGGGTGGTCAGCCAATCCCGGGTAGCGCACCCGGTTAACCGCCGGGTGGGAGGCCAACCTTTGGGCCAGCTCAGCAGCGTTCTCCTGGGCACGGTCAAGACGCACCCCCAGAGTCCGAACACCCCGAAGCAGCAGAAAAGCCTCCATCGGGCCCAACACCGCTCCGTGGAGACTTCGGCGAAGGCGGAGAGCGTCGACCCACCCGGGATCTCCGGCCACCACCACGCCACCCAGTACGTCCGAGTGCCCAGAAAGGAACTTAGTGGCGCTATGGACCACCAGGTCGGCGCCCAGCTCCAGCGGCCTCTGGACGAGAGGGGTGGCAAAGGTGTTGTCGACCACCACCGGCACCCCTGCTTCTCTCGCCCCTCTACACAGGGATCGGAGATCGGCGATCGCCAGAAGAGGATTAGTCGGCGATTCCAACCAAAGGAGCGACGCTCCCGCACAGGCCGCCAGAGTGGAGCCCGTGTCGGTCACGTCGATCAATCGGGAGACGATCCGGCCGCGGGCAGCAAGGTCGTCGAGCAAGTGGCGGGTGCCGTTGTAGGAATCATCCGGCACCACCACGATCGCGCCCACCGGAAGTGACTCCACCACCGCCGCAATGGCGGCCATGCCAGAAGCGAAGGCGATGGCCTCTCCCCCTTCCAGTTCCCCCACGACCGCCTCAAAAGCCTCCCAAGCGCTATTGCCATCCCTCCCGTAGGCAACATCGCCGCCCCACCGATAGGTCGAGGAAAAAGTAACCGGAACGTTCACCGGAGCCCCTGGCCCGGCCGGTGGCCGACCGGCTGCGACCACCAGGGTCGTGCGCCTCACCGGGCCCCCGGGGAACCTGCGCCCCTCAAAAGGCCCCCTCGATCACATCAATGGATACCGACCCGGCGGAGGGGACGATAACCGCCGCCACGTCGAACCGGATCTCCCGGGCCGGGCGTGGTGCTTCCTCGGAGAGCCAGCGGGCGGCAAGGTGGCGCAATCGCGCCCGCTTGGCGTAGCTCACCGCCTCGGCGGGTGTCCCGAATGCCTCCGAGGAGCGAGTCTTCACCTCGCAGAACACGTAGGTGCGGTTCCGGGAGACGATCAGATCGATCTCCCCCTCATTGCGACGCCAGTTGCGCTCGACCACCACGTAGCCGTGCTGTTCGTACCACCCGGCGACCAGAGTCTCCCCCATCGCTCCCAAAGCACGGCGGGGGTCGGTACGACCGGCTCCCCTCTCGGCGAGAAAGGGGTCGCCTGATGCAATATGCATCAGGAGGTCGCCCGCTTCTCCTTCACCTTGGCAGCCTTGCCGATCCGGTCGCGCAGATAGTAGAGCTTGGCCCGCCGCACGTCCCCACGGGTCACCACTTCGATGGTGGCGATCACCGGGGAATGTACTGGGAATGTCCTCTCTACCCCGACCCCGAACGAGACCTTGCGCACGGTGAACGTCTCTCGGACACCGGAGCCCTGCCGGCGAATGACCACCCCTTGGAACACCTGAACCCGCTCACGGGTGCCCTCAACGACGCGAACATGGACCTTGAGGGTGTCGCCCGGAACGAAGTCGGGGATCCCCTCCCTCAGGGAGTCGCGGTCGATGACGTCGGTGGCATTCATGGGGTTGCACAATACCTCTTGCAGGCTGGGAAGCGCACCTCGGGGGTCGCTCCCACCACCGATAAGTCAGGATCGCACCTCCCAGGCCGACCGTAAGACATTACTCACAGGACGGTCGACCGGCTGACCGACCGGGTCAGCTGCGGAACTCGAATCCGAACCGCTCCAGGAGGCGCGACTCCTCATCCGAAAGGCCGCCCCGCCTCTCTATCAGGTCCGGCCGGCGCAACAGGGTCCGGTACAGGGACTGAGCCCGCCGCCAGGCATCCACCTCTTGATGATTGCCCGACAGCAGCACCTCGGGAACCGGGTAGCCGCGGAATACGGCGGGCCGGGTGTAATGCGGATATTCGAGCAGACCGGACACGAAGCTCTCGTCCTCCGCAGACTGCGCATTGCCCATGACGCCGGGTACCAGACGCACGACTGCCTCGATCACCACCAGGGCGGCCGCCTCACCGCCCGCCAGCACGAAATCTCCCACCGAGATTGAACCGTCCACCAAGTGCTCGGCAATCCGTTCGTCCACCCCCTCATAGCGGCCGCAGATCAGGGAAAAGCCTGGCTCGGTTCTGTTATCCGAGCCGACCCCTTCACCCGCTGCTCCCCCTGCGCGACCAACCGAAGCCAAGTGCTGTGCCATCTTCTGGTCGAATTGCTCTCCGGCCGGTGCGAGCAAATAGAGAGGGCGCACCGGCTGGGCCGCCTCCACCGCGGCGAAAATCGGACCCGGTGCGAGCACCATCCCCGCTCCACCCCCGAAAGGCGAATCGTCCACCGAGCGTCGGGGGTCGCCGCTCCACTGCCGCAGGTCGTGGACTCGGAGGTCCACCAACCCCTCCTGGCGGGCACGTCCCACCAGGCTCTCTGCGCAGAACTCGTCGACGGCACGGGGGAAAATGGTGAATACCTCGATCCTCACCCCTCACCTTCCCCGAATAAACCCTTTGGGACGTCGACGTCCACCCGTCCCTCTGACACCGCGGTGATGAAGTGCACCGGCACCAGCGACCCCGTCTCCAGCACCATCAAATCGCTCGCGGGGTTTGCCTCCACCGAGGTGACCCTCCCCCGGGCAACGCCAGCCTGATCGTAGACCTCAGAGCCGATCAGCTCGTGCACCCATATGGTTTCCGGATCGTCCAGTGGCTCGGCGAGGAGACCTGTCCCTCGAAGCGATTCCGCCGCATCCCGGGTCGCCCAGCCTTCGAAGTGGACGATCCAGCGGTCCTGGTGGGGGCGGGAGGAGGTCACCACCAGATCGATCGGGCCGTCGAAACGATCCGACCTGCCGACAAGGTTGGTTCCCGGCGCGACCCTCTCGGTCCGATCGGTGGTCAGGACGACGATGACGTCACCGACGATGCCGTGTGCCCTCGCTATATACCCGACTTCGAGCAGCCGCCCTGGCTGAGGGTCGTTCGGCAGGCGTTCAGTCAACGATATCGACGCGGGCGTCGATACCTTCGCGCGCACCAGCGGCGCGGACCACGGTCCGGACCGCAGTGGCTACCCGTCCTCGCCGGCCGATGATCTTGCCCATGTCGGAAGGATCGCAGTGCAGGCGCAGCATCACTCCTCCCCGGCTCTCCTCGACCTCGACCACCACCGCGTCAGGGATGTCGACGATGGAACGGGCGAGGTGCTCCAGCACCCCCTTGGGGATGGCACCGATGACGCGGTTGCCGTCGTTATCGGCGACCTGGTCGTCGAGCGCGTTACCGGGGTCCACCATGTCGCTCCGTTCAGCCCCGCGCCTGGCGAGCGGCGGCGAATTGCTCCATCGCTCCCGAGATCTTCAGGAGCTTCCCGACGGTTTCGGTCGGCTGCGCCCCGTTGGCGAGCCACTTCACCGCCTTGTCGTTGTCGATGAGGATCTTCGAAGGATCCTGCCGCGGCTCGTAGGTACCCAGGATCTCGATGAAGCGCCCGTTCCGGGGCGAGCGCGAGTCGGCCGCCACCACCCGGTAGGTGGGTTGCTTCGTCTTGCCCATCCGCATGAGGCGGAGCTTCACTGACACGTCGAGAGAGTCCTTTCGATCGGGAAGCCACCAGGATATCCGTCTGGCGCCCTCAGTCACTAATCCTCTCTATTCCGGGAGGCGCAGCTTCCCCAGATCGCCGAGGTCAGCGAGCTTGCCCAGCTCTTCCAACCCGGGCAGCTTGGCCCCCACAGCTCCAGGACCACCGACCAACTCCCGGATCCCCGACATGGAGGGCATGGGACGGGCCTGCGGGCGGGAACGGCCCTTTTTCCCTTTCTTGCCCTTGCCCCCCTTGGCGGCGCGGCGGGTGGCCGGTGCGGCAAAGCCCATCGACTTCATCATCTTCTGCATCTCGCGGAATTGCTTCAGGAGGGTATTCACGTCGGTCGGTGTCCGGCCGCTCCCCTTGGCGATCCGCAGGCGCCGACCACCATCGATGATCTCCGGACGGGCCCGCTCGGCGGGGGTCATCGACCGAATGATCGCCTCCACCCGCACGATCTGCTCATCGTCGATGTCGGCGTCCTTCACCTCCTTCGGGACGCCCGGCAGCATGCCGATGATTCCCTTGAGGGGGCCCATCTTCTTGATCTCCTGGAGCTGGGCGAGAAAGTCCTCCAGGGTCATCCGCCCTTCCATGAGGCGCTCGGCCGTTTGGGTGGCCACCTCCTGGTCGAACTCCCGCTCGGCGGTCTCGATGAGGGTGAGCATGTCCCCCATCCCGAGTATCCGGCCCGCCAGCCGGTCCGGGTGGAACTGATCGAAGTCGGCCAGCTTCTCTCCTGTCGACGCGAAGGCGATGGGCCGCCCCACCACCTCTTTGACCGACAATGCGGCCCCACCCCGGCTGTCACCGTCCAGCTTGGTGAGGATCACCCCGTCCAAATCGAGGGTTTCATGGAATGCCTGAGCGGTATTGACCGCGTCCTGCCCGGTCATCGCGTCAATGACCAAGAAGGTGTAGTGGGACTGGAGAGTGCCCGAGATCTGGCGGACCTGGTCCATCATCTCGGTATCGATTGTCAGCCGGCCAGCGGTATCGACGATGAGAACGTCGCGGCCCAACCGCCTGGCCTCTTCCAGCCCCCGGGTAGCAACCGCCACCGGATCGGAAGGCTCGGAGAACATGCTGACCCCGGCCTGGCCCGCCAGCACCCGAAGCTGCTCCACGGCGGCAGGGCGCTGCAGATCGGCTCCCACCAAGAGTGGGTTTCGGCCCTGCCTCTTGAACCATGCGGCCAACTTGCCCGCAGTGGTCGTCTTACCCGAGCCCTGGAGCCCAGCCAGCAATACCACGGTCGGGGGGCGGGAGGAGTAGGCGAACTTGAAAGCAGCACCCCCGAGGATGGCGGTCAGCTCCTCGTTGACGATCTTCACCACCTGCTGGGCAGGCGAAAGGGCCTGGGAGAGGTCGGCTCCGATACACCGGTCCCGGACCCGTCCTTGGAAGGTCTTGACCACATCCAGATTGACGTCCGCCTCCAGAAGGGCAACCCGGATCTCCCGGAGGACTGCATCGACGTCGGCCTGCGTCAGGCGCCCCCGGTTGCGAAGGCGCGAGAAGATCCCCTCGAACCGCTCGGATAGCGTCTCGAACATCACAACCCCCAGCAGGGATGGGTACCCTGCATGGGAGAGAATGCCTGGGTCGGGGCTCCTGCCGGAGAAGAGAGCATCGAATTAGGCTACCTGATCGGGTTCTGCGCTCTTCATGGGATGCTGCGCCCACCATGACACCCCTGCCGGCAACCGGCCCACCGAGGAGGCAAAGGATGAAGGGCAATTTCGTCAGCGTCGAACGGGTGATCCCCTCCCCGCCCGGCCCGATCTTCGACATCCTGGCCAACCCCGCCCAGCACCCGATCATCGACGGCTCGGGAACGGTGGTGCGCCCTCGGGGTGCCGCTCCAGGGCAGGCGGCCTCCGAGTCGGAACGCCTGGGCCTCGGTTCCACCTTCGGGATGTCGATGAAGATGGGAATCCCCTACGCAATGGTCAACGAAGTGGTCGAGTACAGCGAGAACCGCCGGATCGCCTGGCAGCCGCGGATGGCAGGGCCGTTGCGGCCACTGGTGGGCGGCCGGATCTGGCGCTACGAGCTCGAGCAGGTCGAAGGAGGTACCCGGGTGCGCGAGACATGGGACATCAGCCGCGATACCCTCCGCTTCGCCCTCCGCCGCGGCCCACTGCCGGAAAAGACCCGCCAGGCCATGGCCAAGACGCTGGAGAAGATCGAGGCGGTGGTCAGCGCCGGGAGCTGAACCTCCCACCGCCGGTGGAGGTCCCGGCAACCCGGGCCGGCGCCGGCCGCACCGCGACCGGGCAGGATCGTGCTACTCCGAGCATCCCGTCCGGCGGCCGTTCAGCCGGCGAGGATGGCGTCGACGAACTCGGCCGGATCGAAGGGAACCAGGTCGGCGGGCCCCTCGCCGAGCCCGACCAATTTGATAGGAATGCCCAGTTCCTTTTCGATGGCGAGGGCGATGCCGCCCTTGGCGGTGCCGTCGAGCTTGGTGAGCACTATCCCGGTGACACCCACCGCCCCGGCGAACTGCTTGGCTTGGATCATGCCGTTCTGACCGGTGGTTGCGTCCACGACCAGGAGCACCTCGGTCACAGTGGCATCGGTCCGATCGGCCACCCGGCGAATCTTTTTCAATTCCTCCATGAGGTTGACCTTGGTGTGCAACCTGCCGGCTGTGTCGGCCAGCACCAGGTCGGCACCGCGGGAGACCGCTCTCTGAACAGCGTCGAACACCACCGCCCCCGGATCGCTCCCCTCAGCTCCCCGCACGATGTCGGCCCCGGTCCGTTGCGCCCAAAGCTCCAGCTGCTCTGCCGCCGCGGCCCGGAATGTGTCACCCGCTGCCATCACCACGCTCCTGCCCGCCTGCACCTCCCGCATCGCCAGCTTGCCGATGGTGGTGGTCTTGCCCACGCCGTTCACACCGACGAAAAGCCACAGCGTGGGAGGTGTCACTCCCGTGCCGCCCGCAACCGCTCCCACCGCCAACTCGCGGGAGGTCCCGCCGAACGATGACCGCATCTCCTCAGCCAGCGCGACGGTGAGGCTCTGCGGATCGCGGATCTTGTCCTGCTTGGCCCGGTCCCGGAGGCTCTCAAGCATCCCAGTGGTGGTCGCAACCCCCACATCGGCCCGGATCAACGCCTCCTCCAGCTCCTCCCAGGTCTCCTCGTCCAGCTTGGACCGACCGGCCACCGAGCCGAGGTAGCCAGCCAGTAGGCCGCGGGCTTTGCCAAGGCGGTCCCGCATGCGGGGGGGTTTCTCGGCCTCCTCTGGAAAAGGGGGCTCGGCGACTTCCACACCGGTCGGGACCTTTTGCTCCGGTTCCGCCAGGGGCGCGGTGGGCTCTCCCTCTTCCGCTGGCTCCGGTCCGGCAGCGACTGGGGGGGCGGCAGCGACTGGAGGGGCGGCAGCAACTGGAGGGGCGGCAGCAACTGGAGGGGCGGCAGTGACTGGAGGGGCGGCAGCGTCCCTTTTCCCTGCTTCTTCTGCGAACTCGGGCGGGCGGGCCGGCGGCGCCTCCAGTTGACGACCGGGTTCGGGGATATCGGGCCGGCGGGCCCGCGCGACCAGCAGGAGTATGACCACAGCTAGCGCGACGGCGAAGGCTGCAAGAACGACGATCAGGGCCGGACTCATGTTAGAGGTGAGGATAGTGCGAAGGAGCCGGAGCTTTTTCGGGAGTTGCCACCTTCTAGCGAGGATTCGTCGCGGAGCGGGCAGTCACAGGGAGTGGCATCACGGTGGTATTCGCACGGAGGGACTTTCGGCCCTATTACCTGACGCGGCGTCAAACCCATACTCCTACCGGCATTTGCCACCAAGAAGATGCCTTGCTCTCGGCGCCAGGTTCGGTCGCCGCCGGCAAGGGTTGCCGCCCCTGAGGCGCATGAGGGAGGAGATTCCGTGAACCGACGTTTCCGCATTCCGGCCATCGCACTTTGCGCGATCGGACTGCTGGCAGCTTCCTGCAGCTCCAATACCAAGTCGAGTTCATCGACTTCTGGCCCGACCACCACCGCAGGGCTTGTCGCCAATGTCGGCAATGCCGGCGGCGGGTCGCTCGCAGACGCGGCCGCCACCAGCCCGCTCACCGGCCCGGCCGGAAGTGGCCTGACCCGGGGCGTCACCGCCACCTCGATCACCGTCGGCTGCGTTTATACCTCCTCGGCCTTTGCCGGCTACCAGGAGGGCATCCAGGCCCGCTTCGACCGGGCCAACAAGGCCGGCGGGGTCGATGGGCGCAAGCTCACCCTCCTCCCCTGTGCCGACGACGGCGGCGCCGTGCAAACCGATGTCCAGGACGTCCAGCAGCAAGTCAACCAGGGCAACGCCTTTGCCCTCCTTTCGGCTACCGAATCGATCCTGCCCGGTTCGACCGACTTCCTCAATAACAACCAGGTACCGTTCTTCGGGTGGGGTTTCCTCCCCGGCTTCTGCGGGCTGCGCTGGGGCTTCGGGTGGAACGGCTGCCTGGAGGGCAACGCAGTCACCAAAGCCCAGGTCGCCCACGCCGCAATTCAGGGGAACCTTGCGGAGGCGATCCTGAAGGCCACCCACATGAAGCCATCGCAGGTTCGCCTGGCCATACAGGGTGAAAGCTCGGCGGCCGGCAAGATCGGCAATGCCCAGTACCACGCCCTCTTCACCAAACTGGGTGCCAAGGTGGTATACGACCAGGCCAACATGCCGGAGACCGCGGCAGGTGCCGACCTCACCCCCTACGTCCAGGCAATCATGGCGACCAAGCCAAACCTGGTGTACGTTTCCACCTTCTTCAGCGACGTCGGCCCCTTGGTGGCGGGACTCCGGGCTGCCGGCTTCACTGGTGCCACCATGGACTTCATCAGCTACATCCCCGGACTCCTGCAATCGTCCCCGCAGCTCGCCTCGGCGCTTCAAGGCGAGTACGTCAACACCCAGGTGGTGCCCCAAGAGCAAAACACTCCCTGGATCGCCCAGATAGAGGCCGACCTGACCGCCTCCGGGCAGAAGCCGTTCGTCACGCTCGGCGGCTCGATGGGCTATACCGAGGCGGAGGAACTGATCGAGATGCTCCAGGCGGTCGGTCCCAACCTCAACACCAAGACCTTCGACCAGGTGGTGAACCACGGGCACTTCGTCTCCTACGCGGATATCCCCTCCGGTGGTCCCGGCAAGCTGCAGTGGCCGGCGGCCCATCTCTTGCCCGCCGACTGCGCGGCGATCGTCCAGGTGAAAGGTGACGCGTTCAACGTGGTCCAGCCCTTTGCGTGCTACCAGAGCTACAAGCTGTTCTGATCCCGAACTGGGGACGGGTTGAGCGAGCCGGCGGCCTTCGGGCCGCCGGCTTCTCGTCGTACGATGCGTTCTCGTCTCGCGATTCAATCGGGTCGGGAGCACCGATAGCACCCCTCCGGATTCAATGGATAGGTTTCTCACCCTCTGTGTGAGCGGCGCGGTCACCGGTGCGGTCTATTCGCTGGTGGCTTCTGGGCTGACACTCACCTACTCAGCGACCGGAATATTCAATTTCGCCTTCGGAGGTGTGGCGTTCTCGGCGGCCTACCTCTATTACGAGCTGAACACCGCGCTCCATTGGCACATGGCCTTCGCCGGGGCAGTGGTAATCCTTGTCTTCGCCCCTCTCCTGGGCCTCGGATTGGACGTGGCCATCTTCCGGCCACTCGCTCGCGCCACCGAGTCAGCGAAGATCATGGCCGCGGTCGGCCTCCTGATCTCCCTGCCCGCACTCACCGAATGGGTCACTGACGGAGCTATCGACGCCTTCCACATACACGCCGCCCGCTCCTCGACGGTGCTCGAAGTGGGCTTCCCCTCCGGCCTCGGCCCGGTCCCCGCCCGGAACTGGCAGCTTCCCTTTGGAATCCCCCTCAACTCCAACGAGCTGGCCGTCTTCGCCGCAGCCGCACTCTGTGCCGGGGCGCTGTGGCTCCTCCTCCGGCGGACCTCCCTAGGATTGGCCATGCGAGCGGTGGTCGACCGTCCCGACCTTGCCCGCCTCCGGGGAGTCGATCCGGCGGTCACCTCCCGTTCGGCCTGGATGATCGGCACGCTCCTGGCGGCACTTGCCGGGGTAGTGGGTGCTCCGGTGCTGGGATCGATAGCCACTGGGCCTTTTCTCTCGGTGACTCTGGTGGCTGCTGCGGCTGTGGTGATCGGGCGGTTCCGTTCGGTCCCGCTGGCTTTCGCCGGAGGCCTGGCCATCGGGGTGGCACAGAACCTGGTCACCGGGTACGCAACTTTTGCCTCGAACATCACCGGCTTCAACGAGTCGGTGCCCACCCTTATTCTTCTCGGCGCGCTGGTGGTACTGGCCCGCAGCCGGCGACGCCGGGCGGGCTCGGTCAGTGACGAGCTTCCCCCTCCATCCCGGTCCGCCAGTGTGGCCCGCTGGCGGTTCGCCGCCCCGTGGTTCCTCGCTGCCGGCTTTCTGGTGGTCTACGTGACCATCCTCTCCGACACCTTCTGGGCGGGGGTCATGGCCCAGGGTCTCGCCCTCTCACTGGTGCTCCTCTCCTTCGTGGTGGTCACCGGCCTGGGGGGGATGGTCAGCCTGGCCCAGGCGACGTTCGTGACAGCCGCCGGTCTCACCACCGGCCTGCTGTACCAGCAATACCACGTGCCCTTTTTCGGGGCGGCCGCTGCGGGGGTGGTGGTAGCGGTTGCGCTCGGCCTGGTGGTGGCCCTCCCCGCCCTCCGCCTGGGGGGTCTGCCGCTCGCCCTGGCGACCCTGGCCCTTGCCCTGCTCGGAGACAGCGTGCTCTTCCAATGGAACTACCTGCGGAACATGCAGGCAGGCTGGGTTATCCCCCGGCTCCACCTCGGCCCTCTCGACCTTGCGAGCAATCGCACCATGGCGGTGGCCTTGCTGGGGCTGGTCGGGTTGGTGATTCTCCTGATCTCCAACCTTCGGCGCTCGGCCTGGGGCCGCAGTATCGCCGCGGTGCGATCCTCGGAAGTGGCTGCGGCCACCTCGGGGATCTCCCCTCTCCGGGTCAAACTCGCCCTCTTCGCTCTGTCCGCCGCCATTGCCGCGGTTGGAGGGATCGCCTACGCCTCTTTTCAGACGTCGATCTCCAATTCAACCGCTCCCGCCGCCAGCGGCCTACTGTGGTTGGCCACGGTGGTTCTTTTCGGCGTCCGCCGGCCGGGTGCGGCAGCTCTGGCGGGCATCTTCGCGGCGGCAACCCCGGTGATCATCCAGTCCGGTTTCCATTGGTGGTCCTGGGTGCCCACCTTCCTTTCCTGGAACGGCACCCGATCCTCGGAGATCCCCCTCGTTGTGTTCGGGCTGGGGGCGGTGGCGCTGGCCCGCCACCCCGAGGGCGTGGTCGGAATGGCGGCGGAACTGCGCAGCGCCCTTGGGTACTTCCTCCGCTCTGTTCTCAGCCCTACTCCTGGAGCCGCGCCTGCTCCGGGTTCTCCGCCGTCTGTCTCTGCCGCGCCTGCTCCGGGTTCTCCGCCCACCCTCCCCGCTACTGGTTCCATCGCTCTCGCGGTTAACCAACTGGTTGCCGGCTACGGGGAACTCGAAGTCCTCCACGGAATCGATCTATCGCTACGATATGGATGCATCACCGCCCTGTTTGGTGCCAACGGCGGAGGTAAGTCGACCTTGGTGGCAACCCTCGGTGGGCTGGTACCTGCGACATCCGGCACGCTCATCCTGGAGGAGCGGGATTTCACGAGCATGCCTGCTCACCGCCGAGCGGAACACGGCTTGCTGGTAGCACCCGAGTCGCGGGGGATCTTCCCGGGGCTCACGGTAGAAGAGAACCTCCAGCTCCGTCTGGGATCCGTGCAACGTCAGGAAGTCTTCGACCGGTTCCCCGAGCTGGGTAGGCGGCGGCGCCTGACCGCGGGCTCACTGTCAGGGGGCGAGCAGCAGATGCTGACCCTCGCTCCCCTCCTCGCCCGTCCGCCGCGTGTCCTGGTTGTCGACGAACCGACTCTGGGATTGGCTCCCCTGGTGATCGAAACGATCCTCAGCCTTTTCCGTGAGTTACGCGACCAGGGTGCTGCGGTGCTCCTAGTCGAGGAAAAGGTCCGGGACGTCCTCGGGATCGCCGACCAGGTCGCCTTCCTGGAGCTAGGTCGAATCCGCTGGGCGGGAGATCGCTCGGAGGTGGCCGCGCAGGAACTAGTCGCCGCCTACCTGGGAGCCGGGCTCGAACCGGAGATTGGCGAACGGTGACAGAGCCAGAGCCAGAGACGACGAGTGAGTTTCCGCCGCTCCTGCGATGTGTCGACGTCACAGTTCGCTTCGGCGGAGTTATTGCCCTGGATCGGGTGTCTCTGGATTTCCGGGCAGGCGAGGTGTGCGGCCTGATCGGTCCGAACGGTGCTGGCAAGACAACTCTATTGGACGCCATCTCCGGGATCACCGCCCCAAGCGCCGGGCAGATCCACTTCGCGGGAGCCGACGCTACCCGCCGATCGCCCACCTGGAGGGCCCGCAACGGGATTCGCCGAACCTTCCAGCGCCAGCAGTGCTTCGGCTGGCTCACGGCACAACACAACGTGATGACCGCTCTGGAATGGCACGGTGGAGGCGGGGGTCTGCTCGCCGACCTGGCGCGATCCCCGGCGCGCCTCCGGCGGGAAAAGGCGCGCCGGCAACGGGCAGCCGAGGTACTCGAGCTGTGCGGCATCACGTCCGTAGCCCACCTCCCGGCCGCCCGCCTTCCACTGGGCACGGCGAGGATAGTCGAGCTTGCCCGGGCGATCGTCGATCGCCCCCGGATGCTCCTCCTCGACGAGCCGACCTCGGGCATGGAAGAGGCGGAAGTGGAGATATTCGATCACGCGGTGCGGGCTGTGCGCTCCGAGGAGAACTGCGCGGTAGTGATAATCGAGCATGACGTCGGGCTGGTGATGCGAATGTCGGATCGGGTGGTTGCCCTCGACCTGGGACGTGTCCTCGCGGACGGCACCCCCACCGAAGTTCGCTCCCACCCGGAGGTAGTGGCTGCTTACTTCGGGAGGTGAGCGGAGTCACCTCTACGACCTCGTCGCGAACGGGACCGTTTAGGTGAGGAGGGCCAGGTTATTCCAACGCCGGGCTACCGCGATTACCCATCAGGGAGCGCGGCGCCTGTCGGCGAGAGGCGGTCCATCGGGGAACGAGAAGATGCACATCTGGGTGCCGTAGGCGACCAGCCGGCCACCCTGATCCCACAGCACCATCTCCACCGAGGCGTAGCCTTCGCCGGCGTGGCGTGCCCTGTTGTGAGCGAGGATCCAATCCGATCGCGCTTCGCCCAGGATGTGAACGGTTAGATCTGCCGATGGGGCCAGCCACAGTGGTGCACCTGGTCCCATCCGTTCGCCCACCGCGCCGGGCATTGTGTCACAGAAGGTCACCAGAGCGTAGGGATCGACCGTTCCATCGTGGCCCCAGGGAGTCTCGACGAACCGGTACCAGAGTGCACGCTCGGAGCTGGTCGGCTCCCAGTCGCCCCAGGGTGCGTGACCCAAGGCCGCCCGGCCTTCGGCCCGCCTCCAGAAAGTCGGGTTGAAGCGCCTCGCGAAGCCGTCGGGCGCCTCATCCCAGAATGACCGGCACTGCTCGGGGGGCGGAACGTCAGGCATCGCAATGTCGGTGAACTCGAACCCGGGCCGCTCCCCACCGAAGACGGCGATCGACGTGTGACCGGCCTCCGACCCCTCGTTCCGAACGGTGGCGGTTAGCTGGGAAGCAGAGCGGCCCCGGCGCAGGACGGCCACCTGGACCTCCAACGGTCCCGGTACCACCTTTCCGGCGAACACCACCGAGACGGAGCGAAGCTTCTGGGTCGGAATGTCCAACTCGGCATCCATGGCCCGAAGCCCGATGGTGGTCACCACCCCCCCGTGGGGGATGACCGGTGCGTTCCACCGGTCATCGATCTCGGCTCGATATAGACCAGGAACGGCTTCGTCCCGGGCGATTGCTGTGGCGAGCTGAAAAGGCGTGGACATCGGATCGGCCAGTCGTCCCGACTCGTGCCTTACGCCGCCCCGCTGATAGCCGGCGGTTCGCCACGGTTCAGCCGTTCCGCCACCACCTTTGAGCTGCCCCCCGGTGCCATGGTGACTCCGTAGAGGCAATCGCCCTGCTCCATGGTGCGCTTCTGGTGGGACACCACGATTAGCTGGGCTTCGCGCCGGAACTCGTCCAGCAGGTCGAGAAACCGGGAGAGGTTCACATCGTCGAGAGCAGCTTCCACCTCGTCGAGGATGTAGAACGGCGATGGCCGCGAACGGAACACCGCAAAAAGAAAGGCCATCGCCACCAGGGCACGCTCGCCACCGGAGAGCAGGGACAGCTTCTTTACGTTCTTTCCCGCCGGCCTGGCTTCCACCTCCACGCCGGTATCCAGCAAGTTGGACGGGTCGGTCAGTACCAGCTTGCTCGCCCCCCCGGGGAAGAGCGTCGAGAAGAGCGCTGTGAAGTTCGAAGACACGTCCTCGAATGCTTCAGCGAACACCTCCTGGATCTCGGCGTCGATGGCGCGCAAGACCTTGGTGAGGTCACGGCGCGCCGTCTTGACATCCTCCATTTGAGCGGCGAGGAAGTCGTGTCGCTCCTGCAGAGCAGTGAGCTCTTCGAGCGCGAGCGGGTTGATCGGGCCGAGCAGCTTCAACTCCCGCTCCAGCTCGCGGGTTCGCTGGTTGGCGGTTGTCCCCGGCGGGAGGGGCGGGCATTCGGCAGCTATGGCTACCTCCGGCTCGCAGTCGAGGTCCCGCCGCAGCGACTCCACCGCCGCCTCGGAACGCATCCGGTTCTCTGCAAGGTCGATCTCGGTGCGCTGCGACTTCTCGCGAGTGGCAGCCAGCTCGTGCTCAGTGGAAGCCCGGGTCCGACGTGCCTCCTCCAAGGAATGCAACGCTTCGGAAACCCGGCGCGCTTGGGCATCCCGCCGGGCAGTCAGCTCGGCGAGCGCTTCCTCCGACGCACGGAGCCCATCGGAGACCACCCGGGCCAGGGCGTCCAGGCGGGCATCGCTTCCGGCGTAGGACGGCGCAGGGTCGGCATCGATTTCGGCGAATTCCAGGGCGCTACCGGCACCAGCGGGGCCCCCGGAGCCGGAGCTGACTACGAGCGCGTCCCAGCGCTGGCGCATGAGCCGCTCGCGTTCCCCGGCGCGGGTCGCTGCATGGGCGGCTTCCTGGTGGACGGCTCGGGCCTCTGAGCGAGCCTCCTTGGCGGCTTCGAGCGTCTCCTGCGCGTTGTTCGCTGCTCGGGCTGCGGCCGCCTCTTCTGCCCGCGCCTGTTCGAGGGAAGCCATGTTGGCCCCGGTCCCGCCGGTACCCACCCGCCAGAGTCCATCGGAGAAGCGATCGCCGGCTCGGGTCACCACCACCAGATCGGGACGGGCCTTCGCAACTTGGAATGCCTCCCTCCAGCCTCCGTCGACCACCACCGCCCCGGCCAGTAACCCGTCGAGGGCAAAACCCAGCTCGGGACGCGCGGAGCGGACGTGTGAGCGCACCGGCTGGCACCCGGAGCCGAGAGTGAGCTCGGGGGCGACAACTGGGCTCCCGGCGGGACCGGCTGCCCCTACCGCCAGCACCGCCCCTCCTGAAGCCATCTGCGAGAAGCGAACCAGGGCAGACTCCACCGCCTCCTCGGAGTCGACCACCACAGCGGCGACCACCTCGCCGATGGCCGCTTCAAAAGCGAGCTCCCATCCCTCGTCCACCTCGACCACCTCGGCGATCGCCCCCAATACTCCGTCGATCCCCGCCAACCGCTCGGCTCCCGCGCGGGCTCGGGCAGCCTGCAGTGCCTGTTCCAGCGCCTCGGCACGGGCCGCCCATCGCTGATGGTCCGACTCGGCGATGCGGAAAGAACTCTCCACCGCGGCGACCGCGGCCTCGGCGGCTTCCAGGGAGGCCCTCGCCTCGCTCTCTGCAGCACCGGTCGATGCGGCCTCGGCGGCCACCCCGTCAATCTCCTCCTCCAAAGAAGCCCTTTCGGCAGCCAGACGGCGGGCCGCCTCGCCGCGGGCTCGAGTCGCTTCTGCCGCCTGAAGGAGCGACCGCTTCCGTTCGGCGATCACCCTGGCAAGGCCCATCGCCCGCTCCCGCAGCGCTGACAATGTGCCGTGAAGACCGGCCACGTCATCGCCGCGCAACCCGTCGAGCTGGGACTCCAGTCCCCCGACCCGCTCATCC
Organism: Actinomycetes bacterium; assembly: GCA_021817065.1. GTDB lineage: Bacteria > Actinomycetota > Acidimicrobiia > Acidimicrobiales > JAKAVM01 > JAKAWH01. The sequence goes on from JAKAWH010000018.1 coordinate 26,142, forward strand.
AGGCCGCGAAGATTCCGAGTGAGTTGCTCGGAAGCCTCCGCCAACTCTTGTCGCTGGGCGCCGAGCGACTCGCCTGCCTTGGCCAGAGTGGCGATCTCCCGGCCCGCCATGTACAACCTCAGCGCGCCCAACTCCTCGGCCAGTGCGCCGTGGCGCCGTGCTGCATCGGCCTGGCGCTCGAGGGGTCGCATCGACCTGCGCACCTCCGACAACAAGTCCTGCAACCGCTGGAGATCCCCGTGAGTCGCCTCCATGCGGCGCTCCGCCTTTTCCCTCCTTTTACGATATTTTAGGACGCCCGCCGCCTCCTCGATGATCGTGCGCCGCTCTTCAGGGCGGGAATTTAGAACCCAGTCGAGCTGTCCCTGCCCGACGATCACATGCTGGGTTCGCCCGACGCCGGAGTCCGAGAGGAGCTCCTGGATGTCGAGCAGGCGGCAGGGCACTCCGTTGAGGGAATACTCGCTGTCCCCCGAACGAAAAAGCACCCGGGTGATGGTGATCTCGCTCAGGTCGACCGGCAGGGTCCTCGAAGCGTTGTCGATGGTGAGGGAGACTTCCGCCCGCCCGAGGGCTGGGCGCTTGCCACTACCGGCGAAGATGACGTCCTCCATCTTCTGCGAGCGCACTACTTTTGGCCCTTGGGCGCCGAGTACCCAGGCCACCGCGTCCACCACGTTCGACTTGCCCGAGCCGTTGGGGCCGACCACCACGGTTACCCCCGGCTCAAGCTCGATGGTGGTCGCCTCGGCGAACGACTTGAAACCTTTGAGGGTGAGGGTCTTCAGGTACATGTGGACACCGTTGGAAGGAAACCAGCGACTTTCAGCGGCACGCGGGCCGGTCCGGCGAGCACGACATGAGACTCACAATCCGCTCACCCTATTCGCGTGCCGGCGAATGGCGCGGGACCCTGCTTGTCCTGCCAAAAGGCGCTCACGAGAGCGCCATTCCAACCACCCGGCTGGTCGCCTGTCCCCCTCCGAGCGATCCTTCGAACGCCGCGTCACCGTATGTGAAAATGCCACCATCGGTGGCCACCAGCCAGTAGCCACCCCCGTCGGCAGTAGCTGCCATGCCGGTCACAGGCTGGTCCAGGGGCTTTCCGCCCCTCGATCCGAAGAACCCGGCGTCGCCGAAAGCGAAGATTCCTCCGTCCGCGGCCACCAGCCAGTATCCACCCGCGTCCGGGGTGGCGGCCATCCCTTCCACTGGCTCTACCAGATGCAGTCCATTGGAGCCTCCGGGTAGCAGCGAAGGGTTGAGTTGCCCGGTGGAGCCGTAGTACCCGGCGTCACCGAAGGTGAATACTCCCCCGTCCGATCCAACCAGCCAGTAACCGTGTCTACTGGGCGCCATCCCGACGATCGGCGCGGCAAGAGCCAGCCCGGACGCTTGCGGCGAACCGTAGAAGGTCGCGTCTCCGGCGGTTAGCACCTGCCCGGTGTTGGTGGCCAGCCAGAATCCCTTGCCGTCCGATGTGGAGGAAGTAGCAACGACGGAGGCACCCCCCGAGACGGTGCCCGATACCCCGTAGCCGTAGGCCGAACCGAATCCCTGGACGAAACCGCCAGTGGAGACCACCCAGTAACCGCTTCCCCCTGGGACGGCGGCGACGGAGGAGGCGGTTCCCTGGCCGGCGGTGAAATGGGCCGAACCGTATCCGGTTGCGGAGCCGAAGGAGGTGACCGTCCCGTCGGCGCCGGCCAACCAGTAGCCGGGACCATTCCCGTGACCACCGCTCTGGCTGTGGTAGACAAACTGCATAGTGGAGACGCCCCGACCGAGCGGAGTCGAGGCCGATACTGCCACCGTGCCGCTCCCATCCGGAACGGTCACCGTCGCCTGGGTGGCGCTGGCCGATACCACAGTGGCCACAACCGACCCGAAGAACAACGAGGCATGAGCCAGGTTGGAGCCGCTAACCGTCACCTGCGTGCCCGCGCTCGCGTGGGCTGGTGAGACTCCGGTCACCTGGGGACAGGCCCAACCGGACGCCAGAGGAGTCCCGATGCCACTTGCCAGGTCGTAGCCGGACGCGGCCTGGTAATCCCCGCCGTTGGTATTGGTGAGATCGTTGTTGCCCAATGCCACGTCGGTGAATGCAGTCCCGTAGAGGCGTCCCGGGTCCTCCCCGGCGTAGGCATAGAGGGCAGGCGCCAAGTCTCCAGGAGGCGCCACACAGCTCGTCGCCACGTCGGCCGCGATGCCGGTGATGAGCGGGGCAGCTGCCGAGGTACCCCCGACCACCGTGGAGCTCCCGTTGTAGTAAATCCGGTACCCGGTCCGGGGATCGGCATCGGCTGCCACATCGGGCACCCCCCGGCAGTTCGATCCGCCCTGCCCGCACGACTGGCCGGACCCGGCCGGCCAGGTGAACCCGTCGAGGCCCTGCTGCCATGAGGGCTTGGCGAAGACATCCGACATACCCCCTCCCGCCGCTCCGCCACCGTTGAGTGCACAGGTGCTGTCGCCGGTACCCTGGCAGTCGTTCCACACCGATTGAGGGGACATCAAGGTCGTGCCACCCACGTCAGTCACCATGGGATCCGAACCGGGAAAATCCACAGCGAGCTGAGTGGTGCCGTCGGTCTGGAAGCAGTCCTCCGATCCGGCGTCTCCCGCGGCGGCCATGATCGCCTGGCCCTGCGCTGCGGCCTGCTGAAACACCTGATCGTAGGCCGATATGTCGCCGTTTGGTCCGCCGGACGCATAGTCGTCCTCACAAGCGCCCCAGCTAGTGGAGATCTCCTTGGCCGTGTCGTCATTGACCATCGCGGCGAAGATGTCGAGTGGCCCGGAACCTGTCTGTGGTCCCTGGTACACAATGATCTTCGATCCCGGAGCTTGGGAGAGAGCATCCTCGACGTCCAGGTCGGCTTCCTCAGTCCCGCCACCGGCGAAGTCGAGAGGAGCTCCCCCATCGATCGACTCGACCGAGACCGGATTGGAATATCCGTTCTGGCTCTCGAAGGTGTTGACGTCCTGGGCCGACATGCCGGCCAGCTCGTAGATGCCGATGGTCTGGCCGGATCCGGTGAAGCCCTGCGATTCGAGGGTGCCGACCCCGTACCGATCGCCGATGGCGGCGGGGGACGAGGCAGTGTGGGGAGTCAGTGCCGGAACCAAGTGGGACCGGAAATGCGTCAGATCGTCCAGACCGGTTACCCCGGCCAGGTCCGATGCCACCTGCAGGGGCATCCGGGGAGGCTGATCGGCTCGGTAGGCCGAACCGCCGCCGGGCAGCCTGTACCTATCGAATACGACCCCCATCGCGGCCGCAACATGCGAGGCGGGCGCGTCCAGGTGAAGCACCAATCCGTCGATCGTGCCCGGCGGAAGGCCCCGTTCGCTGAGCCACTCCCGGACCGCCGCCAGGTGCTGCTCGCTCGGACCGAAGCGGGCGTCGAATTGTCCGGGTGGCAACCATTGGTGATAGGTCGGGGAGGACGGATCGTACAACGATGCGAGGAGCGCCTGCTCCCCCACCGGGTCACGTGAGGAAAGCACGAAGTCGACCCCGATCTTTTCGGCTCCCGGAAGGAGGCCGGCGCGCTGAAGCCCGTGAGGAACCGGGGCAGGTGTGAAACGAGTGGGACGGACCAGGAAAGAGCCGGGTGCCGAGCCGCCGGCAGGGACAGACACGCCACCATAGGCAACGGACGGCGATCCCCCCAGTGCAATCGCCGCAGCGGCAATCGCCACGATCGCCGTGCGTCGCATCTCAGCCGGTCCGGGCGGGCGGGAACGGACTGGGCGGGGACGAAGAATCCGGTCGGCACGACAACACCGTCCCCAGCGGAGCGGAACTTACACCTGGCACTGGGGGCAGAAGTAGGTCGAGCGGCCGGCCACCTTCTCCCTCACCACCACCGCACGGCACCGACGACATGGTTGCCCTTCCCGGTCGTAGACCCTGTGCAGTGACTGGAAATCCCCGCTATCACCGAAAATGTCGCGGTACTGTTCGTCGGCAAGAGACGAACCTCGGTGCTTGATGGCTTCGGTGAGGGTCTCCACCATCCCCCGGTAGAGACGGCGTATCTCCTGGGCGGTAAGCGAGTTGGAGATGCGGTCGTGGCGCAACCCCGCGGCAAAGAGGATTTCGTCCGCATACATGTTTCCGATCCCGGCGACGAACTCCTGATCCATGAGAAGCGGCTTCAACATAGCCCGACGCTGCATGAGCATACGGGCGAACTCGGTCCAGGATATTGCTGCGTCGAGAGGATCGAATCCGAGATGTGCGAGCTCGGGCACGTCCGCCACCAGCCCATCCTCACTGGTGACGAACATCTCTCCGAAGGTCCGCGGGTCGACGAAGCGGAGCTGCCCCCCCTGGGTGAAGGTGATCACCACGTGAGTGTGGGGCTCTTCGGGGTCCTTCGGGCTCTTCACCCGCTGGAGCTGACCGCTCATTCCCAGGTGGGTGACCAGCACGTCCTTGTTGTCGAGCCGGATCAGAAGGTACTTGCCCTTGCGGGTGACCCCTGCGATCTTGCGACCCTCCAGGCGATTGATGAAATCCTGCGGGGCCGGGTGCCGCCGCGTCGAGCGCTTGCCGGTTACGGAGACCGACTTGATCTTCTTGGAAACGGCGTCCTTTTCCAGGTCGCGACGTATGGTTTCTACTTCGGGCAGCTCAGGCATTGATCGGCGCGCCTTCCTCTTCATCGGTGGACGTGGTGGTGGCGGCCGACCGCGAGGCCAGGGCGCGGAACGCCACTGCTGCCGCTTCCTGTTCCGCCTGCTTCTTGGAACGCCCACCTCCACTTCCGAGCACTTCACCCGCGACCGAAACCGTGGCGACAAAGCGCTTGTCATGATCGGGGCCAGTCTCCGTATACGAGTAGGAAGGCATCCCCAAACCCAGGTGGGTGGTTCGCTCCTGGAGGCGGGTCTTATGGTCTTGCCCTCCGGGCACTCCCATCAAGGCAGCTTCCATCGGCCCGATCAGCAGCCGCTGCACCAATGCCGTCGCATCGCCGAACCCGCCATCGAGGTACACCGCCCCGATCACTGCCTCCATCGCGTCACAGAGGATCGACTGTTTGTCCCGCCCTCCGGAAGTCTCCTCGCCCCGGCCCAGGAGCACCGCTTCCCCCAGCCCAAGCTCACGAGCCACCTTGCCCAGGGTAGCCGCCGACACCACTGTTGCTCTGATCTTGGTCATCTCCCCTTCTGGCAAGTTCGGCCGGGCTCGAAAAAGGCGGTCAGTCACCGCGATGCCCACCACCGAATCACCCAGGAACTCCAGGCGTTCGTTGGAAGCGGTTCCCGGATTCTCCGAGCACCAAGAGCGGTGTGAAAGCGCTTCGATCAAGAGAGACCGATCAGAGAACCTGTGGCCGAGACGGTCTTGGAGTGAGTCGGCCAGGCGGGAGTGCCGGCTGCCCGTCAGCTCAGGAGACCCCGAGCTTGGCGGAAACGTAGTCCACCGCGTCACGCACGGTGCGCAGATCCTCGAGGTCCTCGTCGTCGATCCGAAAATCCTCCACCCGGTCTCCCAACTCCTCTTCGAGCGCCTCCACTAGTTCGATGATGGCAAGCGAATCGGCGTTCAAATCGTCGGAAAACGACGCTCCCTCGGTCACCGTCGACGGCTCCACTTCCAGAATCTCGGCAAGCTGGTCACGAATGAGGGTGTACACGTCCTGGCGGGTCATCGACGAGGAGGGGGCGTCGGAGGTCACCTTGGACATATTAGCCGGTCCGCAAACTCCTAGCATTTGGGAAAAGATCGCGTTGCTCGCCCAATTTGGTCAATCACTCAGGCAGGGGAACCGGCAAGCCGGCAGACAGGGCACCGAGCATTCGACATAGCCGTCGGGCCGGGACTCCGTAGACCCTGGCTACCCAGCGGGAGGGTTATCCCCGGCTACCGCCACAGCGGTGGCAGCAAGCAGGTCACGCTCCACCATCTCTCCCGCCACCCGGGCTGCCGAGACGATCGCGGTTGCGCTGGAGGATCCATGGCTGATGATGCACACTCCGTTCACGCCGAGCAACATGGCACCCCCGGTCAGTTCGGGGTCGAGGCGTTGAACTAGCTGGCTCAGAGCAGGCATCAGGGCAGAAGAAGCGGCCTTGGCCTCCTCGGAGGAGCCGAAAGCCGAAAAAATCTCCCCGATCAGGAACTTCACCGCGCCTTCCAGGGCCTTGAGGGTCACATTTCCGGTGAATCCGTCCGTCACCACCACGTCGACCGTTCCCGCCATTATATCTCGCCCTTCGACATTTCCGATGAACTCACTGCTGATGCCGGCTCCCAAACCACCTGCCAGAAGGCTGTGAGCTTCCTTCACCAGAGGATTCCCCTTGCTGGACTCCTCTCCGATGGAAAGCAGCCCCACCCGGGGTTTGGCCACCCCGAAACGAGCAGTCGAGTAGGCAGCCCCCATCTGCGCGAACTGCACCAACCAATCGGCCTTGCACTCGGCATTCGCTCCGGAATCGAGAAGGATGGTGAATCCGTCTCCGTTGGGGATGGGCGTCGCGATTGCCGGGCGGGCTACCTTCGGCAGCCGTCCCATGCGCAGCAGCGCGGACGCCATAGCGGCCCCGGTGTTGCCTGCGCTCACCATCGCCGAAGCCCGCCCGTCGCGAACCAGCTCGGCGGCCCGAACGAGAGAACTGTCCTTCTTGCGCCGTACTCCCTGGCCGGGATCCTCGTCCATGGCGATGACCTCGGTCGCTTCCACGATCTCCAGTCCCCCGGCATCGCCGATCTCCTCGGGACGCCCCACCAACACGATCGGGTAGCCCAGCTCGTCGGCGGCCCTCAGCGCCCCTGCGACGATCTCACCGGGCGCCTTGTCACCGCCCATCGCGTCGATGGCGATGGGAAGCATCAGGGTTGCTCAGCCAGCTTCGAGTGCCTGGCGCCCGCCATACCAGCCGCAGTGAGGGCACACCGTGTGGGGGAGCTTGCCCCGGTTGCACTGCGGGCAGGTCGAGCGCGCCGGCAACTCCAGCCGCCAGTTCGAGGCGCGGCGACTGCGGCTCTTGGCTTTGGACGTCTTCTTCTTGGGGACAGCCATGGCGCAATGAGGTTACACGCTCTTGCCGGGCAGACAGAAATCGGGTGCTCAGTCCTCCCGGAGGATGTCCAGCCCCGCCCAGCGCTCGTCCCTCTCGGTCGGGCAGCCGCACGGACCCTCATTCAGGTTGGCCCCGCAACGGGAACACAGCCCCCGGCAATCCGGCTTGCAGAGGGGCCGGAGCGGCAGCCCCAGGATGCACTGCTCGCGCACCATCGGCTCCAGATCGACCGACTCCTCGCCTAGCGGGTAGGTCATGTCCTGCTCCCCGCCACCCTCCTCGAAAAGCTCCCGCACCTCTGCGACCACCGTCCCCCGCGCCATCTCCAGGCAGCGACCGCATTCGGCCATCCAGGGCGCCGACACGGTGCCGCTGGCGAGCACCCCGCCGTGAACGGCTTCGAGGACCAGGTCCGCCGACACCTCGGCACCTTCGGGCACCCATGCGGTGGACACCGCAATCTCGGGGATAGGAGCGGAACGCCGCACCGGCATCCGGCCATCGTTCTCCAGAGCCCTCAGGCTCACCACGAAATCGTTGGCCTTCACCGAGCGTGTCATGGTTGTGTCGACCACTGAGGCGGGTCTGCGCCCTGGGGAGCGGGTTAGGGACCCTGGCGGGGTCCACTCACCAGGTTATCGCGCGTGCAACAGCCGAAGGGAGGCCAACACCTGACAGAACTAGCCGGAGGTTCTCAGGCGAGGTCCTGGTCGAAGAAGGTATCTCCGGAGATTTCTCCCTCTTCGTAGCCCTCCTCGGAAAGCTCGGGCTCACCCAACCCGCTGTCGAGGGGGGCGGGGGTCACCTGCAGTTTCTCGCGGCCCGACTTCACCATCTTGGTGGTCCGATCGAGCACGATCTCGAAGGCGGCCAGTTTCTGGTCGCAGAAGTCCTCCGCTTCGTGCCGTAGTCGGAGCGCTTCCTGGCTGGCGTCATCGATCGTTCGGCGCGCGGTGGCCTGGGCCTGGCGGACGATCTCCGTCCTTTCGACCATGTGGGCCGCCCGCGCCTGGGCCTGGGCGATGATCTCCTTGCCTTCGCGGCGGGTTCGGCCCAGGAACTCGTCGCGCTCCTTGAGTAGCCAACGCGCCTGGCGCATCTCCTCCGGAAGTCGCTGGACCGCATCCTCCAGAAGCTCCAAAATCTCCTCGCGCGATATTAGTACCGACGAGGACAGGGGCATGGCCTTGGCGTTGCCGATGAGGTCGACAGCTCGCCGGATCAGCGCTTCTGCATCGAGTTGCTCCCGGGAATTACCCTCGGCCCGGGACGAACCGCTCAATTGATAGGTGGCGACGGTATCCCCGCTGCCGGCGTGGAGATCCTCGTCGTACCCCGTCTGGTAACCGCTCATGCGAATGTCTCCTCGATTTGCCTCTGCTCGTTTCGGCAGGGGTTCATGCGCCGATCCCCCACCTAGGCGAACTTCTCCTTGATGCGCCGGCTCACTCCCGGTGGGACGAATCCCGACACGTCGCCGCCAAAGCGGGCGATCTCCCGGATGAGGCGCGATGCGAGAAAGGCATGGGCCGCTCCCGTCGGGATGAGTAGTGTGTCGATCCCGGAGAGCTCGAAGTTCATCTGTGCCATCTGCATCTCGGTCTCGAAATCAGACACCGCCCGAAGCCCCTTGACGATGGCGCATGCCTGAACCGCGGCCGCCAGCTCGACCACCAGGCTGGCAAACGAGACAATCTTGACGTTGCCCAGGTGTGCGGTGGACTCCTCGATCATCGCCTCCCTATCCCCGAGGTCGAAAAGGGCTTCCACCTTCTGCGGGTTACGCATGGTGGCCACCACCACCTGGTCGAAAAGCTTGGAGGTTCGCTCGACGATCTCCAGGTGCCCGTTGTGGAATGGGTCGAATGACCCAGGGAAAAGGGCGATCCGCGTCGACGGCCCGGCCATCAACGTACTTTCGTGCGGCGCATCACAGTGACCACGGTACCTCCATATCGGCGGGCGCGGATAGATTCCCATCCGACTGCTCCGACTATCTCCCGATCCGACTCGGCTACCAGGACCTCTGCCTCGATGAGGGCGAGAAGCTCCTCCCACTGGTCGAAGAGATAAGGCGGGTCGGCGAACGCGATGCCGAAGGGCCGGCCGGCTGCCCCGGATTCCCCTGCCTGCGCATCCTGCCCGATGCCCACCCGCGTCTCCCTCGCCAACCAGGCGAGCACCTCCGCACACGCCACTTCACCCGAATCGGCCAGCCGGGTCGATGCAAGATTGGAACGGATGGTCGCCGCCGCCCGGGAGTCCCGCTCGACGAATACAGCCAAGGCTGCCCCCCGCGATAGGGCCTCCATCCCCATCGCACCGCTCCCGGCAAAGAGATCGAGAATCCGAGCGCCCTCCACCTGGTCCCCCAGAGAGGAGAAGATTGCCTCACGCACCCGGTCGGTGGTCGGGCGGGCCGAACCCGGCGGGGAGGCGATGCGCAGCCCGCCCGCTTTTCCCGACACGATTCTCATCGCTACTTCGTGATCCTCATTGTTAACCCTTGAAAAGGAAGCCGGCTTCGGCCTCCTCGATCAAGAGCCCGATCTCCTCCCCCAGATCCGGGTCGTCCTCTCTCCTCCATCCGCGGCGGACCATGTCGAGGGCGACCACACGGGCAGCTTCGACGAGCTCCCGATCTCGCAGAACCGACCCGAGGGCTAGCGAGGACCTGCCCGACTGGGAGGCACCGGTGACCGCCCCCTCCCCACGCAGGGCCAGGTCCGCTTCAGCGAGGGCGAAACCGTCAGTGCTCTGGCACATCGCCCGCAGCCGGGCCTCCGCCGGGCTGGCCCCGCCGGTCTCGTCGAGAAGGGCGCCGTTTCCCGCTTGGGCGGGTGGTTCTCCCAGCAGGTAGCACCACGATCGGTCGCTCCCCCGGCCGACCCTCCCCCGCAACTGGTGGAGCTGGGCGATGCCGAAACGCCAGGCATCCTCGATCACCATGACCGTGGCATTGGGCACGTCGACACCGACCTCGATGACCGTTGTCGCAACGAGCACCGCACTTTTCCCAGCGCGAAAGGAGTCCATGGCCGCCTCCTTCTCCCGCGGCGCCATCTGCCCATGGACCAGCCCCAACTCGATCCCCGCGAGCGGCCCTTCCGAGAGGCGGTAATGCTCCTCGGTCGCCGCCCTGGCCTGGACGGTGTCCGATCCCTCCACCAGGGGGCAGACGACATACGCCTGGCGTCCAGCGCCCACCTCTTCGCGCACTTTCCGCCAGGCCACCTCCTCGTCTCGCCGCAGCCAGTGGGTCTCGATCGGGGTCCTCCCCGGGGGCAATTCGTCCAGCACCGTGGTGTCCAAGTCGCCGAAGACGGTCATGGCCACGCTTCGAGGAATCGGAGTGGCAGTCATGACAAGGAGGTCCGGTAGGTGACCGTCAGGTCTCTTGGCCCGGAGGGCGGCACGCTGCTCGACCCCGAACCGGTGCTGTTCGTCGACCACCACTGCACCGAGGGACGCGAAGTCGACGCCGTCGGAAAGTAGTGCATGGGTTCCCACCACTGCGTCGACCGCTCCGGTCCTCAGGTCGCCGAGGATCCTTTTCCGGCGGGAGAGGGGGACGGCTCCCGTCACTAGCTCGATCCGGAACGGGCGAGCGCCCGAAAGGGTAGCCCGATCGGCGACAATGAGGCCGCTCAGCAATCGGCGCATCCCCGAGTAGTGCTGCTCGGCAAGGACCTCGGTCGGTACCATGATGGCCCCCTGGTGCCCGCCCTGGGCGGCGATCAGGACGGCCGCCAACGCCACCAGTGTCTTACCCGACCCGACGTCGCCCTGGAGGAGGCGATGCATCGGATGAGGACCGGCCATGTCTCCTGCCACCTCGTCGATAGCCCGCCGCTGTGCCGCTGTCAGGGGGAAGGGCAGGGACCCGATCAGCTCCTCTAGGAGCCGGGGGCGGCCGGTGTGGGCGATGCCCCTTTCGGTCTCCTCCATCTCCTTCTTGCGCTGGACGAGGACGAGCTGGAGGCGAAGCATCTCGTCGAACACAAGTCTGCGCCGTGCCGCCCAGCGTCCCGCGTCGTCGGAAGGGAAATGAATCTGATTGAGTGCCACCGTGCGTTCCACCAGGTTGAGTTCCGCCCGCCAGCGTTCCGGTACCGGATCGGAGAAGCCCCCGGACCTGCGGAGAGCTTCCTCCATCCAAGGCTCGAGGTCCCAGGTGGAGAGGCCGGCTTTTTCGGACTGGCGGTAGACCGGGACAAGCCTGCCAGTGCGCCGGTGGCCCGGTTTGCCCACTAGGTCCACCGTCGGGTTGGTCATCCGGAGCCAGCCGCGGTAGGAGCCGACTTTGCCGGCGACGACCACCTCGCTCCCCTCCTCCAGTTGCTTGGCCCTCCACGGCTGGTTGAAGAAGCTGCACCGCAATCGCCCGGAACCGTCGTCGACATCGACCTGGACAAGGCTTTTCCGGTTGCGAGTCCGGCGCACCTCCACCCGTCCTACCGCCGCCAACACCACCGCCTCTTCGCCATCGACCAGGTCGGCGATGCGCCGGGCGTTGGTCCGGTCGATGTAGCGGCGCGGGTAGAAGGTGATCAGATCGAGGACCGACTCGATGCCCAGCTCGGCGAGGGCTTGCGCGCTCTTGGGACCGACCCCCCGGATCTCACCCACACGCCGGCCTGCCAGGCGGGCCAGGCGGCGGTCCCGCACCTGGGGAGGCCCGCTAGTCAATCCCGAACAGATATGGATACAAGGGAGAT
>JAKAWH010000133.1 GCA_021817065.1 Actinomycetes bacterium
GTCTATTTATCTCTTATGATCGAGCCGACCGAAACGGAGAGTCCCCAGACGCTCGCCGCTCTCGCCGACGCCCTGGAGCGCATTGCGCAGGAGGCTTCGGGTGGGCTGGACGTATTCGTCGATGCACCGCGCACCACTCCGGTGGGACGAGTCGACGAGGCGCGGGCGGCCCGGACGCTGGTGCCGACTTTCGATGCCCGGGGGGCTCAAGGGGGCGGGTCCACCTAGCCTGGAACGGGGGACAGTGAGAGCCTGCTCCGATAGGCGCGACCTCTCACACCAGGTGGTACCGGTTCAGTTCGAAGAACCAGGACGCCAATGTCAGGCCGGCGATCCCGAAGACGATCTGGACCCGTCCAATGCGCTGGGCGAGGCGTTGCCAGGTGTTCCAGGGGAGGACGATCACCGCCAGGGCAGAGGCCACTGCCAGGAACCCGAATGGATTGGCGGCGGCCGCCTTGCTGAATCGCAGGCCCATTGCATTGCGGACGCTCGTAGTCATCCCGCACAGCGGGCAGGGAACGCCGGTGAGGAGAAAAACCGGGCAGGGGAGACCCACCCCGTTCGGGAGGTGGGCAAGAGCTATTCCGGCGGCGAGGAGGCCGAAGGCGCCCCCCCGGCCCAAGCGCCGATTGAGAATGGAGAGCCTGTGGTCAGGGGGGCAGGAACAGGCGGGCGCCTCGGAGGGCCGGTAGGCCGGCACGATGTCCTGGATCATCCAACCACCTCGATGACCACGGTCCCGGTGGCATGGTCGTGGAGAGCACGCCGGCCGGGATCGAAGAGCGGCCAGAATGCGTTGACAAGTCCCGGTACGAGGAGGCAGCAGAGCAGGCCTCCCGCAATGAGCGCCCGGAGGCCCGCCCGCCAGGCACCGATCGGACCTCCGGTTGCAAGGTCGACGGTGGCGATGCCGGTCCACCTCTTTCCCAGGGTCTGGCCTCGGGAGCCCCTCTCCATGAATGCGTAGTAGATGACTTGCGCGGCAATCCACAGACCCGCTTCGATTGCCTGCTGTTGAAGAGTTGCGGCGGTGTGGGAGGAGATCGGCTTTCCGTGAACCACCGTGATGACCTCCCGGGACCCGATTCCGGCGAGGGTGACCACAATCGATACGGGGATGGCCGTGACAACCGCGTCGAGGAACCACGCGAGTGCCCTCCGGGGCCATGACGCTCGCCGGTAGGAGCGAAGAACTGGATTGACCAGGCCAGGTTCATCAGCAGTGGCCGGGAGGGATTGGGTAGGCGATTCAGACGGCTGAGACAACAATACTCCTCGCCGCCATATCGTGAAGGGACTTGCTGCGAGGCTCCCAGAGCGGCCAGAGAGAGTCAATCACGAACGGGATCAGGTAGGCGAGGAAGAAGAGGTACATCAGGCAAATCCGCAGGAGTGCGCGAGAATGTCCGATCGACCCTCCGGTTTCCGCGTCGCGCACCGCGATCCGCAGGAACATCTTCCCGACTGTCTGTCCTCGGGGCGACCCATTGAGAAAAGTGAAGTAGCCAAGTTCAACCACGATGATGATCGCTGCGGCCAGCACGAAGGTGGTCGAGTAGTGAGTTCCGTTCGAGAATTGGCCGGTGTCGGGATTCACCGTGAAGGCGTGCTGAGTACCGATCCCGAGATAGAGGACCATCGAGCCGAACACGTTGAGAAGCGCCAGGTCGACCACGATGGCAACCAAGCGCCTCCACCAGTCCGCCAAGACCGGTTCGGATGCCCGATATGGTTGCTGCCAGAGGACGGACTCGGGCGGGGAAGATTGAGGGGGTCTCAACCCAGGGGAGGGAGAGGAATCCGGAGCGGACCCTGGGGGTGCCCATCCCTCCGGAGAAGGAGCAGGACCCTGCGGAGACTGTGGGGGTGCCCATCCCTCCGGAGAAGGAGCAGGACCCTGCGGAGACTGTGGGGGTGCCCACCACCCCGGGGGCGATTCGCTCACCCGCCAATTCAATCACATGCCCATGAAGCGACCGCTCCTCGTGCGGACGGCGGCGGATATGCATTCGCCAGCCTGGCGGAGACCGGCGATTATCATTCCGGTTATGCCCCTGTGGGCCAAGAGAGCGCCGAAGCGGCAGAAGCCGCGGGTGGCCGAACCCGCAGGGGGCACCGGGCGAACAGCCCCGACGTTCCTGCGAAGCGAGGCTCCGTTCGGAGTCAACAAGTACGGCCAACCCCTCAAGCCCAAGGATTTCGTTCCGAGGGCGGATCTTATGGACGCCGATCTCTCGGGGATCTACCTGAACAGACCGGTTCTCACCGAGGCGAACTTGGGAAATGCCAAGATGCGGAAAGTCCGTATGTCCCACGCAAACCTGCGGAGGGCGAACCTTCGGGGGAGCGACCTGTATGCCGCTGACCTTTCCCACGCCATTCTCGCCGAAGCCGATCTGTCGGGAGCGAATCTCGCTGCAGCCAACCTGTCCCGAGCGGACCTCACCCGCGCCAACCTTCACGGTGCGGACCTGTCGGGAGCCAATTGTACGGGCGCCAGATTCCAAGAGGCCGATATGAGCGACTCGATCCTGGCAGAGGCCGACTTCCCGATGGCTTTCTTTCGCAAGGCGATGGTCCTGCGGTCGAATCTCCACAAGGCGAACTTCTGTGGCGCCTATCTATACGAGGCACAGATCGAGGACTGCGATATGCGCAATGCCCTCTACGACTCCACCACCATTCCTCCTTCCCGGGACTTTTCCTGGGGCACCGCGATCCGCCGGGACGCGAAGAGTGCGAGGAGGCATCGCCCAGATCGCTGATCAATACAGCGAGGACTAGGGGGCATCGCCCAGATCGCTGACAAACAAAGCGAGGGCTAGGTTCAGCTGGCAAATCTCTTCAGGCACCCGGGGCGAACTCCTCAAAAGCGTCCAGTGCGCGAGGACCCCACACGGTGCCAGGACCTCCGTTCATCAGAATCGCAACTCCCATCGCCTCGGCGACCTCCTCGGCAGTCGCTCCCCGGCGAGCTGCATTTCGGGCGTGTGACACCACGCAACCGTCGCACTCCCGGGTTACCGCAATGGCCAGTGCGATGAGCTCCTTGATACGAGCAGGGAGCACCCCATCGCCCATGGCGCTTCGGTGTAATGCTGCGTACCCCTCATAGACAGAAGGGATCTTGTCACGGAGGCGCCTTCCTGCGGCAACCGCGTCCTCGTTGATCTGGTGGGCAGATTCCATCTAGACATTGTTGCCCGAATCGACCCAAGAGAAATTTCCGACGTCGTCGACCCCGATGCGCTGCGTGGCACGACCCGCCTCCTGGCAGCAGGCGCACCATCCGAGACCCTAAGTAACACCAATAGTGACTTTACATAACGGATCTTATAGGCGTTATCGGAAAGCGGTAAAGGGCCCCACTCCGGTAACCCGCTAGTTGCGTCACGGTGACGATACCGCTGGAAGAGGGTCGAAAGGCGATGCCACTTGGGATCCGTACCTATTGGATATTGCTATCCGTCTCGCTAATGACAACCCCGAACGCGAACTGCAGAGCTGAGCGGCCCCTATTCACCGGCCTCCAGGGCGTTCAGGAGGTCTCGTGTCCCCACAAGGGTCGAGGTGAGGATCCTCTTGGCGACTTCGAGGAGCTCGAATACCGCAGGGTCGGTCACCGAGTAGATCACAGCCGATCCCTCCTTGCGGTACTGCACAATATTGGCTCGCTTGAGGATCCCGAGTTGCTGCGAGAGATGGGAGGCTTCGATCCCGACTTCGGGGATGAGCTCGCTGACCGGTCGCTCCCGGTCCCGCAACACCTCCAGGATGCGGATTCGGGCGGGGTGACCGAGCGTCTTGAAGAACTCAGCCTTCACTTGGTGGATCGAATTCGGCATCGGGCAACTATCCTTCCAAAGACTGCCATGTCCTACCACACAGGCACAGGCTACCCGGTGGGATGGTCACAAGTCGTTTCCGGCATAGGAGAGGTTGAAGCTCTTGTTGGCGAGGGGAAAGTCCGGGACGATGGTATCGGTCAAGGCGACAGGGAGAGCTGGCCAATTGAGGAAGGAAGGGTCCACGATTTTCGCGCGGGTGAGTCGTCCTCCTCGATCGATCTCGATGCGATGGACGATTACTCCTCGCCATCCTTCCACCAGGCCGACACCACTGGCACCGCTGACATCGCTGAGAATCCGTGGAGAGGATCGGGTGAGGGCATCATCGCGGCCAAGTGGGGATCTAGGTGCCGGGACAACCCCTGGAGGGTCCGCACGCTGAGCGTATGAAGCGATTAGAGCCAAGGACGATCGGACCTCCTCGACCCGGACCTGGAAACGGGCCATCACGTCCCCGCGTTGTTGGGTGACCACCGAGATGTCCTCCCCTGCCTCGAAGGTAGGGTGAGATCGCCGTGCATCGAAGGCGAGGCCGGATCCCCTGCCCACCACCCCGACTACTCCGAGATCGCGGGCGTTCTCGGTTGAAAGAACGGCTGTACCGTCGAAGCGCTCCATTACCATCGAGTTTCGAGTGGCCAATTCCACCAGCTCTTCGAATCGCTCGCCGATCTCCCCCAGCTCCATTCGGTCCGGCACCCTGTGCACGATCCCACTCCCCGGAAGGATGCCACCACGGAGAAGGCGATGCCCTGTCACCTGGGCATTGAGTCGCAGCAGGTACTCCCGTAGTCGCAGTGCCCAAGCGTGGGCGATGCCGAAAGCCACGTCGTTGCACATAGCCCCGATGTCGGAAACATGGTTGTAGAGGCGCTCCATTTCCAGCAGGAGAGCTCGAAGGACCTGTGCTTGCGAGGGAACTTCCCAACCCTGAGCATCCTCGACGGCTAGGCAATAGGCCAAGCCGTGCCCGACCGCACTGTCACCGGAGATGCGTTCGGCCAGGCGGAGCCCCTCCTCGACCCCGCAACCTTCGAAGAGCTTCTCGACGCCCTTGTGGAGGAACCACAGTCGGGCCTTCATCCGGAGGATCGACTCCCCCACCGCCCAGAACCGAAAATGACCGGGTTCGATGAGGCCCGCATGGACCGGACCCACAGGGATCTCGTAGACGCCGGCTCCTTCCACCGGGGCAAAGGGATAGGACGTCGTGGCTGGGGTGACGCCCGGAAAAGCGCCGGCTGTGTGCGCCATCGGGTGCCAGTCCTCGGGCCAGTGCTGATGGAGGACAAGCGGTCGTGGTTGGGGATGACCGAGGGGAACGATACCGAACAGATCCTGCATCTCCCGCTCGAACCGGCCAGCCGGAAAAGATTGTCGCGCGAGCGAAGGAACCGACGGTTTGTCCCGCGACATCGGGAGGTGAAGTTCGATCCGGCGATCGGGAGGTCCGCCGGTGAACAGGTACACGGCACGGAACCGGGTCTTGTCGTCATGGGCTGCGATCAAGGCGAGCCTCATTCCACGAGAGAGGGCTTCCGTAGCGAGGGACACCAGCTCTTCCTCGCCGACCTCGAGTGCCACCCGGTTGGTCCCGATCGGCTCTGCTGAGGCGAGGTTGTCGGTCACAGGCTTCATCTCGCCGCCGCCGCCGCTGCGTGCAAAAGGCTCGACAAGGGCCAAGCGGCGACACCAATGGCCACGCACGCCGCCAGCCCGGAGATGAGAGGGATAGTCACCGAGGCAGGTGAGGCTGACCCGATGGCGGCACCGCTTTCTTCCCGATCTGCCGACCCATCCGCCGGATCACCCAGCAACATGTGCCGAGCGTGACCGGCCACCGAGAAGAAGATCACCACCATGGCCGCGACCGCAACCATGACGGCCCACCCGAGACCGGCCTGGAGCTCGCCACGGAACATGAGTAGCTCGCTGGTGAACAGACTGAAGGGTGGGAACCCCAGCAGTGCAAAGAGGCCTACCCCGAATATCCCTCCCAAGGTCGGGCGGCGGGACAGCAGCGTCCGTACTCGGTGAATCTCCGCGGTGCCTTCTTCCGCCAGTATCTCCCCCGAAGTAAGGAAGAGGACCGCCTTGGCCAGACCGTGTCCGAGAATGTGCAGGAGTGCTCCCGCCAATGCGAGCGGGAGACCCGCTGCCGCTCCGAGCGCGATCAATCCCATGTGCTCGATGGAGTGGTAGGCGAGCATTCGCTTGTAGTCGCGTTGAGATATGAGAAGCGAGGCAGCGAGGACGAGCGACAACAGGGATACCAACACCAGAAGTCCCCGGGAAAACCCGGTTCCGAGAACGGCATCGGTGATCGCCTTGAAGCGAAGGATCGCGTAGAACGCCACGGTCAGGAGCACGCCGGACATGAGAGCCGACACCGGCGCCGGTGCCTGGCTGTGTGCATCGGGCAACCAACTGTGCATCGGAACCAGACCGACCTTGGTTCCGTACCCGAGAAGCACGAGAGCGAAACCGAGCCGGATCACCCCGGTATTCATCCGGTTGGCGTGCGCTCGGAGGCTCGTCCAGTCGAGTGTTCCCGAGGGATGGGACCCTCCATGGATGGATGCGAAGTAAAAGAGCACCGTGCCCAGGAAAGCTATGGCGATTCCTACCGAACAGATGACGATGTACTTCCAGGAAGCCTCGAGTGCCTTGGTGGTCCGGCGATGCCCCACCAGAAAGGTGGTGACGATGGTGGTTGCCTCGATCCCCACCCAAACGACACCCATATTGGCCGCGGTAACTGCGACAAGCATGGTGGCGGCGAAGCCCTGTACCAATACCGCGTAGAGGATCGCCTGGCGCTGTGTGCACTTGGATTCGGCGATCTCTCTCGAGATGGTTCGGATCCCCATCCAGGAAGCCAAGATGGCGAGGGTACCGATCACGATAACCATGAACGCCGACAAGGCGTCGACCCGGAATACCCCGAGAGCGGTCGCCGGGTCTCCATGCACGGCCCGGGTGGCGAGCACCACACCTCCGACCAGGACCATGAAGTTGGCGAAGACACCGGCGGTTGCCGTTGAGGACCTGAACCCGCGGATGGCGACAGGTAGGGCGCCGAGGAGCGGTGCGAGGAGAACGGCCTCGATGATCATTCGGGAAGCTCCGGGGAGCAGAAGGGACCCTGTAGCTGGCGCATCAGTCGTGCAGCTCCTGCAGGGCGTCCAGGTGGAGGTCCCCGTGGTGTTCTCGCAGCCGGGAACCGAGTGCCACCAGCACCACCACGCCGAGAAGGACGTCGAGAGACGCCCCTAACTCCACCAGCAAGGGAACTCCGGCGGAAAGCAGGAACGCAATGGAAGCAACGCCATTGTCGACGAGAAGGATGCCGACCATCT
>JAKAWH010000019.1 GCA_021817065.1 Actinomycetes bacterium
AGTCCGAATTGCCGAACTATCGACTCACGCTGGACGAACTCGTTCCTGTACTCGATGATCGGGATCAGTAAAGGCCCCTCCAGTCGGGAAGCCTCCGAACACGATTCGATTTCAGCCACCAGAGGAGGGGCGCTCCGCACCACCTCGCCATGATCACCCAGATACCACGACGCCATCAGAGCGTTCATCCGAGGAGTCAGCCATCCACCTGCCGCTGCCATCGAGTAGAGCTTGGGGGCAAGCTCGCGCACTACCCTCGCTAGGTGGTCAGCGGAAAGTGAAGTGAGATCGATGCCCTCGAATTGGATGACGAGGCACTGCGCCAATCCGTTGGCCAGCGCATTGGCCAGCCTCACCTCACCGGGGGTCACCTGGTTCAGGAGCTCGACCACCTCTGGCACGAGCGGGACCGCCACCCGGTGGTAATGCAACCCCTCTACCCAGGTTTGCTGATCGAGAACGTGTGCTCGCTCTTCGAGAGCGAGCACACGGTTCCGTGTCAACGGAACTCGATCGGCCAGGGCGCACAGTTCCTCGGCAAGGCTAGCTGCCCGGTGGCGGATAGTTTCCGACGCCCGATAGCGCGCCTGACCAGCCGAGGCGATGGCGGTCAACCGGTCCGGATCGGATAGCAACCCGGCGACTACCTCCTCGAAGTCAGATTCCCCGTACGGCATGAAGTCCACTCCCGGAACCAGGAAGTCGCTCACCTCCTGGTTCTCTTCCTCGCAGAGCAACACGCAGCCGGCAGCCAGAGCCTCGTAGCATCGGATCGACGCCTCCCGGCGAATGGAGCGGTTGAACACCATCTTGGCCGAGTGGGTCCAGCGAGCCGCCTCCTCCCCATAGGTCAACGTCACCATCTGAACCCGTACCCCGCGGTCAACCAGCTTGGCCAGGCGGTACACCCATCTGGCGCGCTCGGTATGGACCCGGCGACCCAGATTGGCGACGAACACGACGTCGATCGGTCGATCGGCCACATCGGACGCGTCGTGGTCGAAGTAGTCAGCTGCGGTGTACAGCCTCACCGGCCTGCAGTTGGTGAGTCCTCTCGCCTCCAGCACCCCGACCCCGAACCTATCGGTCAACACCAGGTCGTAGAGACGGAGATGATCGACGATCCTGGACAACCACAGGTGCCAGTCGCATAGGTAGGCGACCACCGGTACCCCGAGTTCGAACAGTCCTTCGGGGACCACGATGTATTCGGGCAGGGCGACGAGGACGCAATCGGGGACCCAGCCGTCCTGGGTGGCCGCGTCCAGAATGGCCCGAGCCGACGGAACCTCTCCGGGGCTCAGGTGGAAGGCCAGATCGCCCTTGGCCCCCGGGTACAGCGCCACACGCCGGCAGTCCCCTGCCAAGTCGAACACGTCGGCCGTACGGCGTGCTCCGGTGGCGCGATCCAGCCGATCTCCGTGCTCGATGAGAAGGATGCGTAAGTCGCTCAGAGACCGACCTCCCGCAGCCGCTGCTTCCATACCGACGCTCGATCCCCGTCCAAGCTCTCGGAAACCCGGCTTCCGCAGGCCAATACCGCCAGGTCATCCGGCCAGACCCGATGGCATGCCTCCAGGAGGCGATCGCCTAGAATTGGGGTGAGATTGAGAGACTGGGCGATGAGAAGCTTCGAGTCGGCGGAATCCAGGGATTTCCCGCGCGATACCACCTCTGGCGACAACGCCTGGTCGTCACCCGTGCCGAGCATGTCGAGGAGCAGGCACACAAGCCGGACGGGTAGCCAGCCCCATTCCTCTCCCGATCTCGAGGGAATCGTGACAACCAGCCGATTCAGGTAGCCGCGTGCCTCCTCGACCTCTCCGGAGAAGAGGCTGATCTGGATAGCACAAGCCAGTGCCACCGCCAACTCCACCGGGTGAATGGCACTCTCCAGCGCCCGGCGGGCGTTGTCGAGTGCTTCGAGCTTCCTCCCAGCCGCCCACTGCGACCGGGCCAGATTGCAATATCCAACACCGCCCCCTTCCCCGGAATGGCCCGCCTCCGACAGGTCTGCCACCTCCGCTGCGGCAGCACGCACATTGCGAAGAGCCTTGCGCTCCAGTTCCGGGCCGGAGAGCAGGTAGCCACCATGGCGGATCCGGATCTCGTCGAGGCCGGCTGTCTCCGGAGTTCCCACCGAATCCCGCAGCACTACCTGTTCGTGAATTCGGCCGCCCCACTCGCAGGCCTCACGGCGGAACAGGCGAACTGCCCGGTGGGCAGTAATGGGCATATCCTCCCCAGATGACAGCAGATTCTCGATCCTGACCTGGAAGCCATCGAGTCCAACCATCTGGCGGCTATAGCGACGGGACAGCCAGAAAAGGGTCGCTCGTAGGTGCAGGGGCTTCTCCACCACCAGCTCCTCGTCCGCGTCGATCCACAGCACCCAATCTCCGGCGCAGCCGGCTAGCGCGTCATTCCGGGCGCGGGCGAAATCGTTGTTCCACGAACCCTGGATCACCCGTGCGCCCAACCCCCTGGCGATCTCCGGAGTGGCGTCGATGGAACCGGTGTCATAAACCACGATCTCGTCGACGAACCCGGCCAGCGAGGAGAGACACCTGCCGAGGACGGCCTCTTCGTCCCGAACGATCAGGCACGCCGACACCAACGGAGGTGACGCGCCGAGGGATGGTACCTGGTCGAGGTTCGAATGGCAGTGCTTGGTCACATACAAGAGTGCGTTGTGCGACTGTTCCGCGAACCAGTCGATCCCATTGGCATTGAAGGTGTGATGACCCTCATGGAAAACGAACGAATCGTGGGTGATCACCAGGCGGTAGCCGGCAGCGATAACCCGGGCGCATAAGTCGTCGTCTTCGAAGCTTCCCGTCCCAAACGACTCGTCGAATCCTCCAATCGTCTCGAAAACCGAGCGCCGGACCGCCAGGCAGAAGCCGACCAGACGGTTGACCTCACTGGTTCGTCCCCGGTTCGCCGCCTGGAAGGCCGACGCGAAGGACAGCATCTCCCGTCCAGATACGTCGCGTGTCGACAGGGGACCTCCGGTGAGATCCACCATCTGGGGTCCCGATACGAAGTTTGAACGGGGGCCCGCTGCCCCGATTGTGGGGTCGCCGAATGCTCCAATCAGACCGTCGAGCCACCCGGGAGGGGTGAGGGTGTCATTGTTGAGGAAGACGATGATCTGGCGGGTGGCGCGGGCAGCCCCCTGATTGCACCCGGCGGAAAACCCTCGGTTCTCCGGATTGGTGATCACCTCTGCCCACTGATAGTTCCTCAGTCCTTCGGGAGTTGCATCTCGAGAACCGTTGTCCACCACCACCACCTGGTCGTCAGAACCCAGGGTGGGCCGGAGGGAGTCGAGGCAGCCACGGGTGGCCTCCCAGGCGTTCCAGGCCAGGATGACAATGGTGACCGGAGGTCGAACCCCGGCTTCGCTCACCTGAAACCCCACTTGGCCCGCCACGACATATCCGCCATGGCGAAATCTGAATCTTCTCCGAGAATAACTCGGTTGTTGCGTCCGGCGTCGCAATGGTGGAACACGGTGATATCGGCGACCATCACCTTTCTACCCTTGGAGCGCGCCTGCATGCAGATGTCGAAATCGTAGGCATGAAATCCGTGGAAAGTGGCGGTATCGAAACGAAGGTTCTCGATCGCCCATCTGGAGAGAACCATAAACGACCCATCCACCACGTCGACCGGGTGCATTCCTCCACCACGGCGAATCGGACCACGGGTCTCCATGCAACGGCCAAACATCTCGGCATAGGTCCCCTCGAGAAAACCAAGCCCACTCGCCCTTCGGGCCCCCACTGCTCCGACGACGGCGACGTCAGGATCGGTGAGGACACCACGTACCTTGGGCACGAAGTCCCAGTCGCACAAGCACAGGTCATCGTGGACCAACGCGACTGCTTCGATTCGATCATCGGCGCGCAAGTTGTCGAGAATCCTGTTGTAGGCCTCGAAGATCGAGGTGGCACCTCGGATGATCACACAAGGAGCGCCCTGCTCCCCGCAGCAGAGGATGCCAGGAATGGCGAACCGGTCCACCTTGTCGCTCGGTCCTGCACAGATTCCGAAGGCGATCACCGGATTCTCGCGGCCTCACGGTTGATCTCTCCAAGAGCTATCCCCCGGTTCAATTCGCCGATCTCCCGCGCTACCATCTGGATGACCTCAGACATCCATTCCCAGTCCTCTAAGTCACTCGACGTATACCGCTCAAAATGAAGGTGATCACCCAAGAGTGACGCGAGCGCTTGGCGATACATCCACGGTTCGGCGAGGTATCCCGCCAAGCGGGCCGCCTTCATCACTGCATACCATATCACGATACACTGAGGGTTCCGATACGCCGTTGTTGTCAATTGTTCAGTGGAGAAATGGCGCGTCTGGACGGTTTCATCCTTGAGATAGGCCGCGTTACCGTGTACGAGCAGTTTGAGGTGCATCGCCAGGTCGGAATGGATGCCAAGACCTGTGTCGTGGCCATCGAGCTTCAACCAGTCGTCGATGTCATAGGAACATCGACGCTGAAAGACCTGGGCACCACCGATATAATTGTTGCACCGCATGAGCGATAGATTGCCGAGTTCCATCCCGTCGATTACAAAGTCACAGGACGCGCTGAAAAACTGCCATTGCTCGGGCAAGGCATCACCATTCTCGTCGATCCATCCCCAGCGACTGGTCACCAGCGAGATGCCTGGCTCGCTCTCGATGGCTGCGACCATGCGGGCGAGCGCATCAGGCATGCAAAACCGATCATCGGCTGCGAGGAACTTGACCAAGGGACCGTTGGAGAGCTCCAGCAGACGTCCTTCGTTGTCGACGACTCCGAGATTACGCCGGTTCTGGTGGAACGCAACCCGAGGATCGCCACCCGCAGCATCCCGGGCCACCTCGAGCGATCGGTCGGTCGAGCAGTCGTCCACAACCACCACCTCGATCGAGCGGTAGGTCTGGAGAAGCACCGATCTCAGTGATTCGCCTATGTAGCGCTCATGGTTGTACAGCGGGATGAGCACGCTGACCAGCGGCCCTTCGGTCGGGAGCGGGTCGGGGAGATGCAGCGGACGAGCGGTGATGACTTCTCTCGAATGCTGAGCCCTCAGGGTGCCGGCCACGGAGTTGATGCCGCGTGTTTCCTCGATCGGGGGAAGGGAGCTCACTGTCCCAGCGCGATCTGGTAGCTCAGGTCCCCAATCTGCTGGGCAACTTGCTGGAGGACGTCTCTCATCCATATCCAGTCTTCGGGAGCATCGGATTGGTAGTGGTCCAAGTTCATATGTCTCACAAGGAGATCTACGAGTGCCTTACGAAATACCCGTTGATCAGCAAGGAAACCTGCCGAGCGGGCCGCCCTCATCAACGCATACCACATGACGATGCATTGGGGATTACGAGATTCTCCACTACTGAGCTGACCCGACTCGTGAATGCGAAACTGCACAGTCGGATCTTTGAGGTAGGCGGCATCGTTCGTGCGGAGGACGTGGAGGGACATTGCGATGTCCGTTAGAGCCCTCAGACCTGGATCATGACCGTCAAGGAACAACCAATCCGATACGTCAAATTCTTCTCCGTCGAAAGCCTTTCGGCGATATAGAACTTGGCAGTCTCCAATGACGTTCAAGCACTGGACAAGCGAGAAATCCCCGAAGAAGATCCCATCAATGACGATATCGAGGTGTGGCGATAGGGGAGGCCACTGGTTAGCTCGTGCATTTCCATCCCCATCGATCCAGCTTCCCTGGCTGGTCACGAGATCAATTGTCGGTTCGCCCTCCATCGCTGCGACCATGCGGGCGAGCGCATCAGGCATGCAAAACCGATCATCGGCCGCGAGGAACTTGACCAAGGGACCGTTGGAGAGCTCCAGCAGACGTCCCTGATTGTCGACGACTCCGAGATTCTGCGGATTGCGGTGGAACGTAACCCTCGGATCCCCGGCTGCCACCTGGCGAGCGAACTCGAGAGACCGATCGGTGGAGCAATCGTCCACCACCACCACCTCGATCGAGCGGTAGGTCTGGAGAAGCACCGATCCCAGCGATTCGCCTATGTAGCGCTCGTGGTTGTACAGCGGGATGAGCACGCTTACCAGAGGCCCCTCGGTGGGCAATGGGTCCGGGAGGTTCAGGGGGCGAATGGGGAGCGGAGGATCGTGGGGCGAACTTCTGACGGAGCCAGGGACCCCGTCCTCGCTCCGTCCCGGGCTGACCATATATCGCCTATCGTGCCACACCCCGCCTATCGTGCCTGTAACGTCGGGCCCATGAGGGACCACGGAACCGGCTCCCCTTTCCTCGACGCCTGTCACGGGAGGCCGGTGCCCTTTACTCCGGTGTGGTTCATGCGCCAGGCGGGCAGGTCCTTGCCCGAGTACCGGGCCGCCCGCGGTGACGGAGACATCCTCGAGGCGATCCGCTGCCCCGAGCTGGCTGCCGAGTTGACCCTCCAGCCGGTCAGGCGCCACGGGGTCGATGCGGCCATCCTCTTTTCAGACATCATGGCGCCGCTGGCATTGATGGGGGTGGGGGTGGAGATCGTGCCGGGCCGGGGGCCAGTGGTGGCCGAGCCGTTCCGGACCAAGGCCGACCTGGCCCGCCTCCGACCCCTGGAAGCCGAGGTGGACGTGGCCCCGGTCCTGGAGGCGGTGCGCCTGGCTCGCCGGGAGCTGGACCCGATGGGTGTGCCATTGATCGGCTTCGCGGGCGCCCCTTTTACCGTGGCAAGCTACCTGGTGGAGGGCGGACCGTCCCGCACCTACGCGGCGACAAAAGTCCTCATGCACTCCGAACCAGCCCTCTGGGAGGCACTTGTCGGTGCCTTGGCGGACATCTCCCTCGGCTTCCTCCGCGCCCAGGTGACGGCCGGGGCACAGGCGGTGCAGCTCTTCGATTCATGGGCGGGGACACTCGGCACCGAGGACTACCGGACCCATGCGATGCCCGCCTCAGCACGGGTCCTGGGCGGGCTGGCGGACCTGGGGATCCCCCGCATCCATTTCGGGGTAGGGACAGGAGAGCTTCTTGCCGACATGGCGGCGGCGGGTGCCGACGTAGTGGGAGTGGACTGGCGGGTCCAGCTAGGGGTGGCCCGCTCCCGGGTGGGGCCGGGGGTGGCTCTGCAGGGAAACCTGGATCCGGCCCTCTGCCTGGCTCCCCTCCCGGTCGTCGAGCAGAGGGTGCGCAAGGTGCTCGACGATGCCGCCGGCCTGGGCGGGCACGTCTTCAACCTGGGGCACGGTGTCCTGCCGGAGACCGACCCCGGCACCCTCACCCGGATCGTAGAGTGGGTCCATGCTTACCAGCACAGGGGGTGAGTCGATCCTCGGTGTGCTGGTGATGGCCCACGGGACTCCTTCCTCCCCCGAGGAGATCGCGCGTTTCTACACCTCCATTCGGAGGGGGCGCCGCCCCAGCCCAGAGCTGCTGGCCGACCTCAACCGTCGATACCAAGCGATCGGCGGCACGTCGCCCCTGGCCGATATCACCGCCTCGCAAGTGCACGTGCTGCAGGAGGCCCTCGGTCCGGAGGTCCCGGTGGCCATCGGGAACCGGTTCACCTACCCGTCCATCGAGGACGCGTTGGGCTACTTGCGCGACCAGGGGGTCGTCCGGGTGGCAGGGGCGGTCCTCTCCCCCCAGTACTCGTCGGCGACCACCGAGAGGTATTTCGAACGGGCTCGGCTGGCGTGCGCCAAGAGTTCCCCTCCGCTCGACCTCACCCTGGTGGAGAGCTGGCACCTCGATTCGACGTTGATCGGGTTCCTGGCTTCCGAGGTGTCCCAGTGTCTTGGAGTCGATCCCGAAGCCCAGGTGGTGTTCACCGCTCACAGCCTGCCCATCTCGGCCCTGACCAACGGTGACCCCTACCCCAGCCAGGTGGACGGGACCGCCCGAGCGGTAGCCGAGGCGGCAGGGCTTTCCCCCGGCCGCTGGTCCCAGGCTTGGCAGAGTGCTGGGCGGACCGCCGAGGAGTGGATCGGTCCCGACATAGCCGACACCCTCCGCGACCTGGCGAAGGACGGGGCAGGCTCGGTAGTTGTCTGCCCGGTGGGCTTTTCTGCCGACAATCTGGAGTCCCTCTACGATCTGGACATCGAAGCCGCAGGGGTCGCTGCCGAGCTGGGCCTAGCCTTCCGGAGAACCGCCCTGCCCAACGCCGATCCGCTGGTCATGGCGTCGCTGGCGAAGCGGCTGATGGCCTCACACGCAGAGCCCTAGACCGGATGAGCACCCCTTGGGTGGAAACTGCCGGGCTCCTGGCAGGATGACTGGTCACCCGCCCCGTGTCACGGTCGTCGGTGCCGGCATCACCGGCCTGGCCGCCGCCTGGGAGCTGTGCACCCGAGGGGCAGCCGTCACCATCCTCGAAGCCTCCTCCCGCCTTGGCGGCAAGCTCGCCTCCCGAGAGGTTGCCGGGGTGGTGGTGGACACCGGACCGGATGCTTTTCTGGCGCGTGGAACGGCGGCCGTGTCGCTTTGCGAGGAGCTGGGGATCGAGCTGGTGGCGCCCCGGGTCTCGTCCGCCTTGGTGTGGACACGCGGGCGCCTCCGCCCGCTCCCCGACGGGTTGGTGCTGGGCTTCCCCACCAAGCTGTGGCCACTGATGCACTCGGGGATCGTCTCGTTGCCCGGGATGGTCCGCGCCGGGCTCGACCTGGTGATCCCCACCACCCGGCTCGGGGAGGACTTCTCGGTGGCCGAAGCGGTCACCCCCCGGTTGGGACGGGAAGTCACCGCTCGCCTGGTCGAACCGCTGCTCGGGGGTATCCACGCCGGGACCGCCGCCGGACTCAGCCTTCCCGAGGTGGCGCCCACCGTTGCCGCCGCCGTCTCCAGGAGCCGCAGCGCCATTCGCGCCCTGCGAACCCTCCCGACCCCGCCAACTCGCGCCACTTCTAATTCTCACGCCGCGTCTCCTACCGCAGGCCGGCCTCCTGTGTTCCTCACCCCCAGAGGCGGCCTTCACCTCCTTGCTTCCCGGCTGGTCGAGGAGCTGGTCGAGCGGGGCGTCGAGATCCGGACCCGGGCACCTGTGCGTTCCCTGACCTCCCTGGGCGACGACCCGCTGGTGCTTGCCCTCCCTGCCCACGCTGCGGCACCCCTGGTGGCGGCGCTCGACCGGAACCTCGGCTCGGAGCTTTTCGCGATCCACCACGCGTCGGTTGTAGTGGTCACCCTCGCCTATCCAGCCGGTTCCCTCCCTGACTCGCTGCCGGGGACCGGATTCCTCTCCCCCCGCCAGGAAGGTCGTCTGATGACCGCTACGACCTGGCTCTCCACCAAGTGGGACCACTACCGCCCCTCCGACCTGTGCCTTGCCCGGGTCTCGGTGGGGCGGATCGACGACACCCGCCACCGAGAGTTCGGCGACCATGACCTGGCCGTGCGCGCCCACGACGAGCTCGCCGAGGCGATGTCCACCATCCACCTCCAGCTCCCTCCTCCCCTGGCGACAGCGGTGAACCGCTGGTCCCTGGCTCTCCCCCAGTACGGGGTGGGTCATCGAGCTCGAGTAGAGCGGATCGAGCGGGCGGCAGTCGACCTCCCTGGCCTCCACTTGGCTGGCAACTACCTGCACGGGGTTGGCGTCCCCGCCTGCATCGAGAGCGGTCGAGCAGCAGCGCGGGCGGCAGCAGGCGGGTGAGCTTCCAGCCGCGGCAGCGAGGGCTGCAGTGAGCCCCTGAGGTCGGGCCTGGACTACGCCGGAGCGAACCCCACAATGGGAGCGGGTATCGCCTGGCCACCCAGCGACCCGACGAACCCTGCATCCCCGAAGGTGAAGACCCCCCCGTCGGAGGCGACCATCCAATAGCCCTTGCCGTCGGGGGTGACCACCATGCCGTTCACCGGCCGGACCAGCTCACCTGCTATCGAGTTGGATCCTCCAGGTGGCTGGGCAGGATTCAGTTGTCCGGTGGAACCGTAGAAGATGGCATCTCCGAAAGAGAAGATTCCCCCGTCCGAGGCCACGAACCAGTAGCCCTTGCCATCGGAGGTGGGCGCCATCGCCACCGCCGGCTTGACCAGGGGACCGATCGAATTGGACCCACCGGGGGGCTGGCCCGGATCTAGTTGCCCGGGAGAGCCGTAGAAGGTGGCATCCCCAAAGGTCATCACCCCCCCGTCAGATCCCAGCATCCAGTAACCCTTGCCGTCGGGGGTGGGAACCATGTTGACGATAGGGCCGGCCAGCTTCAATCCCTGCTCGACCGGAGAGCCCTCGTAAGGTGCGTCGCCGGCTACAACCACCTGTCCCGCTGAGCTGGCCATCCAGTAGCCCTTGCCGTCAGGAGTTGCGGCGATGGTGACCACCGTGCCGGATGGCGCCGCTGGGGGCGCCAGTGCAGGCGCGTCGCCGAAGTGGTCGACTGCGCCCGACGGCGAGGCGACCCAATAACCCTTGCCGTCGGGGGTGGGCGAGATGGCGGCCGCCGAGTGAAGATCGGTGGGCGACCCGAGCGCGGGCGCGCTGCCGCAGGGATAGACCGTCCCGTCCGACCCCAGCATCCAGTAGCCCCCACCACCGGTTCCCGCCGAGCAGGCAGCCACAGTGGAAGTGCCACTTCCGGTGGATGGAGTCGTGCCACTGCCCACCACGACCGTTCCGTCGCCGTCCCCCCCGATGCAAAGTGCGGTCGAGGGGCACGAGATCGTATTGACCTGCACGCCGCTGCCCACCGACTCCACCGACCAGCTCGAACCGCTGGCGGGATTGGCGGACGCAAGAACTCCTGCCGAGCCCTGCGCCCCGAAGCACAACGACGCCGACGGGCAATCGAACCAGGTGGAGAAGTTGGCTCCTGCAACCGGGTCGACCTGCCAGGCGGTGGCGCCGCCGGTTGGATCGGTGGAGGTGATCACGTGACCTTTGTTGTCACCCGCCACGCAGAACGAGGTGGTTGGGCAGGCGACCCCAGCCACCCAATTGGTACCATCGACGGGCCACACCCTCCAGGCCGAGGCGGGCCCGGTCGGGTCGGTGGAGACCACCACATTTCCCGCGGGATCGGTTGCGACGCACAGCCCGGCGGTCGGACAGTCCACCGACCAGAGCCCATTGCCCCCGTTGTTCCCGTCAACCAGGGTGGTTGTCCAGGCTCCGGTGCCACCAGTGGGGTCGGTGGAGACCACCACGTTGCCCGCCGAGTCGACCGCCACACACAAGGAGATGGTGGGGCATGACACGCTCGAAATGAAATACGACCCGTCGACATGCACCACCTGCCAGGCGGGCGCCCCTCCGGTGGGGGTGGCGGAGACCACCAGGTTCCCTACCGCGTCGCCCCCGACA
Organism: Actinomycetes bacterium; assembly: GCA_021817065.1. Taxonomy (GTDB): domain Bacteria; phylum Actinomycetota; class Acidimicrobiia; order Acidimicrobiales; family JAKAVM01; genus JAKAWH01. Next base: position 11,284 of record JAKAWH010000019.1, read on the forward strand.
CAGAGGGTGGCGGCGGGGCAGGACATGCCCCAGATCTGATGGGTCCCGTCCACCTTGGTCACCGTCCACCCCGAGGCGGGTCCGGTGGGGTCGGTGGTGGTCACCACGTCGCCGTCCTGGTCACCGCCGACGCAGAGGGAAGCGCTGGGACAGGACATGGCGAATATCTCCGGGGCGCTCGTCGATCCGGGAGGGGCGGGATCGACCGCTACCGGAGCTGACCAGTTCATCAACGGCGGAGAACCCGGAGCGGTGGGTGCCGAGGGGGCAGTGGATGTGGTCGTACCTGAATGGGCGGCCACTTCGCCGGCACCTGCAGGTCCAGCGGCCGCCGCCGGGGCCACCAGTATGGCGACCCCGAACAGCGAACCGGCGAGCAGGATCCCTCTCACGCAGAGGTCATGCTACCGCCCGAAGCGTTCAGGCGATGGTGGAAATGAGAACGGGGCTCAGCCCGCCGCCCATCAGCCGTCCACCCATCAGCCCGCCGCCCCGAAGTCTTCGGGCAAGTCGGCTTCGCCAGGCTCGGACAGCTCTTCGACGAAGAATCCTTCGGTCGACTCACCGTGATCGAAGACCTCTTCCTCGGACCAGGCGCTGTCCTGGGACACGGCGGCACCGGGAAAGACGTCGGTGACCTGATCGATCCCAGGCAACATCCCACCTGCGTGGGTGTCCCGCAGCCAGGCGGCCAGGTCCTCGGTCTCCGCGTCGGCAGAGCTCCAAAAGGTCATCTTTTCCGCATCCGGGGCGTCCAGGTCGATCGTCCGGTAGCGGCCCATGCCCGACCCTGCCGGGATGAGCTTGCCGATGATGATGTTCTCCTTGAGCCCGAGCAACTGGTCGGACTTGCCCTCTATGGCAGCCTCGGTGAGCACGCGGGTGGTCTCCTGGAACGATGCCGCCGACAGCCATGAGTCGGTGGCCAGCGACGCCTTGGTGATCCCCATCAGTTCCGGGCGACCCTCGGCGGGCCGCTTGTCCTGGCGGGCCAGATCCCGGTTGGTCTCCTGGTAGGTGTAGGCGTCGACGCGCTCGCCAGGGAGGAAGGGCGAGTCACCCGGCTCCACCACCGAGATCCGGCGCAGCATCTGGCGAACGATCAGCTCGATGTGCTTGTCGTGAATCGACACACCCTGATCCCGGTAGACCTTCTGCACCTCGTCGACCAGGTACACCTGGGTGTCCCGGATTCCCTTGACGTCGAGCAACTCCTTAGGATCCTTGGGGCCCTCCACCAGCGAGTCACCGGCGGCCACCTCCTGGCCGTCGCGCACCTCCAGGTGGGCACGGGCTCCTACCGAATAGGAATCCTCGGTTCCCTCGTCGGACACCACCGTGATATTGCGCGTGCCATCTTCCTCCTCGGCCACCCGCACCACCCCGGAATTGCGGGCCAGGACGGCAGCCCCCTTCGGGGTACGAGCCTCGAAAAGCTCCACCACCCGGGGAAGGCCGTGGGTGATGTCTTCTCCGGCCACACCGCCGGTGTGGAAGGTCCTCATGGTGAGCTGGGTGCCCGGCTCGCCGATGGACTGGGCGGCGATGACACCGACTGCTTCGCCCAACTCGATCATCCGACCAGTAGCCAGCGATTGGCCGTAGCAACTCACGCAGATTCCGAACCGCGCGTCGCAGGTCAGCACCGAGCGGACCCGGATACGGTTCACTCCAGGGTCGTCGCGCAGGAGGGCGATCTCCCTGTCGCTTATCACCAGCCCGGTCTCCAGAACGCTCCCGTCTGAGAGGGTGACCGGCTCGGCGAGCAGCCGCCCGAACATCCTTGTCTCCAGGTAGCTGCGGTGCCCCGGCTCGTCGGGGACTACTCCCTCGATCCAGATGCCACGGCTGGTGCCGCAATCGTCCTCCCGGACGATCAGTTCCTGGGCAACGTCCACCAGCCTGCGGGTGAGGTAGCCGGAGTCCGCCGTCCGCAGTGCGGTATCGGCGAGACCCTTGCGGGCGCCGTGAGTGGAGATGAAGTACTCCAGCACCGACAACCCTTCCCGGAATGAAGACTTGATCGGTCGGGGGATCATCTCGCCACGGGGGTTGGACACCAACCCCTTCATACCGGCGATCTGGCGGACCTGCTGGGCGTTGCCGCGGGCTCCCGAGTCGACCATCATGTCGAGCGGGTTGAACTCCATCGCGGAGAGAGCCGCTTCCATCGCGCGGCCCACCTCCGAGTTGGCCGACGTCCAGATCTCCACTTCCTTCTGGCGGCGCTCGTCGTCGGTGATGACGCCCCGCTTGAACTGCAACTCGGCCTTCTCCGCTTCCTTCTCGTAGCGGTCGAGGATGATCGCCTTGTTGGGCGGTATCTTCACGTCGTCGATGGAGATGGTCAGCCCCGACTGGGTGGCGTAGCGGAAACCCAGGTCCTTGATGCGATCGAGGCTCTGGGCGACCACAGCCTTCGGGTGGCGGGAGACGATCTCCTCCACGATCGAGCCAATGGGGGTGTAACGGCGACCCACCACCTCGTTGACGAAACGGAAGCCGGCTGGCAGGGCGTTGTTGAAGATGACACGGCCCGGGGTGGTCTCCACCTCGACGGTCTCTCCATCAGCAGGCGCCACGAAACCGCCGGAGGGGCCACCGGTCTTCCCGTTCACCAGACCGGCACCCGGCATAGCCGACGCGGGAACCTCGACCGCGGCCCGAACCCTTCCCTGTTCCCAAGCGGGTACGGTGCCACCGGTGACCCGCACCTTGATGGGCGCCTGGAGGTCCACGTCGCCTGCGTCAAGAGCACGCTCGATCTCGTGCAGGTGGCGGAACACCCGTCCCTCGCCGGCCGCCCCGTCCCGACGAAGGGTGAGGTAGTAGGCACCGAAAACCATGTCGTGGGTAGGCACGGTGATCGGTCTGCCCGTTGCCGGGGAGAGCACGTTGTTGGCCGAGAGCATGAGAATGCGGGCCTCGGCCTGTGCTTCCGCCGACAGGGGGAGGTGGACCGCCATCTGGTCTCCGTCGAAGTCGGCGTTGAAGGCCGCGCACACCAGCGGGTGGATCTGGATCGCCTTGCCCTCCACAAGAACCGGCTCGAATGCCTGGATACCCAGACGGTGCAGGGTTGGCGCACGGTTCAAGAGGACTGGGTGCTCCTTGATGACCTCCTCTAATACGTCCCACACCTGGGGACGGCGGCGCTCCACCATCCTCTTGGCTGACTTGATGTTCTGGGCCAGCTCCTGGTCGACCAGCCGCTTCATCACGAACGGTTTGAAAAGCTCCAGGGCCATCAACTTCGGGAGACCGCACTGGTGCAGCTTCAGGTACGGCCCGATCACGATGACCGATCGACCCGAGTAGTCCACCCGCTTGCCGAGCAGGTTCTGGCGGAACCGTCCCTGCTTGCCCTTCAACATGTCAGAGAGCGACTTGAGTGGGCGATTGCCAGGACCGGTTACCGGGCGCCCGCGGCGGCCGTTGTCGAACAGCGCGTCGACGGCCTCCTGGAGCATCCGCTTCTCGTTGTTCACGATGATCTCAGGGGCACCGAGATCGAGCAGCCGCTTCAAGCGGTTGTTCCGGTTGATCACCCGGCGGTAGAGATCGTTCAGGTCGGAGGTTGCGAACCGCCCACCGTCGAGCTGGACCATCGGGCGGAGGTCGGGCGGGATCACCGGTACCGCATCGAGGATCATCGCCTTGGGATCGTTCGCTCGCCGGCCGTGCTCGTCACGGCGGTTGAAAGCAGTCACGATCTTCAAGCGCTTGATTGCCTTCTGCTTGCGCTGGACGGAGAGAGGACGGCCGCCCGCAGCCGGCTCGATCGCCTCGCGCAGTTTGACCTCCTCTTCGTCGAAATCGATCCGGTCGATCAACGAGGCGATGGCCTCTGCTCCCATGCCGCCCTCGAAGTAGTCCGCGTAGCGGAACTTGAGCTCGCGCCAGAGAAGCTCGTCCTCGATGATCCGCCGGGCGAAAAGGCCGGACAGCTCGTCGAACGCCTTGCGGGCCATCTCCACCTCGGTGTCCGCCCGGTCGCGGATGGCGGTGATCTCCTTCTCCACCGCGCGCTGGCGCGCCTTCAGCTCGGTCTCCCGGGCACCCGACTTCTCCATCTCGGCCAGATCGGTCTCCAGCGACTTGAAACGCCGGTCGATGTCCAGGTCGCGCTGCTTGGCGATCTCGTCCAGCTCCTCGAGAAGCTGGGCCTCCAGGTTGGGAAGATCGGCGTGCAGCTTCTCGTCGTCCACCCAAGTGACCAGATTGGCTGCGAAATAGATCACCTTCTCGAGTTGCTTGGCCTTCAGCTCCTCACGGGGCTGGGTGCCCATCAGCAGGTAGGCGAGCCAGCTGCGAGTGCCCCGCAGGTACCAGATATGCACGACCGGGGCGGCCAGCTCGATGTGACCCATGCGCTCCCGGCGGACCTTGGAGCGGGTGACTTCCACGCCGCACCGTTCGCAGATGATTCCCTTGAAGCGCACCCGCTTGTACTTGCCGCAGTAGCACTCCCAGTCCTTCATCGGACCGAAGATCTTCTCGCAGAAGAGGCCGTCCTTCTCCGGACGGAGGGTGCGGTAGTTGATGGTCTCCGGCTTCTTCACCTCGCCGTTGGACCAGGTGCGAATTGAGTGGGCGGTGGCCAGCCCGATGCGCAGTTGATCGAATTCGTTGACGTCAATCATTGAGGTGCCTCATGTAGTCAGTTGCTCGGTGCCAATGCATATTCTTGGGTGCCCATGCGCTCAGATGCTCCTCCAGGAGCATCTGAGCGCATCATCGGAAGCTCCTCTCGCTCATGCGGCGGGCGTCTTCTTCGTCGGAGCCGCGCTCCGGGCGAGAGATGTCGATCCCCAGCTCCTCGGCGGTCCGGTAGACATCCTCGTCGAGCTCGCGCATCTCGATCTCCTCGCCGCTCGCCGAGATGACCTCGACGTTCAGGCAGAGCGCCTGCATCTCCTTGATGAGCACTTTGAAGCTCTCGGGGATGCCCGGTTCGGGAATGTTCTCGCCCTTGACGATCGCCTCGTACACCTTTACCCGGCCGAGCACGTCGTCAGACTTGATGGTGAGCAGCTCCTGGAGGGCGTAGGCGGCCCCGTATGCCTCCAGCGCCCACACCTCCATCTCACCGAAGCGCTGGCCACCGAACTGGGCCTTGCCACCGAGGGGCTGCTGGGTGATCATCGAGTACGGGCCAGTCGAGCGGGCGTGGATCTTGTCGTCCACCAGGTGGGCCAGCTTCAGGATGTACACGTACCCGACACTGATCGGGCGGTCGTAGGTCTCACCGGTTCGACCGTTGTAGAGGATCGCCTTGCCGTCGGAGTGGATGAGGCGTTGCGTGGGGTCCGATTGCGAGTCCGGTTTGAGGTTGGCGAATATGTCCCGGATTGTCGGCTTGTCCCCGGCCTCCTCGGCCTCGTCCCAGTGGGCGCCGTCGAAGGAGGGAGTGGATACCCACACCTCCGGCGTGGTCCTCGGGCGGGTCTTGCGGTAGGGACCGGTGGATGCCTGCTCGGCCCCGTCGCCCTCCCAACCCCAGCGAGCAGCGTATCCGAGGTGGGATTCCAGCACCTGGCCAACGTTCATTCGGGACGGCACCCCTAGGGGGTTCAGGATTATGTCGACCGGGCGACCGTCCTCTAGGAAAGGCATGTCCTCGACGGGCAGGATCTTGGAGATGACCCCCTTGTTGCCGTGGCGACCGGCGAGCTTGTCGCCCTCGGATATCTTCCTCTTCTGGGCGACGTAGACGCGAACCAACTCGTTGACTCCCGGCGGCAACTCGTGCGCGTCGTCTCGGGAGAAGACCTTGACGTCGATGACCTTGCCGGACTCGCCGTGGGGGACCTTGAGGGAGGTGTCCCGCACCTCACGTGCCTTCTCCCCGAAGATCGCGCGCAAGAGGCGCTCCTCCGGTGTCAGCTCGGTCTCGCCCTTGGGGGTGACCTTACCCACCAGCACGTCGCCGGCATCCACCTCGGCACCCACCCTGATGATGCCACGCTCGTCCAGATCGGCGAGGATGTCCTCGGAAAGGTTCGGGCTATCCCGGGTGATCTCCTCTGCCCCCAGCTTGGTATCCCGGGCGTCGACCTCGTGCTCCTCGATGTGGATGGAGGTGAGCACGTCGTCGCGCACCAACCGTTCGGAGATGATGATGGCGTCCTCGTAGTTGTAGCCCTCCCACGGCATGAAGGCCACCAAGAGGTTCTTGCCCAGGGCGATCTCGCCGTTGTGGGTGGCGGGCCCATCGGCCAGGAGGTCGCCCACCGACACCTGCTGACCTTCGTTAACCAGCGCCTTCTGGTTGATGCAGGTGTTCTGGTTGGATCGGGCGAACTTGGACAGCCGGTACACCCGCCTGGTGAGAGGGGTTCCGGCAGCGGTCTTCTGACCGGCGGCATAGTCGACGCTGATGTGGTCGGCCGTCACCTCGTTGACCACCCCGTTCCCCTCGGCGAGGATGACGTCGCCGGCGTCGGAGGCGACCCGGGCTTCGATCCCGGTCCCCACGTATGGAGCCTCGGGAACGAGGAGGGGGACCGCCTGCTTCTGCATGTTGGCCCCCATGAGGGCCCGGTTGGCATCGTCGTGCTCGATGAAGGGGATCATGGCGGTGGACACCGAGACGATCTGCTTGGGAGAGACGTCCATAAGGTCCACCTCGGCGGGTTCGACCAGGTCGATCTCGCTGGTGGTTCCGTAGGCGGAAGACCCCGAACCGATCCGTACCCCGGCGCCTTGCGGTCCGCGGCGTACCAGCACCTTGTCCGCGGCGAAGCGGCCGTCCCGGTCGAGCACCGCGTTCGCCTGCGCGATGACGTGCTCCTCTTCCTCGTCGGCCGCCAGGTAGACGATCTCGTCGACCACCCGGCCGTCGACCACCTTGCGGTAGGGGGTCTCGATGAACCCGTACTCGTTGACCCTGGCGTAGGTGGCCAGGGCGCCGATCAAGCCGATGTTGGGACCCTCGGGGGTCTCGATCGGGCACATCCGGCCGTAGTGGGAAGTGTGGACGTCCCGCACCTCGAAGCCCGCTCGCTCGCGGGACAGACCGCCCGGGCCCAGCGCGGAAAGGCGCCGCTTGTGGGCGAGCCCCGACAGCGGGTTGTTCTGGTCCATGAACTGGCTGAGCTGGCTGGTGCCGAAGAACTCCTTGATAGCAGCGACCACCGGCCGGATGTTGATGAGGGTTTGGGGGGTGATCGCCTCCACGTCCTGGGTGGTCATCCGCTCCCGCACCACTCGTTCCATCCGCGAAAGCCCGACCCGCACCTGGTTCTGGATCAGCTCGCCGACGCTGCGCACACGGCGATTGGCGAAGTGGTCCTGGTCGTCGAGGCGGTAGCCGGACTCCCCGGCCACCAGGTGCAGCATGTAGGTGGCAGCTGCCAGTATCTCCGAAGGCGAGAGGACGGTCTGGCCCGGCGCGGGACGCTCGAGGTCGATGTCGAGCAGCGAGGCGATGCGCTCGATCTCCGGCCCGAGCTTACGGTCCAGCTTGTAGCGGCCAACCCGGGTCAGGTCGTAGCGCTTCGGGTTGAAGAAGGCGTTCTCGAAGTACGCCCGCGCCGCTTCCAGGGCGGGGGGCTCGCCGGGACGAGCGCGCTTGTATATCTCGATCAGAGCCTCGTCCCGGGTAGGGGATGTCTCCCGTTCACGATCCCACTGGGCCTCCAGAAAGGTGAAATGGCGGACGAAGCGCGACAGGAATCCTTCGTCCTCATACCCGAGGGCGCGCAGCAAAACGAAGAGCGACATGCGGCGCTTGCGGGCCACCCGGGACCCTGCGGTCACGTCCTTGCCGGGCTTGACCTCCACGTCGAACTCGATCCATTCACCGCGGTAGGGATGGATGGTCCCGTTGACCACCGCCTTGCCGTCGCGCCCCGGTTGGAAGATCACCCCGGGAGATCGCACCAGCTGGGAGACCACCACCCTTTCGGTGCCGTTGATAATGAAGGTCCCCTTCTCCGTCATCATCGGGAAGTCCCCCATGAAGACGGTCTGCTCCTTGATCTCGCCGGTGGTGGCGTTCATAAAACGCGAGCGCACGAAGATCGGCGCCGCGAAGGTCATGTCCTTCTCCCGGCACTCCTCGATGGTGAACTTCGAGGGGGGCCTCAGGTCCGGATCGGTCGGGTCAAACTCCAGTTCGAGGCGGAGCTGGCCGGTGAAGTCCTCGATCGGGCTTATGTCGCGGAAGGTCTCCGCCATTCCGCGCTCCAGGAACCAGGCGAAGGAATCGCGTTGCACCGCCAGCAGATCGGGGAGAGCATAGGTTTCCGGCTGGTTGGCGAACGAAAAGCGCTCGGGGGTGGTGGCACGGGACGGCAAAGGCCTACTCCTCGACTGGGCTCGAACAGGCTAGGGGGTGGATGGCAGAAACGGGCAGGTACTGGGTGGGAGGGTCGCCGGGGCGCGCCGCCTCAGACACGCGTTAATAGCGAGCAGAGGAGAGAGACGCCACGGCAACCACCCAATATAGAACCGGGCGTGCGCGATTGCAACCCCCTGAAGGCGGGTGCCGACAACAGGGTAAAACGGCGACGCCCCGGCGTCAAGGACTATTTGACCTCGACGGTGCCTCCAGCACCTTCGAGCTGGGCCTTTGCCTTCTCAGCGTCTTCCTTGGACACCTTCTCGAGTACCGGCTTCGGGGCCGAGTCGACCAGATCCTTGGCCTCCTTGAGTCCCAGGCTGGTCAGCGCTCGCACTTCCTTGATCACCTGGATCTTCTTGTCGCCGGCCGCGGTGAGCACCACGTCGAACTGGGTCTGCTCTTCGGCAGCCGCCTCGTCGCCCCCTCCAGCACCTGCTGCGGGAGCAGCTGCCACCGCCACCGGAGCTGCGGCGGTCACCCCGAACTTCTCCTCGAACTCCTTGAGGAGCTCGGAAAGCTCGAGCACGGTCATCGACGCGATCGCGTCGAGAATCTCTTCTTTGGTGGCGGCCATCAGCCTTGTTCCTTTCCTTTGCTATCGATCAACGCCTGGAGGAGCCCGGCGAACTTGGTTGCCGGCGCCTGGAGGAGCCCGGCGAACTGCGACATCGGCGCCTGGAGGAGCCCGGCGAATCTGGCCAGCATGACCGTTCGGGGCTCCAGGGAGGCTATCCGGCTGGCGTCGTCCGCCCCGAAGACGCGCTCGCCCAGCATCCCGCCCTTCATCACCAGGGCCGGGTGGGTCCGGGAGAAGTCCCGGAGCGTCTTGGCAACCTCGGCGACGTCCCCCTTGACGAAGGCCAGAGCTGTCGGGCCGTTCAGCATCTCGACCAGCTCGGAGGAATCGACGTCACGGGTGGCCAAGCGGACCAGAGTGTTCTTGTATACCGAGTATTCGCCGCCCACCGCACCGAGCTTGTGCCGCAGGTCTGCTAGCGCGGAAACCGAGAGGCCCCGGTACTCGGTGAGGATGACCGCATCGGACTCCGAGACGCGACGGCGCACCTCGTCGACGATCGCCACCTTCTCCGGTCTCGGGTTGTCCATGAGATGCTCCTGCTCTTAGATGTTCAAAGCCGAGCACCCGGACGGGACAAGCCCCTTCCGTGAATCTCACCTCGTCGGGCGGGACCAGGTCCCCTTTGCGCGGTCCCTTTGGCACGGGAACACGCGACCGGATGTCTTCGGCGGATATGAAGTTGTCCAACTGCCCGCTCCCGGCTGCTCCGCAGCCAGGCCGCTCGGGCCAAGGGCACGCCAGCCGGCGTGCCCTCCGAGTGTAATCGCTGTGCCGGACGCCGGGCAAAGGCCGGCTGGTCAGGCGATGGCGGCCAGGTCTGCTGCCTCCACCGGACGCACCCTCAGGCGATGGCGGCCAGGTCCTCCTCCGACAGGCGAGCCCGCGCGGGGTCGATCTTGACTCCCGGTCCCATGGTGGAGCAAAGGGTGACCGAGCGGAGGTAGCGTCCCTTCGCTGCAGCCGGCTTGGCGCGCACCAACTCGTCGACCAGCGCCCGCATGTTGTCGAGGAGCTGGGCGGTGACGAAGGAGGCCTTGCCGATGGGGACGTGCACGTTCCCGTAGCGGTCGGTGCGGTACTCCACCCGCCCACCTTTGAATTCGGTGACCGCCTTGCCGACATCGGTGGTAACCGTGCCAGTCTTGGCATTGGGCATTAGCCCCCGGGGGCCGAGGAGGCGGCCCAGCTTGCCCACCTGCGCCATCAGGTCGGGAGTGGCGATGGCGATGTCGAACTCCAGGAAGTTCTCTTTCTCGATCCGGGCAACCAGGTCGTCGGCACCCACTACGTCGGCTCCCGCGGCGCGGGCCGCGGCTGCGTTCTCACCGGCAGCGAAGACAGCCACCCGGTTTGTCCTACCGGTCCCGGCGGGAAGAACTACCGTGCCACGAACGATCTGATCGGCATGGCGAGGGTCCACTCCCAGGCGGACGGCCAGTTCGATGGTCTCGTCGAACTTGGTCGCCGCCATCGAGCGCACCAGCTCGATGGCTTCGGCGGGCGCGTAGAGGTTGGTGCGGTCGAACCGCTTGAGCGAGTCGGAGAATCTCTTGCCGTGGGTCATCAAGCGACCTTGATTCCCATCGAGCGTGCGGTGCCCGCCACCTGCAGCTTGGCCGCCTCGATGTCGTCGGTGTTCAGGTCGGGAAGCTTCACCCGGGCGATCTCCTCGAGCTGAGCGTCGGAGATGGTGGCCACTTGTTCCCGTCCGGGTGCCGCGGATCCCTTTTCCAGCTTGACCGCCTCCCGCAGGAGGACCGGTGTCGGGGTGGTCTTGAGAACGAAGGAAAAGGTCCGGTCCTCGTAGATCGAGATCTCCACCGGGACCACCGTGCCCCGCATCGATTCGGTTGCTGCGTTGTACTGCTTGCAGAACTCCATGGTCTGCACCCCGTGGGGCCCGAGGGCGGTGCCCACCGGGGGTGCCGGGGTAGCCCCGCCGGCCGGGAGCTGGATCTTGACGACCGCGGTGATCTTTTTTCTGGGTGCCATGGGGAAGTTCCTCCAGTGCCTAGAGCTTGGATACCTGGCTGAACTCGAGCTCGACCGGGGTCTCCCGGCCGAAGATATTGACCAGCACCTTCAGCTTGAGCTGGTCCTCGTTGATCTCGGCCACCTGGCCGGCGAACTCCGCAAAAGGTCCTTCCTTGACCCGGACGGTCTCCCCCACTTCGTACTCCAGGCGCGGGCGGGCCTTCTTGGTTCCCTCGGTCCCGGTGGCCTTGACCGAAAGGATCGACTCGACCTCCCGCCGGGAGAGGGGAGTCGGCTTGGTGGCCGGCCCGACGAAACCGGTGACTCCCGGCGTATTGCGGATGACCGACCAGGACTCGTCATCGAGATCGCACCGGGTGAGGAGGTATCCGGGAAAGACCTTCCGCTGGACCACTACCTTCTTCCCATTCTTGAACTCGACGGTGTCCTCCATGGGGACGACCACTTCGTAGATCCGCTCCTCCATGTTCATCGACTGGATCCGGGAGTGGAGGTTGGAGCGGACCTTGTTCTCGTAACCGGCGTAGGTGTGGAGGACGTACCAGCTTCCCGGGCGGTCGTAGGGGCTCTCGAAGGGCACCTCGCCCTCTTCTTCCTCGTCGTCGTATTCGACTTCGGACGCTTCCTGGCTCACGGTCACCGGGGCCTCCTCGGCCGCCGCACCTTCCCCCTCGGTCGCCGCCACCCGGGCCTCCTCGGCCGCGGTCAGCCAAACCTCCTCGTCGGAGAGGTCTTCGGGAGTGGAATCGGAGGCGGAATCGTTGTCGGTCATAGTGGTCACGGCAGGCGGTGCTACTTGATCAAGAAGGACGCGCCCCGCTGAAGGACGTAGTTCAGAGCGAAGATGGTAGCGGAGAGGACCACCAGGGTGGCAAAGACGGCCGAGGAGTAATTGACCGTCTCGACACGTGTCGGCCAATTCACCTTGCGCAGTTCGTCCCTCACTTCGCCGACGTACTCGGCTGCGGACAACCGCTGGGAAGGGGGCTTCTGGTTCGGCGTTCGGCGCTCCTGGGGCCGAGCGAGCGCGGGCGAGCCATCGGCCTCGACCTGGCCCTGGCGCTGCATAAGGCGCTTCATTTCACGGTTCATGGGGAACTCTTCTCATCGCGTTTATACGGTCTTGGCAGGGCAGGAGGGACTCGAACCCCCAACCGCCGGTTTTGGAGACCGGTGCTCTACCAGTTGAGCTACTGCCCTTCGGGTTGGGGTGGGCGGTCCCCTGGGGCACCGGTCCCGACAACTGCCAGCCTAACGGGTTTCCTTGTGGAGGGTATGACGGCGGTCCCAACGGCAGTACTTCTTCATCTCGATCCGGTCCCGGTCGTTCAGCTTGTTCTTCATGGTGATGTAGTTGCGCCGCTTGCACTCCTCGCATGCGAGGGTTACCTGGACCCTTTTCTCGTTCTTGGCCATGGTGGCGCTCCTGTTCTCCTCTCGACCCGGTTGTCCCGATAGCTGACCGGTGTATGACACCGGTCCTGGTGGCGGCGGTCGGACTCGAACCGACGACCCCACGATTATGAGCCGTGTGCTCTAACCAACTGAGCTACGCCGCCGCCGGAGCCCCCTGTCGGAATCGAACCGACGACACCAGCCTTACCATGGCTGTGCTCTGCCGACTGAGCTAAGGGGGCGGAAGTGGCCAGCCCATGATAGCCAACTGCCCCGATGATCCCCAATGGGCTGGTACGGTGCCCAGGATGGCCCGCCCGAACGAGCTTCCCGGCCCGGCCGCTTGCCAAGGCCCGGCTTCTCCACCCGGCCCGGCCGCTTGCCCCGGCCCAGCTTCTCCACCCGGCCCGGCCGCTTGCCCCGGCCCGACTGTGGAGCCGATCTTCGTTCGCCTGGCCCATCCGGGGGATGCCGAGGCCATCCGGACCATATACAACGTCGAAGTAACCGGATCCACCTCCACACTCGACATGGTGGAACGCACCCCGACCGACCAGGAGCGGTGGATGACCGAGCATCAGGGGGCCTACCCGGCCGTCGTGGCCGAGATCGAGACGGTGGTAGCCGGATTCGGCTCGCTCACCCGGTACCGCGACCGTCCGGGCTATTCGGCCACCGTCGAGGATTCGGTCTACGTCGACGCCCGCTTCCGAGGGCGCGGTGTCGGTCGTGTGCTCCTCTCCGAACTGGTGCGTCTGGCCGACGATCACGGGTTCCACTCGGTGCTCGCCCGGATCGGCGGAGGGGGTGAACCGTCGATTCGGTTGCACGCCGCCTGCGGCTTCTCCGTGGTGGGGGTCGAAAAGGAAGTGGGGCGCAAGCACGGCCACTGGATCGACGTCACCGTCATGCAACGGATGGTGTGACACCCGTGTGCGGTCGATTCACCTTGTACGACTCCCCGGACCAGCTCGCCAGATTCTTCACCGCCCGCATGGACGACGGCGCGGCGGTAGATTACCGCCCGTCGTGGAACATCGCTCCCACCCGGACCGTCCTGGCAGTCGTGGCGCGAGGGGACGCAGCCGCTCCGCCAACCCGAGAGCTCCGCTCCTTCCGGTGGGGCTTGGTGCCATCGTGGGCCAAGGATCTCACCATCGGGAACAAGCTGTTCAACGCGCGCGCCGAGACCGTTCCCGACAAGCCGGCGTTCCGCTCCGCCTTCCGGCGGAGACGGTGTCTTGTTATCGCCGACGGATTCTACGAATGGGGGCGGCCCGGGGAACCGAGCGGGAACAAACTCCCTTACTACTTCCGCCGGTGCGACGGAAATCTCTTGACCTTCGCAGGACTGTGGGAGAGCTGGCAGCCTCCGGGCCAGCCCGGAGCGGACCCTCCAATTCGAACCTGCACGGTGATCACCACCAGTGCCAACCACGATGTCGAGGACATACACGATCGGATGCCGGTGATCGTGGAACGATATGATTGGGATGAGTGGCTCGATCCGGGAATCGGCGACGCACGGCACCTCACTCGCCTCCTGGTTCCCGTCCCTGCTTCGACACTCACCCGCCACCCCGTGGATCCAGCAGTCAATTCATCGCGCAACGATAATGAGCGTCTTATTAGACCGTATACAGATAATGACGATCAGCCGGCGACGGCCTCCGATGACTTTCAGCCGGTAGCGGCCGGTAGAACCGTCAGGGTCCCGGAGGCGCCGCTCGAGCAGTCCACCTTGCCAGGAGCGCAGGTGAAACGGGCCACCACGTAGGCACGGGCGAACCCGGGGGGAACCGAGGTAGGAATGTGCACGGTGCCGGCAATCGTGCCGTCGACAGCAGCGGTCACCGTCCCCACGTTCCAGGCGTCAGAACGCTGCCCTACCACGGACAACCTCACCGGGTACGAACCGGGGGTGCAGTGGATCCCCGAACCTCCTGCGACGACGATCGACTGGCCGGCCCGGGCAGATGCCGGCACCACGAAAAGCGACCCCGATGTACACGACCCGACCGAGTCGGCGGTGACCACTCGGGGTGCGGAGGCGCCAGCGCAGGCCGTAACGGAGGCGGGCACGCTTGCGAGCGCCGCCACGACGGCCAGCTCCCTCAGCCTCACCCGCCCGGATCCCCACTTTGAGCGAGCGAACCCGTTAATCGGCCTGGACAGGGCCGGGAGGATCACCCGCCCGGCGGAGGGTCGAATGCCTGTGCGCCTTCTGGGGTGGTCACGTGGCCGGTCCACGCGCTGCCATCCCAGTACCGGAGCTGGAACTTTCCCGATGGATCGGAGAACCACCCGGCGGGCATCGCCGGGGGCGGAGGGGGTGCAGCGGGGAGGGGCGGAGGGGGTGCAGGAGAAGAAACGGGCAGTCCGCCCGGTTGCGATGCTGGGCTCCCAAGAGGAGGGCCGCCCGGCGCAGGAGGTCCTGCTTGAGGCGGGCCGCCCCCGAAACCACCGGCAGCAGGAGGTCCTGCTTGCGGCGGGCCGCCAAACCCGGCCTCCCCGGGTGCCCGGCCCGGCCGCTGGAACGAAAAGCCGCCGGGTGCCTGCGCCGCCCCGCCCGAGCCCCCGAATGGGGCACCCGCTTTGGCCTTCTTCGGTGACCCCGAACGCCCCCCACGGCGCTGGTAGATGGCGACTCCAGCGAGTGCCAGTGCGGCGATGGCGAGCACCCCCACCACACCGGTCTGGGTCCCGGAAATGGCGAACAGCATGTCTGGAACTCTACTGCTGGTACCGACCCCCTGCTCGGGATCGTTCAGCGAGCAGCCGCCGCCATCGAGATCGCCAGCGAATCGCCCGAGCCTCCAGAATCGGCCACGAAGGCGGCCCCCATCTCCAGGATCCCTGATCCGTAGTTAGCCACGATCCCCTCGCGGTGCGACCAGCAACCTGACCCGCCGGTGCAGTTCAGGTTGGGGCTCTCCGCCCCGTCGTCGTACATGAGGAGGTAATCGGCGTCGAGTCCATTGACCGCTCCACCCACCCATTCACCGTCGGTGGCACGAAACCCTTTCCCGGGAGAAGGAGGATCCCCGCCTGCCAGGGCTCCCCGCCGTGCCACCATATCCAGAGCAAGGCTCAGACGGAAGAAGGGAGGCAGACCGCGATCTACCCGTTCTAGATTGATCGCGACGAAAAGCTGCCGAGTGACGCTCATGGCGGCGAATCCCGCCGGGAGCACCATAGGGCGCACACCTTCGAGCGCCCGTGCGTGGTCGATGGCATCGAGGGCGGCGTTGAGACATCCCGCCGATTCGTCGAGCACTCCGGGTGCCGTGCACACGGCGGTGTAGTCGGGAACCGGGGCGACGGAGTTCTCCGGGTTGGCGATACCCGATGAGACCGGCTCACCTGCCAGGCGCGGGAGGAGATCCACCACTTGGGGGACACCCAGCAGGACGGCAGCCAGGACCGCTGCCAGTGCTGCCGACACGACCATCAGCACGATTCCGATCAGATCTCCGACATGGCCCTTCCGGCGAACCGGGATCGGTGCCGGCGCCGGTCGATGCGAACACCTTTCCGGGCGCTGCACCGGCTGGTGGCGCGATGCCGGGAGCCGCCCGGCTCCAACCCCCCCACCTGGATACTGGTCTTCACGGCGCTGCACCGCATGAAAACGGTGCCGATGGGCACGCCTGGTGGAGCAACCCTGGACCGGGAGGGGTGCCGAAATTGCCGCTCTCGGCACCCCGATCCGGCCGCAGGACGCCGGCACGCCCCGTTTGGTGCCGGCGCTATGCGGAACATGGGATGCCCGGGCCGGAGCAGATGCCGGACCTCCCTTAGGAGCACACCCTGCCCATTGCTTCCTCGGCTGGCGAGGGCTTCGATCTGCCGGGCACTGCGTGCTGATCATGTCCTCACGATCGGCGTGCCAGGCACGGCCGGAGCAGTTGCCGCTGCTCTGAATTTCCCTAGTGCAGGCGCGCTAGGTAGCACTCGGACGGATTAGTGCAGGAACACCGATCTAATTCGACGCGCACGCGTCTCCGGGCGGCAGGGGCGGCATGCCGATGCTTGCAGGGTTCACCGAACGAACCTGCACGAGGAGGTAGTCCACTGTGACAATGGAGCCCACACCCAGGATCCCGCAGCCCGGTCACCATGAGACGCACCGGGTGCGCCGTGGGGAGGCGGCGGCTAAGTGCTCGGCACCATCGAAATTTCGCTACGCGCGCCGGCACGGCTTCTTCGCAGATCATCCGATGGCCTACGGGTACTGTCACCCGTGCTCCCGTACCCAGTGGTGACCCTGCCTCCGTCGAATCCCACCGTCGCCGCTCCCCTCCCGTCCCGCTTTCCTCCGAGGTGGGGTAGGCCCGCTTTCAGGGAGTCTCGATGAGCCCTTCGTGCAGCGCTCGGCTCACCGCCTCGAGCTGGGAGTGCGCGTCCAGCTTGGCGAGAAGGTTCTGCACGTGATTGCGTGCAGTATTGACGCTGATGGTCAGATCTGCGGCGATCTGATGGATGGCGTGCCCCCGTGCCAGGAGCCGCAGCACGTCCGACTCGCGGGAGGTGAGATCGCTCCCAAAGCCCTGATATCCCTTCCTCGCTCGGGGCAGGAGGGTTGCGAGCATGGACGGCGGCATGTGCACTTCACCCCGATGAACCTTTCTGACCGCATCCACGAGGTCGCCAGTCGCCATGTCCTTGGTGACGAACCCGGTGAAGCCGGCATCGACCGCCGCAGCAAATACCCGTTGGTCGGTCGAGGCGGTGAGCATCACCAACTTGGTGTCCGGGCTGCACCCGGCGATGCCAGCCGCCACCTCGGTGCCGTCCCCGTCGGGGAGGCTGTAGTCGACCACCGCCACGTCCGGGCGAGCTTTCCCGGCAAGGGCGACCCCGTCGGCGACCGTGCAGGCTACCCCCACCACCTCGAACCCGTCGAACTCCTCGAAGAAACGCGCCACGCTCTCAGCGACCAGCGCGTGGTCATCGACAATCAGCAACCGGACCATGACTTCACTGTTCCCCTTCCCATCGTTCCCCAACCCGAACCCCCGCGAACGACACTCCCCCAGTCGCAGAGATATCCAACGGCCTTACCTATCGCCACACGCGCCGGAAATCTTTCGCCCCGCGCGAAAGAGCACCTATGAGCTGGGTGAATCCCGACCCTCCTCCGTCCACTCCCGCCGCGTGACTCCACCACGGGCATACCTCCCCGCCTATTAATGCCCGCAGCCACACGGAATCTTTCACATCGAGTCGAAAAAGATTCTCCCTTGCCCTCGACCAGTCGCCCGTGGTCGACTCCGATTGGGTTCGACCACTCACAGGAGGGTGCTGACAATGTCCGACGAACTGATCCCCACCGAGGTCCCCGACCGGGCCAATCGCGAGTCCCGGAGCCGGCGGAGCCGTACCGCCGCCTTGCTGGCCACCCTTCCCCTGGGGGCAACGGGAATTGCCGCCCTCGGTTCGGGTTCGGCCGCAGCGGCAGCCACCCACGCCACCTCGTCTGGCGGCGGCACAGTCGGTCAGTTCCCCGCCCCCCCCGGGCCGGGAGCGTCGCTCGCCGACTGGCAGAGCTGGGCCGCTTCCCAGCGCTCGGCGATGGAGGCGGTGCCTTGGGCAGCCGACATGACCGCGGACGGGTGCGCGGTTGCCAGCGTCACTTTTCCGAGTGCCCCCGCCGACATCGGCCTCACCGGTGCCCCAGCCGGGGTGGACTCGACCGGTTTGGGGGTGGTCGCCAAATGCCCGGCCGGGGTTTCACCACTCTCCGCCCTGGCCGGGCAGAGGCGGAGCCCCCGGGCACACTCGGTGCCCACCGGCAACACCTGTGGCACCGTCACCGACGGGCAACAGTGCGTGGAGGACTACAACAACGGGGGTACCTACGTGCAGACCTCCTACGAGAACACCACCAGCTCCACCGTGGACGGCTACGAGGAGATGTCGGTGGACGGAGCCACCGCCCAGAGCTGCTCGTCGGGCTCGGAGGTGGGCCAGAACCCCTCCAGCGGCTATATGGGCCTTGGGTCCGGCTACACCGCATATGTCACCTACGGGCCGATCAACTCCGACAACGTCTGGGATGGGACCTGGTGGAAGGGCACCGGCTCCTACTCCGACACCGGCGACGTCTGCTCATACATCTGATGGAGGCTTCGGTGGCCACCACCCAGAACTCCTCAGGTGGGTACCCGCCTGAACCCCTCGACCTGGACGCCTTCGCCGGATGGGTGGGACACCAACTGAGCCTCGGGCGGGTGCCCGAGGCCGGGGAAGACCTGGGAGGATTGCTCGGCGGGGACGATCTGGCCCGCCTCCGGCTGGCCGGGGCGCTGGACCGGCTCATCGCCGGGGAGGCCCGCCCCCTCGCCGAGATCCACCTGGCCGAGACGGTCCGCGACCTCCACCTCCACTACCTCTACGTCCTCTCCCTTCCCCTCGAGGAGGCCCTACCGTGAATCCCCTCTCCACCCTTGACCCCGTCTCTCTCGATTCGGCCAGCCCGCCCCGCCTGGCCGGCAAGCGCTTTTCCCTCACCCCCCTCACCCCCGAGCACCACTACACCGCTTACCGGCTCTCTCTGTCCGAGGAGGTCAACTTCCGCTGGCGCTACCACGGGGCGATGCCCACCTGGGAGACCTTCGAGGCCACCCTGCACGCCAACGTACTGGTCCAGTTCCTGGTGGTGGCCAACCAGGATCCCAAGACCCCCATCGGCTTGGTAACCGCCTACAACCCAAGCCTCCAGGACGGCACCTGCTACCTGGGGATGGTGGGCAGCAGGAAGATGGGGGCGGGGGTGCTGGAGGGATTCATCCTGGTGACCGGCTACCTCTTCGACGTCTGGCCCCTGCGCAAGATCTACATGGAGTCCCCCGAGTTCAATCTCGGCCAGTTCGCCTCGGCGATCCAGTTGGGCTACCTCCACGAGGAGGGCCGGCTGGCCGAGCACCGCTACTACCAGGGACGCTACTGGGACCACCTCACCTACGCCCTCTACCGGGAGGACTACGCGAAGTTCGGGATCGACCACCCCGACCTGGTATGAGCGTGAACTTCGCCGAGTTCTGCGCCACCCTGTTCGGGGAGATCGGGGGTCCCCCCAGCTTGCCCATCGGCCCGGAGACCCGTCTCTACGAGGACCTGGGGCTGGATTCCCTCCAGGTGCTCCTCCTGCTGGACACCCTCGACGGGCTGGCCGCTGATTCGAGCGACGGCTCCGGCGGTCCGGAGGCCCCGCTGGCGATCCTCACCCTGGGCGACGCCTACTCCTGCTACCGGGAGCAGGCCGGCAGGACACCGCTGGCCGTCGCCGGCTGAGCCCTGCTCCTCACCCGGCCCGGCGCACCCGGCTGGGCACCGACCACAGGGGCATCGCATCGGCGCCTCCCGCCGGGTCGACCCAGGCGACCGAAGCGGCCATCGTCGAATCAACCGTGGAGGGTGCTTGCTGCCCGGGTGCTTGCTGCCCCGAGCCTCCCGGCAGAGTGAATTGCTGCTTCAACCCCAAGCTGTTGCTCTGGAACAGGGCGGGCTCCGCCGACCGGAGCTCCCGGACCTCCCCGGTGGCCGGGTCCACCACCAGGGTTACCGGGCCCAGGGCGAACCCTTCCCCGCTCCGCCCCGAATGGTCCTCCACCACGCCGAGCTGGCGGATGCCGGGCATCACGGCCAGCACCGTGTACAACGCGGAGGCGAGCGCCGGGCTGCCCCCCACCTCAGGACCGAGCAGCAGCAGGGCCACCCGGTCGAACTCGGCCCGGTCCACCCCCCCGGCCAGGGCCGGGGAGATCGCGTCCAGGGGACCGATTCCGGTCCTACCTGCCTCCAACAACGGCCCGAGCTTCCCCGGGTCGGTGGGCAGGCTGCCCACATCGAGAACCGTGTACCCGAACGCCTGCGATGCTCCCGCGAACCCGTGAGCCGCCTGCACCACCGCTCTCCCCAGGTCGGGCTGGGGAAGTACCGGCGTCACCGAAAGGCCGGCATCCTGCCAAGCTCTCATATCAGCCGGAGAGGCGAAGCGGGCCGAGCCGAAGTTGTTCCGGTAGTAGACGGTTCCCGCGGTATTCACCCAGGACTCCAATGAGGCAAGCACGGTGGCAGTGACCGGGACGCCGGTGGTGAGGCTCACCGCGAAGGAGGCGTTCATCCTGGTGTGCAGATAGTCTCCCGGCCCGAGGGTCACCGCTGGCTGCGCCCCCGCCCGGTGGGCGATCTTGGTCAGCTCGGAGGCCCCTGCCGGCGACGTGGAGTGAAGGGGGGAGGGCACCACCCCGACCACCACCAGCACGGCAACCACCGCCGTTACTGCCCCCAGCGTCCAGGCGGGAGGGCGCCACCTCACCGTTCCGACCGCCCGCCGGGCTCGCGACGAAATCGCCGAAAGGTCGAGCGGGTGCGGAAACCCGTCCTCCGAAAGGATCCTCTCCAGGAGGGCCTGCGCGGACGGCGAGTCTGCACCGGGGATCACCGCTTCCCGCGCCGGATCGGCGCGGGCGATCAGCTCGTCGAGGTCGGGGGTCATGCTCCGGCGCCCCATCAAGCACCCTTCCCTAAGGGGCGTGCCGCAGCATTCGCGATAACAGTCATCAGGTCCCCTCCCCGAAGGCGGGAGTGGATCCGGCGAACCCGGAGAACTCGCCGGGCTCCTGGGGCGGTAATCTGAGGCTTGCCCGCAGCTTCTTCTTGGCCCGGTAGGCACGGATGCTCACCGCGTTGGGGGTGACTCCGAGGACCCGTGCCACGTCAGCAGTGGACAGATCCTCCCAGTGGAGGAGGCGAAGCACTTCGGCGTCAGCGGGAGGTAAGCCGGCCATCGCCACCCTCACCTGCTGCACGTCGACTCCCGAGTCGCCGATAAAGTCCCAACCGGCAAGCTCCGGCTTGAGGGCCTCGCGGCGGGCTCTCTCCATCGCCTGGGAGCGACGATAGCTGGAGCGCTTCTGGCGGAGGACGATGTTGCCGGCAACCCCAAAAAGCCAGCAGCGGTCAGAGGGTGGATCGGGAACTTCGCCGATCTTGTCCCAGGCGACAGCGAAGACCTCCGCCACCACGTCTTCCACCGAATCCCGGTCACCCAGGAGCCGCCTCATCGAATAAGCGTAGAGCGCGGAATAGGAGGACTCGTAGAGCAGGCGGAACCGCCTCTCGTCGTCCGTGCTACCCGGGTCCACGTGCTCTCCTCGCATAACCGCCGCAACCAAGATTATCTGGCTACAGCCGGAGATGCCCCCCGGTCGGCTAGGCGTGAGCTTCAGTCACCAGAACCCGGGCCGGGGAAACAAGCCCCGGACTTAACCGTGGGGAGGATTCACGAACACCCGCTGGTCGCCCCGCACGCCGGGCACACGTAGCACGATCCTGCCCGCTGCATGACGTTGCCGCACTGGTAGCAGTAGGGCGCGTCCCGTGCCTCGGTGCGCGCCGCGGACATTTCCGCTGCTGCCGGTGCGATCATCGGGAGCGCCGGCTGCGAGAGAGTGTCCCCCATATCGCCGTCCAGATGACCCAGGTTGGGAGTCGCGGCTTCCTCGACGCCGGGAAGGGTGGGCTGGATCCGCTCATGGCTGGTCAGCACACCCAGCTCCTCGCGCTCCTCGCTGTTCAGGTAGTCCACCGCCAGCCGGCGGAAGATGTAGTCCACCAAAGATGTCGCGATCCGCAGCTCAGGATCGTCGGTCATGCCCGCCGGATCGAAGCGCATATTGGTGTACTTGCGGACGAAGGTGGCCAGCGGCACCCCGTGCTGAAGGCCGAGACTGACCGAGATCGAGAAAGCGTCCATGATGCCCGCCAGGGTGGAGCCCTGCTTGGACACTTTCATGAACACCTCCCCAGGACGGCCGTCGTCGTACTCGCCGACCGTCACGTAGCCTTCGCAGTCGGCCACCCGGAAGTGGAAGGTGGAGGACCGGCGGCGGCGGGGCAGCCGTTCCCGGATCGGCCGCTTCACTGCCACCTCGGTCTGGAGGCGCTGCTCCAGCTCCTCGATACGACGGCTCAACTCAGGGTCACGGGCGGTTTCCGCGATCGAATGGCCCATCACATCCTTGTCGTCCTTCTTGGTGGTGGAGAGCGGCTGGGCGACCTTGCAGTTGTCGCGGTAGATGGCGATCGCCTTCAGACCCAGTTTCCACGCCTGCATGTGGGCCTCTTCGACGTCCTCGACGGTGACGTCGTCAGGGAGATTGACCGTCTTGCTGATCGCGCCGCTGATGAAGGGCTGCACCGCCGACATCATCTTGATGTGACCCATGTGGTGGATGACGTTGTCCCCCATCGAGCAGGCGAAGACGGGTAGGTGTGCAGAACTGAGGTGGGGTGCGCCCATGATCGACTTGTGCTCGTCGATGTAGCCGACGATGTCGTCGATCTGCTCCCGGGAGTAGCCGAGATTGCTCAACGCCCGGGGAACCGTCTGGTTGACGATCGACATGGTGCCGCCCCCCACCAGCTTCTTGGTCTTGACCAGACCCAGGTCCGGCTCGATACCTGTCGTATCACAATCCATAAGCAGGCCGATAGTCCCAGTAGGTGCCAACACGGTCGCCTGGGAGTTGCGCACGCCGTACGCCTCCCCCAGTTCCACCGCGGCGTCCCACGCCTCCTGTGCAGCCGAGAGCAGGTCGAGGGGAACCTTGGTCTCGTCGATCTTGGCGGCTTCCCCGCGGTGCATACGCAAGACGTTCAGCATCGCCTCGGCGTTGTCGTGATACCCGGCAAAAGGCCCCATCCGGGCGGCAATACGCGCCGAAACGGAGTAGGCATGGCCGGTCATGAGGGAAGTAATGGCTCCCGCCCATGCCCGCCCTTCGTCCGAGTCGTAGGCGTGACCCTCCGCCATGAGGAGCGCGCCTAGGTTCGCGTATCCCAACCCGAGCTGGCGGAACCGGCGCGATGTCTCTCCTATCTTGGCGGTCGGATAATCAGCATTCCCCACCAATATCTCCTGTGCAGTGAACACCACGTCGATGGCGGCCTTGAATCCGACCGTGTCGAACGACCCATCGTCGTTCAAGAACTTCATCAGGTTCAAACTGGCAAGATTGCACGCTGAGTTGTCGAGATGCATGTACTCGGAACAATTCCGTACTACGACACCATCCACGACGTAGGAGTGGTTGCGGGGCTCGGACAGGTTGTAGGTGAGTTCGACGCCGTCGTCGGACCTCTCTACCAATCGCGCCGTACGGCGCACGTTGTAGGTGCTCACCGGATCATCGACTACCAGCTCCCGAAGGAGTGCTGCCTTCCGTGAAAGGGAAAAACCGATCAGGCGGGCAAACTCGACGATCGACGAAGATGTGACCCGGAGATCGTATGCACTCGATTGCCCGTAGTGCTTGGTCTCTCCTGCCTTGGTGACATAGGAGAACGCGCCCTTGTCGGATTCCCCGCGAACCGTATATACACGGCTGAAAATGCCGAGTGTGCACAGCAATCGCTGCACACCCTTGAGGAACTCACGTGACGTCGAGCCGAGACCGACGTAGGAACCCTTGTGGCGGTCGACACGAACACACCCGTCGGCGTCGTAAAGTCCGCGAAGAAACCCAGTCACAGCGTGCTCCGGAGCCTGCTCGATCGCCCAAGGGACCTCCTTGAAGGGGCCCTTCACCGACTTCACCCCGAGCGACTCGAGAAACATCTTGAAGGGACGCCGAGAGATCCTGAGCTGGGCCGTTCCGTTGGGCTGTTCGGAGACCTTCGGAGCCGCGCCGCCATTGATCCAGGCCGCCAGCTCTAGATGAAATGGCAGAACCTCTGTGCGGTCTTCCGCGCTCCCGTAGATCGTTGAGGTCGTGCTGCCCGAAGTGGAGCCGTCGCCGACAAGCCAACCGAGATAGTGCGCGAACTGCTCTGTCCACTCTGAGGGGAAGGACAGAGCTTTGTCGTGGTCGCCCTTCGATCGGTAGCCCAAAGGATCGGACGGAACAGGAAGGCAGTGGTCTGCGTTCACGGCCGGGGCACGATGGTCGAGCAATTGGACGTCGTCTTCCGCCATCAACTCCTGTGCCTCGACATATCCGCGATTTGAGGTGTAGATACGGTGGCCGGGAGTGCAGCGGAGCTCCATGCCGTTGTCGAAGCGGAGCCTCACGATCTGGTTGTAGCCAGTGATCATGAACGCCTCGGGCGATGTGATCGACACGCTGGCCACCGGTGAGTCGGAGTTGGTCATGTCGTGGGTATATACGCCGAACTGTTCGCCTGAGTTCACCCGTCCGATCAGCTCATCGAAGCGAATCAGGCCCTTGTCCGTATGCACTTTGGCGTCACCGGGAAAGCATGGATTACTCGCATTGATGCGACCGGTGTTCGGGGCAGTATGCCACCGGTTGATGGTGGAGTCGAACTGCATCCCTGGGTCGGCGCACTCCCATGCAGCCTGGGCAATCTGCCGGAAAAGGTCGCGCGCGGTGACCGTCTCGATGACCGATCCATCGGTGACCGCGGTGAGGTTCCAGTCGGCATCGTCGAGAACCGCCTGCATGAACTCGTCGGTGACCCGTACCGAATTGTTGGCATTCTGGTACTGGAGCGAGTAGTTGTCCTTGCCATCGAGGTCCATGTCGAAACCGGCTTCAGAGAGCGCGCGCGCCTTGCGCTCCTCGACCGCCTTGCACCAGATGAAATCCTCGATATCGGGGTGGTCGACATCGAGGATCACCATCTTGGCCGCCCTTCGGGTCTTACCGCCCGACTTGATCGTTCCGGCCGACGCGTCGGCACCCCGCATGAAACTGACGGGGCCCGAGGCGGTCCCACCGCCCTTGAGTCCCTCCTTCGACGAGCGGATGGTGGAGAGATTGATGCCCGAACCAGATCCCCCCTTGAAGATGATTCCTTCCTCGGTGTACCAGTTGAGGATAGAGCGCATCGAATCGTCGACCGCAAGGATGAAACATGCGCTCGCCTGCTGCGGCACGCCGCCGACGCCGATGTTGAACCACACGGGGGAGTTGAAGGCCGCCTTCTGGTGGACGATGAGATGCTTCAGCTCGTCGCGGAAAGCGGTTGCTTCGTGACGGTCGACGAAGTAGCCGTCGGCGACTCCCCACTCTGCGATGGTGTCGACGATCCGATCGGCCACCTGGCGTAGGGAAGTCTCCCGTTCGGGGGTGCCCGGGGTCCCCCGGAAGTACTTCTGTGCCAGGATGTTGGTCGCGTTCAGGCTCCAGTTCCGGGGAATCTCGACCCCCAGCTGCTCGAAGGCAACCGTCCCGTCCCGGAAATTGGTTATCCGGGCATCCCGCAATTCCCACTCCACTTCGTCATAGGGATGTACCCCCTCAACGGTGAAGTGCCGGCGGATGCCGATTCCCAGCTGCTGCGGAGCCATTGTCATTGGGTAATCCTTCCTTTCGGCGTCCTCACGCCGTCCCTTCCCTGAGACGGGTGCGCGGCGTCAGCGGTCAAAACACAAGATGTTGTGGTCCGTTTCCCACCAACCACTAGATGATGTGGCGTATGTCTCCAAACTACACCATATCGGA
>JAKAWH010000020.1 GCA_021817065.1 Actinomycetes bacterium
TCGGCAGCCTTACGGTGGTGGGGACGCTGGCCAGCGCGAGCGGGGGAGCGGCCGTATCGCTCCCTGATCTCGTCCAGGGCATCTACCTGGTGAGCGAGGTGTCGGCTCCTTCGGGTTACGCGACCGCAGCGCCGGAATTGGTGGATGTGTCCGGTAGCTCGGCAGCCACCGTTGGGTTCACCAACTCGGCCGGCACTTCCTCGACCGGCAACCTGGCCGTTGTCGAGGTGGGGGCATCGTGTAACAAGTCGGTGGCGGGAGCAGCCTTCGCCCTCACCGGCCCCTCCTCGCCCCCGGCAGGTACCGTTGCGGACTCGATCTGCGTGAATTCCGCCGCCACCGGTTCGGTCACTTTCACGGGACTTGCCGCCGGGTCCTATTCGGTGGGTGAATCGACAGCCCCCACCCATTACAAAGGCGGTCAGAGCGGGACGGGTGACGTCTCGGCGGGCGAGCTCACCATCGTGGAAATCACCGACCAGCCCTGAGGGACTCCCTAGACTCTCCGGAGTCATGACGGTAGAGTCGGATACGAGCTTGCCGCGCTTCCCACCGCGGCGGTTCTTGGCAGCGCTTGCTGCCGCGAGCTTCGGCTGCGCGCTGGCCGCGTGTTCAGCCTCGGCCCAGTGGGGCGAATCCGGGACCGCCTACGTGTCCGATTCGACCTCGTTCGCGATCACCCCGATCCATCTCGACACCAACAGGGCTTCCCGGCCGATCCCCGCCGGGTCGTCCCCGACTGGGTTGGCTGCTTCGGCAGATGGGACGACTCTCTATGTGGCCAACTATTCGGGGGGCCTCGCCATCGTGCGTCCCACCCGGCCGGTCAACCCACCCCCCATGGTGGATACCGCTTCGGGATCGATCCGGGTAGCGATCGACCGGTCGACCAAGACCGCATGGGTGGTTGATTCGGTCGCAGGCACCCTCACGCCCGTGAATCTCGTCACCGACAAAACAGGGCCACCGATCGGTGCGGGGGACCACCCGACGTCGGTTGCCATCGATGCTGGGAGCTCACTCGCCTATGTCACCGATTTCGGGAGTGCTCGGCTGAGCCGGCTTGATCTGGGCACCGGGAAGATCACCGGGACGATCGGCGTTGGATTCCAGCCCGTCGACGTGATACTCGGGCGTGGTTCCCGGACCGCTTACGTGGCCGACTACGGGGACGATGCCGTGTCGGTGGTTAGTCTGTCCGGCCGCACCCGCCGGAGGGTCGTCAAAGTGGGCACAGAACCGTCCTCCCTCGCGCTCTCGTCCACGGGGCGCTACCTCTACGTCGCCAACTACGCGAGCGGCTCTCTGAGCGTCGTCGACACACGCACTCGGACGGTCGTTCACACAATCGCGGTTGGGAGAGAGCCTGCCGGTGTGGCCGTCTCATCGGATGGAAGATTTGCCTACGTCACGGACTACGGGGGGAACTCGGTCTCCGTCGTAGACCTGTCCTCCTTCTCGATCGACAGCCGGATCAAGGTCGGGAGAGGTCCATCGGGGATCGTCATAGTTCGCAATACGAGAGAAGATGGTGTCTTGTGACGCCTTCAGGGGTCCCTGACCCGCGCACTGGGACGCGCACGCCCTCTCTCGCCTATGTCTTTCGCGCGTCTGCCGTCATTGTCGCGACCTCTCGAACCCACGAATGAGAGCACCCAGTCGCGACGACGTATTCGGAGTGAGCAAGGCCGATGTTGCCGATCGTCAAGGTCCGGCGCACTGGCCTGTTCCCGGCGGTCTCCCTTTTCCCGGAGCATGCATGTGCGGGCACCGGATGTGCGGGCACCTGAAGGGTGGCTCCTACCCGCTTGATGACCCCTGGCCATCCGGCGGTTGGTTGGAGACCGAGACAGTCCCCAAGGCCCAACCGGAGCCGCTCCAGGTCAGCGGGTAGGTGAAGAAGAGATTCCAGGGGCCGTCGGTGGCCTGGTTGGAGACCGAGCCGAAGAACGAAGAGCCGGCAGTGGTGTCGGTGTAGGTGACCTCCGCCGTCATCGACCCGGACACGCTCACCGCCCCGGAGGGAGCGACCGAGGCGGTCATGCCGGCGGTCGGTGCTCCCAAGCCGGACCAGGTAATGCCCGAGTAGGTATCGCCGGAGCCGGACGGGGTGTCGGCGTTGGGGCAGTTGGCCGGGGTCAGGGTGGTGGCCGCTAGGCAGTTGTCGATCTGGTCGGTGACCGCCTGAATGGCCGATTCTTGGGCGGCGGGGAGGAGCTTGTCGGGAAACGAGACGTTCCGGGGGTCTCCGTTCGGGTCTTCATGGGTGGCATCCACCGTCGTCGTTGCGGCCTGCCAGATCGCGCTCGGCGGCACCGCCACGGTGGCAATGGTCGGGAAGAGGTAGACGTGGGCGACCTGGCCGTCCAGCTTCAGGGGAATGGAATCGAGGGTCACCCGGGTGTCCCCCATGGGAACGTCAATGTCCAGTCGGGCCGGCACTATCCGCACCACCCAGCCTGTCGGGGCGCTGGCCGAGGTGATGAGCGAGAAGGTGACCTGGTGAACGGAGTTGTCGGCATGGTAGGTGAGGGCGACCGTGGCAGTACCCGCGGCGGTCTTCTTCGCCGAAGCCACCAGGACGTCGGAAACCTGGCCGATTCGGTTGCCGGGTGCGGCGAGCTCTGTCGCGATGTCGGCTCTTGTAACGAGCAGATTGGTGGCAGGGGCCACTGCCGCAGGAATGACCAGCCCGGTCTGTCTCATCAATGCAGCGGTGTTGGCCGCCGAGAGGGCGTGGAGGAAGTCGACGGCGGCCTTTTGGGGGGAATGCTGGGTGGCGTGGTAGGAGCGGACCGCCCCGATGGCGACAGTGGCAGCGACGGCAAGAGCCGCCACCGCGGCGAGGACGATCCAGAAGCGGGAACTGCGGGTGGCGATGAAGCGGGAACTGCGGGTGGCGATGAAGCGGGAACTGCGGGTGGCGATGAAGCGGCCGGGCCCACTCAGCGCCCTGAATTGTCTTGCGCGGCGCGGTCCCCGATCACCGCTCTCCGACCGGGCGCCTGCTGGCACGGTGGAGCGAAAAGGTGTCGGATCGGTCGCCTTCCCATGGCGAACATCGACGACGACGGTGCCTGCCACCATGTCGTGGAGAGCCTGGCGATCCCGTTGGAAGAGGGCGACCAATGTGTCGAGAGCAAAGAGCACCATGGCCGGTGCGGCCAGGAGCGACATCGCCACCGATCGGATGATTGCGGAGCGGTACCCGATCGCACCCCCGCCCAATCGGGCTCTCACCGCAATACCGGTGGCCCGCATGCCCGGCGTCTGGCCCCGGTATCCGGCGGACAAGATGGTGAAGTAGGCACCGCCGACCACATCGGCCAGCAGGTATGCCGAGCGGCCGGAGGAATAGCCACTCCCGAGTGCCGCCCAGAACGCGATCCATGCAACGGTGACTACTGCCCCGTCGATCATGAACGCGGTGAAACGCCGCCACCAGGTGGCATAGGGATAGCCGGACTGTGCGTGGACCGGTCGTGCGTAGGGGTCGGCTGGCGGACCGGTCACGGTTGGGCGAGAGGAGCTTTCTTCGCCCGGTGGTTCCAGGGGGCTGTCCCATGGGAGGGTACCGGTTGCGAGCGACCAGCTTGCCGATCCCTCGTCTTCCGATGTTGTTGGATGGCTGTTGCCGGGAGTGGGTTGGTCAGGGTGGGTCGCGCCGTTCACGGCCGATATTCAAGCAGAGCGACGTGTGTGAGTTCGGGTTTCCGGGGGGTAACCCGAGGCATTTTTCGTGGAGTCGACGTACAGCGAGTGGATGAGCGCGGGAGGTGAGAAAGTTCGGGACTTTGGACTCTGGCATTGGTCGTCAGAGGCTGTTGCGGCGAGACTGACCGCCGCGACGGCCTTACGTACGCGGGTCCTCTGCTCCCTTAGAACGCAGGGAACGCGGCGGTCTGCGACCCCGGTTGCCCACCCCTTACGAGTCGAAGATGGACCCCATCAGATCAGCCGCCGATCGGTCGGCGGAAGTTCGCGCTCGCGTATAGGTGGAGAGAACGGTTGTCACCGAATTGCCGAGGCGGTCGGAGACGGTCTTGGCATCCACTCCCTTGTCGATGAGAGTGGTCGCCGCCTGGTGGCGCAGGCCGTAAAGGGGGAAGCCCTTCCATCCTGTCTTATTGCATAATGAGCGGAATCGTCGCGAGGCGGAGTCGGTGCGCCAGAACGTCGAGGCGTCCACCGAATCGCTGAATATGTATCCGGTCTCCGCGATGGAAGTTGCCGCTTCTGCCGCTCGCTCCTCGCAGGTGCGGCGATGGGCGGTCAGCACGTCGACGGTCCTCGCGTCAAGCGGAATCCGGCGGGTCTTGCCGGTCTTGGTGAGATCCTGCACCGTTGCTTCCGGTGACGTCTTGACGACGCGGCGGCGGATGTCGAGTTCTCCCGTCTCGGTATCGAGGTCCTCCCAGCGCAGGCCGCACATCTCGCCAGGCCGGGCACCGGTCACCGCGGCGAGCCGGATGTAGACAGCCATCTCCGGGTCGATCTCTTTGCCAGCTCCGATCAGCTTGCCAACCGTCGCCGGGTCGGGCGTCTTCACGACTGGCGTCGGAACCCGGGGAGGGCTTGCCTGGACCGCGACGTTCATTGCGATCCAACCCCAGCGGACCCCGTGGGTGAGTGCTCCCCGCACGACGTTGTGGCACTTGCGGATGGATGCGGGAGCCAGTCCCTTGTCGCGGAGTTCGACGTACCAGCGGTCGAGGTCCTCGGCTGTCAGCTTGGATACACGGACACGCCCAATGGAGCCGTCGATGTGGTTCCGGATGAAGCCCGTGTAGACCGTCCGTGTGTACTCGCCGGCCGGACCGGCGGTCTCCATCCATGCGGTGACCAGATCGCTGACTGTGGCACGGCTGTGGGAGACCTGGCCTGATTCCGCATCGGAGACCAGCCGGTGGACCAGCCGGTGGGCCTCGCGCTCGGTGGCAGCCGTTCCGGTCAGGTAGCGCTTCTTGCCGGTGCGGGAATCCCGTCCAGCGAAGACCTGGCAGACGTAGCTCTGGGAGCCGTCTGAGTTCTCCCGCAACCGGATGGTGCCCTTCATGGAAGCGAGATTACAGCCTGGGAGCGGGAGAGGCTGTAATTAGGCTGTAAAACCTAAGGGTGATCGGAGGGCCTTCAGAAGAGATGCCCTCTGACCTGCATGTTCCTGGCACCCCCAACGGGATTCGAACCCGTGCCGCCACCTTGAAAGGGTGGTGTCCTAGGCCGCTAGACGATGGGGGCCTGCGCGGCGCGCGCCTCCGAACGCTAGCAAACGGGCAGGTACCACTCGGTACCTTGAGGGGTGTCCCGGACTTCTATCCCCGTCCCGGCCAGCAGGTCGCGTAGCCGGTCGGCATCCCCGAAGCGGCGATCTGAGCGTGCTTCCTCACGAGCGGTCAGGAGCGCCTCGACGTATGGCCCGACCACCGATCGGGGGTCGATCACGCCTTGGGCAGCCAGTTCGCCCAGGGCGAGGACCATCCCTCGCAGTGCCGCATGGGAGCGCTCCCGCTCGTCGCCGGAGAAGGTCTCGGTCGCCCATTCGGCGATGATCCGATCGAGGTCGAGGATGGCCTGCACGGCCGTGTCCACGTCAGGCTTTTCCAAAGCTGTGTAAAAGGCCACCTCCCTGGAACACACCTCTTCGAGGTAAGGGGAGCAGGACCGCTCATCCGGCGGGAGAGGCCCTCCGGCATCCGGAGTACCGGTGGCGGCCTCGTCCACGGGAGCCGGGGCGGCGCCAACCTGAGCAGAAAGCCGTGCCCGCGCGGCGCCCAGATCGGCGGCGATTTCGGCGAGATGCGATACGGAGAAGGTCTCACCTGAAGCGATAATGTGCATTCGGCCGTTCTTTCGTACGGTGACCGTGGCGTTGCCCACCACCTCACCGATGCCCGACTCCAGGTCCAGCACCACCCCGGTGTGCTCGTCGATTCCGAGCACGAACGCCTCGTCGGGCAACTCCTCTTCCATCGCCGCCAGGCGCCGCTCACCGAGGTAGCAGTAGCGGGTGTCGTGGGTTCCGCCCTCGGCGTTGTTGAAGTGGGGTATGACCGCCACGAGAAGGCCGGTCGCCGCCATCAGATCGATGCCCGGCAGCCAACCGGGTTCCGCACCGACCTTGTAGATCTCGTATATGGGGGCGCACCAGGCCCCGAGGGTGCATGCCGCCGCCGAGGCGAAGGTGATAGCGCCTCCGCGGGACAGCTTGTCGGTGAGGAGGCTGGGAATGAGCGAGGAGCGCCAGAGACGGAGGGCATAAGTGGGGCTTCCCGGGCCGGCAAATACATAGCGCGCCCCCCGGACGCGAGCCAGTGCCTGGTCGTGCTCCTTGGTCCCGAGGTCCGCATCCGATCGGAAGGAGGCGACCTCGATGGGGCGCACCAGGCTTTCTGCGAAATAGGCGATCGCCTTGGCACACAACTCGTCGGCGTTCTCCTGGAAGCCAAAGGGCGTGTCGAGCATCACCGCCGGCACGGGAGGCGGGCCGAGCCGCTCCAGTACCGCCCTGTGGACCTTGACCATGGTCGGGCTGGTCTCGCCCGACCCCATGATGGTGAGGATGCGCGGCAGGTTCATCAGGCGAGCGGGAGGGGGCTCACCCGAAAAAGCCGTCCGCGATGCAGTCGTGGATCAGGGCGGCGAGCTCCCGCGGGAACTGCGCATGGATGTCGTGGTCGGCGGCGAACCATTGGGCGCGGGCCTGGGGCAGGGCGGCCACCGCTGCTTCCACCTCGCGCTTTTTCTCGTAAATCGGGGTGGTTCCGTGCCCGTCGCCGGCAGGCACCAGCAACACCGGTACCGCCATCGATCCGTAGAGAAGAGTCGGCTTGTGCTGCCATAGCTCGTGGAGGATGGTCATGTGGCGGTCGAAGCTGAGGCAGGGTTCGACGAAGCCGAGAGCATTGACGACGAAGTTGGCCAGCATTCCCTGTATGCCGGTATCGGGCCAATCCGGGTGCACCGAACGGAGGTGCTTTTCCAGCTCCTCGGGGGTCACCGAGTCGATGCGGGGAGGTGCGAGCGCGCCAGCACACGACTCCCAGTCGGGAAAAGGAACCGATAGCTCGATGGTCCCTCCGTCGACGCACACAACCCCTGAGATGAGCCAGGGTCGTGTGGCGCCTAGCTCCATTGCCAGGTTCGCGCCGTACGATTGCCCGGCGACCACCGGGGTAGTCCAGCCGGCACCGTCGCTCGCCAGATCGACCAGGACTGCGTCGAGATCGACGCACATGGTGGCGAAGTCATATCCGGTGTTCGGCTTGGACGAGTGCCCGTGACCGCGCAGATCAACCGCAGCGACCGGGTGACCCGCTTCCACCAGGTATCCGGCTACACCGTCCCACATGCGCGCATTCGAGGCCAGGCCGTGAACCAGGAGGAGACCGCGAGAGTTCGTGGGCGAGTTCCCTGCCCACACGCGCACGTGAAGATCGGCGCCGGCGGCTGACCGGACTTCGCGGTACTCGGGCCGGATCACGCCGGCCGGTCCTGTGAAGCGCGCTCGGGCCGGATCACTCTGCAACGTCCGGCGAATCGCCACCTGCTTGCTCGGCGGAGACCGCTTCGATCAGCTCGGATTGCAACCAGGTGAGGTATCCGTACAGGAGCATCCCCTGTGACCGCACGTCTTCGGCGGACACGGTTGCCGGGTCGGGATAGGGCTCGTTCTCCTGGATGTCCAGCTTGGTGCCGATGACCAGACGGATCTGGTTGAGGGCGCGCATCCACGCCAAGGCTTGTTCCTGGTTCAGGACCTCGGATTGGACCGTCTTGCGGAACGTCTCCAGCGAGGCGGCGCAGCCCTCCATCAGCTCGGAACGGGACAACGCAACGTACTCGGCTTCGGCATCGATGTCCTCCAGGTACGCCGGGGGGAATAGCCGTACCGTCGAGGGGTCGCCGGCACGGGCAAGCGCGAGTACGTGGGAGGGCAGCGATACCAGCACCGAACGCTCGTGGGGCGGGAGCCGCACGCTGTACCGGCCGTCGTCTCGGCGGCGGACGCCGAGGGGTGGGGCGAAGCTCACCGGTCCCCGTTCACACCTGCTCCAGGGTTGCCCACAAGCCGTGCTCGTGAAGCCGGAACACGTCCATCTCGGCGCGTTCCCGGGAGCCGCTGGAGACCACGGCTCGTCCCTTGGTGTGCACGTCGAGCATGAGCTTCTCGGCACGGGCCCTGCTGTAGCCGAAGAGCTTCTGGAAAACCCATGTCACGTACGACATCAGATTGATCGGGTCGTTCCACACGACCACCAGCCACGGCCGGTCCGTGGTGATCGATGAGCCGGTGCCCGGGATCTCCTCCTCGACGGGGACCGCAGTCGGAACGGTGGTGGCAACGGTGCTCACATCAAAGATTGTGCCTCAGTAGGGCGGGCCGAGTGGGCAATCACCGGGGGGCCGGACCGGGCAGCCCGGGAGGTGGCGCGACCAGCTAGGCCGGCTTCCCCGTCAGCGGCCGGGTCGATCCGGTGGGTGAACAGCCCCAGGTGGAACCAAAGGACCGCTCCCAGCACGGTGGTCGCGCCCGCCAGATGAAGCGCCACCAGCCCGGCCGGCACCTTGAGGAAATACTGGGTGTAGCCGATACCCGCCTGAACGATCACGGCCGCCAGGAGCGCCTGACCCCGCCGGATGACGGTAGGCGGGACGTCGCCGATGCTTGTGGCGAAAAGAGTGGCCAGCACCAGTCCCGCCAGGAATGCCGCAAGGGTGGCGTGCAGCTCGGTGATCCCGCGGAATGAGATGGGCAGGCGGCGCACTCCGCGACTACCGCCGTGGGGGCCTGCTCCGCTAACTGCAGTTCCGATTGCGATCACGACCACCGTGACGGCGACCAGCAGGCGTGACAGGGCGAGGAACCGGGTCGACACGGTGGGGATCAGGCTGCCGCCCTCTGGCAGGCGGCTGCGGGCGTAGAGGAAGACCGCAACCGCCACCATGGCTTCGGAGACCAGGAAATGGAACATCACCAGCGGGGGCCACAAGTGGTAGAGGACAACCAGCCCGCCGATCACGATCTGGACCACGATGGCGGCAGCCAGCCGCATCGCGGGGACCACCAGGTCCCGCCGGAACGGGCGGAGCCGGAAAGCAGCAGCGAGGGTGACCACCACCAGGACGGAGATAGCCGTGGAGAGCAGGCGATTGCCGAACTCGATGTCCTTGTGGAACGAAAGCGCTCCCACGAAGCTGGTGCGGGTGCAGGAGGGCCAGTCGGGACATCCCAGTCCGGAGCCGGTGAGGCGGACCAAGCCCCCGCTGACGATGAGCAGGCCGAGGCCGATCATTGTGGTAAGAGCCAGTCGATTGAATGCTCGGGGCCCGGCAGTGGGGACGCGCACGACCCCCCACGCTACCGGAGCCGGGGGACTCCTCACTCCCAGCGGAAGAATGCGCGGGCGGCTGCGCCAGCGACTGCCACCCACACGCAGAGCACCACCCAAGGTCCCGCCCCCACCGGTGCACCGGACGACAAAGTGTGGCGGAATACCTGGGCGAGCGCGGTTGAAGGCAGCCCTTCTGAAAAAGTTCGCAGCCCGGCGGGGAGCTTGGTGAGGGGAGCGAACATCCCGCTCACCAGGAGAAGCAGGAACCAGAGCCCGTTGGCCAGACCGAGGATCAGGTAGGCCGACAAAGTGCCCGCCATCAGGAGACCGAGGGCTGCGAGGGACATAGTGGCCAGCAGGCCAGCAAGGATCGCTTCCAGCGCCGAGCCCACTCCGGCGGGCAGGGCGGCGTGCCACCCAAGGGCCAGACCGACCCCCACCAGAACCACCGCCTGGATCACCTCCACTGCAAGAACCGCGACGGTCTTAGCGGCGATCAGCCGGCCGCGCCCGAGCGGAGTGGTTCCAAGTCGCTTCAGGACCCCGTAGTAGCGCTCAAATCCTGTTGCGATAGATACATTCACGAGGGATGTCGACATGACCGCGAGGGCGAGTATGCCCGGGGTCAGGAAGTCGACCGGCTTGGCCGACCCGGTGGCCAGGATGTGCACCGAGGAGAAGCCCGCCAGGGCGGCGACCGGGATCACGATCGCCAGAAGGAGGGATTCCCCACGCCGGAGGGTCATCATGGTCTCGGCGCGGGCCTGGGCGGCGAATGCTTTCACCCT
Organism: Actinomycetes bacterium; assembly: GCA_021817065.1. Lineage (GTDB taxonomy): Bacteria > Actinomycetota > Acidimicrobiia > Acidimicrobiales > JAKAVM01 > JAKAWH01. Next base: position 10,121 of record JAKAWH010000020.1, read on the forward strand.
CGCCTTCCCGGTGCGGGGAGGGATGGGGCCTGGGCGGCGAATGCTTTCACCCTCGCCTTCCCGGTGCGGGGAGGGATGGGGCCTGGGCGGCGAATGCTTTCACCCTCGCTTTCCCCGCACCACGTCGAGGAAGACGTCCTCCAGACGTTCTACCCCTCTCTCCTCCTTCAGCGAGGTGGGTGTTCCGGAGGCGACCACTCGCCCACGGTCGACGATGACCACCCGGTCGGCGATCCGCTCGGCCTCATCCAGCTCGTGGGTGGCCAGTAGCACACAGACGTCCCGATCACGCAAGGTCCCGATCACCTCGCGGATGGTGAGGCGGCCCTCCAGGTCGACACCCGAGGTGGGCTCGTCCAGAAAAGCGACTTCCGGGCGACCGATCAGCGCCAGGGCCAGGCTGAGGCGCCGTTGCTCCCCGCCGGAGAGGCGCCGCCATCCCGTTCGGGCGACCCGGGTGAGGCCCAGCAGATCGAGAAGAGCGGCCGGGTCGTCCGGATTGTCGTAATAGGAGGCGAAAAGATCCAGAGCCTGCGCCGGGCCCATGGTGGGGTACACGCCTCCCTGCTGGAGCATCACCCCGATTCGGGGCGCCAGGCGGGCGGCGTCGCCGATCGGATCGAGGCCAAGGACCCGGACCTCGCCCGCGGCCGGCTTGCGGTAGCCCTCCAGCGTCTCCACCGTGGTGGTCTTGCCGGCTCCGTTGGGACCGAGAACTGCCACCACCTCACCTTTGCGGGCGGTGAGGCTTAAACCATCCACCGCGCACACCCGCCCGTAGCGGACCACCAGGCCGTTGACCGAGACGGCCGCAGGCTCCGAGGGGTCAGGGGCGCCGTTCACCGTGGCCACGGTAGCTTGTAGGCCCATGATCGACATAAAGCTCCTGCGCAGCAATCCGGAGATGGTGCGCTCCGCGCTGGGCCGGAGGGGGATCGATCTCGCCGACGTCGATCAGGTGGTGGCGGCCGACGATCTCTGGCGGGCGGCACTGGCTTCCCAGGAGGAGGCACGCGCGGAAGTGAAGTCCCTCTCCCGCCAGGTTGGTGACGCGCGCCGTGCGGGTGAGGACACCCGGGCCAACGAGCTCGCCGAAGCGAGCCGGGCCGCAGGCGATCGGGAGCGGGAATGGGGCGAAAGGGCAGGTGCCGCCTTCCAGGAGCGGCAGCGGCTGCTCCTCGCCATTCCCAACCTGCCCTCTCCCGACTGCCCCGACGGGGTCGGTCCCGAGGACAACCCGGTGGTGTCCTGGTGGGCACCCTTTTCTCTCGGTGGCGCCGGAACGCCCCCGGCTGCTGCAGACGTCGGTGGCGCCGGAGCGAAGCCGGGAGCGACGGTCCCCGGCGGCGATCCCCAGAGCGAGATCGAGTCGCACTACGAGAAGCACCAGCAAGTCCCCCACTGGGAGGTGGGGGCCGAGTTGGGCATACTCGACATGGAGCGGGGCGCCAAGCTATCCGGGTCGATGTTCCCCATGTACCGGGGTGCCGGGGCCACACTGGTGCGCTCCCTGGTCGGGTGGGCTCTGACCCGTCACGCGGAACCGGGACCCTTCGGAGCCTTCGAGGAGATCCGGCCACCCACCCTGGTGAAGACCGAGACGATGGTCTCCACCGGCCACCTTCCCAAATTCGCGGACGACGCTTACCACGTCGATAGGGACGACCTGTGGGCGATCCCTACCGCCGAAGTGCCTCTTACCTCCCTCACTCGCGACGAGATACTCACAGAGGAGGAGCTTCCCGCCCTGCTCACCGCCCACACATCGTGCTTCCGCCGGGAGGCAGGATCGGCCGGCCGGGACACCCGGGGGCTCTTGCGGGTGCACGAGTTCGACAAGGTCGAGATTCTGGCTGTCTCGACGCCCGAACAGGCGCCGGCGCTGCACACCGAACTGATGCGTCGTGCCGAGGGTTTGGTGCGCGAATTGGGTCTCGCCTACAGGGTGGTGGACCTGTGCGCCGGGGACCTGGGTAACTCGGCGGCCCGTACCTGGGACATCGAGGTCTACGCGCCGGGGTGCGGCATGTGGTTGGAGGTCTCGTCGGTGTCGTGGTTCTCCGACTACCAAGCCCGCCGCGCCAATATCCGGTACCGCCTGAGGGACTCCAAGGAACTCGCTATCGCGCACACCCTCAATGGGTCGGCAGTGGCGGTTCCCCGCATCTGGGCTGCGCTGGTGGAGACCTACCGGCAATCCGACGGGTCGGTAGCGGTGCCAGAGTGCCTGCAACCCTTCATGGGTCGCAAGGCGATTCAGTCGTGCCAGCCGACGATGTAGGTGACTCTCTCGCCGATCGACACCGCGTGGTCGGCAGTCCTCTCGAAGAACCTGCCAACCAGAGCCATCTGCACCGCCCTCTGGATCCCGACCTCATCGGGAGAGGTGCTCGTGAAGATGGTCCGGAATAGGTCGCGCTGGAGGTCGTCCATGGCATCGTCCATGTCGCTGAGAGCCGACGCCTTGACAGGGTCCATGTCGGCGAAGGCGTCGATGGCAACCCGCATTTGCACGGTGGCCTGCTCCCGCATCCGGTCGATCAGCCCGCGCAGGCGCGCGTCGAGGGGGTGGGGGTATAGATGGCGGGACGCTTTGGTGACGTTGATCATCAGGTCTCCAGTGCGCCCCAGGGCGTACACGACCTTGATGACCGCGACAGCGGTGCGTAGCTCCTCGCCGGCGAGCTGGCCGAGAGCGAGCAGTTCGTACGCGCGGTCCTCGACCGAGTGGGTCAGAGCGTCGATGGCCAGGTCTCCCTCGATCACCTTCTCTCCCGTTTCCAGGTCGGTGTCGAGGAGAGCCGCAGTGGCCGCCTGCATCGCCTCCACCACCATCGCGCCCAGCCGGACCACGTCCTTCTTCATCGACTCCAGCTCGGCGCGCACACCTCCGGGAGGTTCGCTAATCGGACTGATTTCAGCCATTAGGACGCCCCGAGGGGACTGGTGGCTTCAGTCGTCAGATAAGTCATTGGTCCGATCGCTGAGAACTCGAGCGCCCAGGCGCAGGCACCTCACTTGCCCACCCTACTCGGGGCTTCCGACCTTGAAGCACGGATGCTGCGACGCGCCCTCGGGAAGCCCGGACTTTTCGGGGCGCTGGCCAGCCTCAGGAAGCCGGTGGCGCCAGGTAGCCGGCAATGCGAAAGGAAGGACCGTCCCCGTTGCTGCTCCCGTTGCCGTTGAACACCCAGACCGACGCCTTCTTCGAGCCGCCATCGCCCGGCAAGGGCAGCTCGCAGGTCGAGGCGATGAAGCGGAGCGCCTCGTCGACCACGTCTCCGTGGGTGCAGACAACCACCCCCTGGTTGCGGTACTCGGCGAGGAGGTCCCCGGCGTGCGCCCCCTGCCCTTCGCCGAGGCGCGGCTCGATGTCGATGGGAAGACCGGTGAGCGCCGCGAGCGGCTCCACTGTCTCGATGCACCGGGCAGCCGGGCTCGACACGATCCTCGCGATCGGGTAACCGGCGATCCTTCCGGCGAGGAGGGAGGATTGGGAGGCTCCTTTTGCGTCGAGGGGCCGCGCGGTGTCGTCGTCTCCCCATGCGTAGCGATCGCCTGCGCTGGCGTGGCGGATCACCAGGATCGGTGCTTTCCGGGACAGCTTGGCCGCATCCGGGTTCTGGCCGGTTAGATCGGAGGAAGTCAACCCCATGCGGCCAGCGAAGGCCCAGAGGACGAAGCGGTCCCTGGACAGATCCGCCTCGGTGAGCGCGTCGGGAAGGGAAACCCACCGTGCGTCGTCGATCTCGAGGGTGGGCGACAGGGTGTGCAGGCTCTCGTCGCTTCCCGCGTGCATCGACCAGTAGTGGACTGCCTTGGTACGCCCCAGCCGGTCCACGTAGTGGGCGACGCCGATCGGGTCGTCGGCTGAACAGGTCATACCAGTCTCCTCCTCCACCTCCCGAAGAGCGCAGGTGGTCAGGTCCTCGCCGGGATCCTGCTTACCCTTTGGGAGGGACCAGTCCCCATGGAGATGGTGGTGCACCAGGACTACCTCTACCCGGTTCGGGTCGAGCCGGCGCCAGATCACCCCGCCGGCCCCCCGTACCTCGGGTTCCACGCCGTATCCCCTGCTATACACCTCGTTTGGTGTGGCCACGGCCGCAAGGCTCACCGGCACACCTCCGTTTCCTGCTCATTGCGCTGCACTTCATGCACGTATAGCCGCCGGACACATGGAGCCCGAGCTTAGGGGTGACCGGTCTACGGTTGGTGGACCGTTTCAGCCCACCCGGCGATATCGGTGCACGCTCCTCGCTGCCGTTTCAGCCCACCCGCCGATATCGGTGCACCGCGAGGGGAACCAGCACTACTACCATGACGGCACACCAGGCGAGTGCGTGGAGGGTCGCCGCCCCCACCGACTCGGAACTGAAAAGAGCGAGGTGGCCGTCCATCAGTCCCCGCGCCGCGTTGACCACCACCGAGACCGGCTGGTGGTTGGCCCAGGCTTGGAGCCATCCCGGCATCGATTTGACCGGGACGAATGCCGATGAGGCGAAGGTAAGCGGGAAGAGCACCGGGAACGACATCACCTGGGCGGTTTCCGAGTTCGGGGCCGACAATCCGATGGTGGCGAATCCCCAGGAGAGCGCATAGGCGAAGAGCAGCAACACCCCGCAACCGGCCAGGAACTCCAATGGGTTGGTGTGGATCCGGAAACCCACTGCGTAGCCGACGCCGGTCATGAGCACCACCACCCAAATGTTGCGGACGAGATCGGCGGTGGTCCGGCCGGCCAACACCGCCGAGCGTGCCATCGGGAGTGCACGGAACCGCTCGATGAGGCCCTTTTGGAGGTCTTCGGCCAGGCCGATGGACGTGGCGACCGAGCCGAAGGCGACCGATTGCACGAAGATGCCCGGCATCATGTAGTCGACATAGCCGAGGTGGGGGATATTGATGGCCCCGGCGAAGACGAAGCGGAACAGGAGGACGAACATGATCGGCTGCACGCTTGAGAAGAAAAGAGCCTCCGGTATGCGCAGATAGCCGAGCAGGTAACGCCAGGTCACGGTGAGGGCATCCCGGACTGCCCAGCTCGCCCGGCTCCCAGTGTCCGGTTGGTCGACGCCGAGCGCGATGGTGGCGGTGCTCATTGGTTCTCCCCTTCGGTGCTCGCTTTGCGGCCGGTCAGGCTGAGGAAGACATCGTCCAGGCTGGGCTCTCGCAGGGAGAAGGAGGTCGGAGCCACGCCGTGCTGGTCGAGGATGCGCAGTGCCTCCATCGGCACCCGGGCGCCGTCATCGACCGGAATGTCCACCGATCGGCCGATCACCGCCGGTGGCTTGGTGGCGACACCTTTGAGCAGCTCGGCGGTACGTCCTGCCACGATAGGGTCGGCAAGCTCGATCTCCAGGACGGTGGCCCCGAGATCGGCTTTCAACTGGGCGGAGGTCCCTTCGGCGATTACCTTGCCGTGGTCGACCACCGCGATCTTCTGGGCCAGGCGGTCGGCCTCCTCCAGGTACTGGGTTGTGAGCAGCACAGTGGTTCCGCTGCCCACCAGTCCTTCGATCACCTCCCACAGGTCATTCCGGCTCTGCGGGTCCAGCCCGGTGGTCGGCTCGTCGAGGAAAAGCACCGGGGGGCGGGCCACCAGAGCAGCTGCCACGTCGAGGCGCCGCCGCATCCCGCCCGAATAGGTCTTCAGGGTCCGCTTGGCCGCGTCGGACAGGTGGAACTGCTCGAGGAGGTCGTCTGCACGTCGTCGGGCCATGTTGCGGGGTAGGTGGTTGAGGTAGCCGACCATCCGGAGATTCTCCGCTCCGGTCAGGTTCTCGTCGACCGCGGCATATTGCCCGGCCAGACCGATCGAGGAACGAACCGCCTGGGCGTCGGTGATCACGTCGCGCCCGAGGACGGCGGCCCGGCCGGAATCTGGCACCAAGGTGGTGGTCAGCACCCGGATAGCAGTGGTCTTGCCTGCGCCGTTGGGACCGAGGAGACCGAACACCGATGCCTCTTCGACCGCGAAGCTGAGGCCGTCCAGCGCCTTGGTTCCCCCTGTAGCACGGGACCCTCCGGAAAAGGTCTTCTCCAGTTGGTGCACTTCGATTGCAGCGTTCATTGCCCTCCTCGGTGAAGCGCAGATAAGAGGGTGCGCCGCCAGGCGCAGACACTAATTCAGTCTTGAATAATTCTAATCAGAACCAGTCTGGCTCGCCACCTCCCTCGCCAACCGGTAATCCGCCTCGCCGGACGGCGAGCACCCGACCTTGACTGGAACGTGTTCTAGACGCGGCCTAGTGTCCCTGGCATGATCCTCGACAGATTTCGGATAGACGGAAAGGTGGCCGTGGTCACCGGTGCGGGCCGGGGAATCGGCGCTGCCACCGCATGTGCGCTGGCGGAAGCCGGTGCAGACGTGGTCATCTCCGCCCGGAGCCAGGACCAGCTCGATGAAGTCGCCGGACGGATCGAAGGGGCGGGGCGCCGTGCCAAGACGGTTGCGGCCGACCTCTCCGACCTCGACGCGGTGACCGGGTTGGTGGAGGCGGCGAGCAACACCTTCGGTCGCCTCGACTTCGTGGTGAACAACGTAGGCGGGACCATGCCGATGCCGTTGCTGGACACCTCCCCGGAATACCTGGAAGAGGCGTTCCACTTCAATGTGTCAACGGCCCATGCGCTGGTGCGTGCTGCAGCTCCGGTGATGCTCAAGACCGGTGAGTCGGGCGCGGTGGTCAATATCACGTCGCTAATCGGAAGGGTGGCAGGACGTGGTTTTCTCGCCTACGGCACCGCCAAGGCGGCTCTTGCCCATTACACCAAGCTTGCCGCCCGCGACCTTGCGCCCCGCATCCGGGTCAACGCGATCGCGGTGGGATCGGCCGCCACTTCTGCGTTGCAGATTGTATTGAGCAACGATGCAATGCGGACCGCCATGGAAGAGGCGACTCCGTTGAGGCGGATCGGCGATCCCGACGACATCGCGGCCACTGCCCTTTTTCTCGCTTCCTCGGCAGGCTCGTACATCACCGGCAAGGTAATCGAAGTCGACGGGGGCCTCGAAGGCCCCAGCCTCGACATGGGTATCCCCGACCTCGCCTGACCGAGCTGGCCTGACCAGGCCCAAGAAGTGGCCCGGTGATAGCTTCCCTTTCGGTAACAGCCGCCCGTCCTCGCCGGACCCGACAACCTGAAGGAGCGACCATGCTGGACTCACTGACCGCCGACACCGTCGCCATCACCGGTGCGGGTGGCGACGAGCTGGAGGCATACCTGGCCACCCCCTTGGGAGATGCTCCCCGGGGTGGGGTGATCGTCATCCACCACATGCCCGGGTGGGACCGGCCGACCAAAGAGATCACCCGGCGCTTCGCCGCCGAGGGGTACAACGCCCTTTGCCCCAACCTCTACTCCCGGGAGGCCCCGGGGGCGAGCCCGGACGAAGCGGCAGCCATCGTGAGGGCGGCAGGTGGGATACCTGACGACCGGTTCGTGGGCGACATGGAAGGGGCAGCGCGCTTCCTGACTTCGCTTCCCACTTCCAACGGCAAGGTGGCCACCGTCGGCTACTGCTCGGGAGGCAGACATTCCTTCCTGGCTGCCTGCAGCCTGCAACTCGACGCTGCGGTGGACTGTTACGGGGCTTTTGTGGTGGGCGACCCGCCCGAGGGAATGCCCCTCAAGGTCAAGTCGGTCGTGCACCTCACCCCCAACCTTTCCTGCCCGCTCCTCGGGCTTTTCGGAGTGGAGGACCAGTACCCCGCTCCCGATCAGGTCGACCAACTGGAGCAGGCGTTGAAGGAAGCGGGTAAGACCTACGAGTTCCACCGGTATGACGGTGCCGGGCACGCCTTTTTCGCGGTAAACCGGCCCCAATACCGACCCGAGGCTGCCATGGACGGGTGGGAGAAGATCGCCGACTTCTTTGGTCGGCACCTGGCGTGAACCTCACCCACCTCTACGACGTGGCTAAGGACGGGGTGGTCCTCCGGCTGCACGTGCAGCCGGGCGCAGGGAAGGAGGCGATCATCGGAACCCACGGCAACGCCCTCAAGGTCCGGGTGGTGGCGCCTCCGGTGTCCGGCAGGGCCAACCAGGCCGTGCTCGCCCTCCTTTCACGGGAGCTCGGTGTGGAGAGCGCCGCTCTCACCTTGACCTCCGGAGAGACCGGCCGCGTCAAGCGGGTTAAGTTCGCTGGCCTGAGTGGCGAGGGGTTCGAGACCAAGTTGCGGGTCGCGCTCGAAGGTGTGAATCCGGGGAAGGGCCCGGCCCGCCGGTAGTCCGGAGGGACGGCGGTCTCTGTGGGTCTGCAGGTCACCGCTTCCGACGAGAGGCGCGTTCTCGGTGACGCCCCTACCAGCATTCTGATTGGCGGGGAGTGGGTACCTGCCTCGACGGGCGCGACTTTTCCAGTCGAGGACCCTTCCACCGGCAAGCAGCTCGCCGAAGTAGCTGACGGCAGCGCCGAAGACATGGTGCACGCGCTGGATGCCGCTGACGGTGTCCGGGCTGAGTGGGCCGCCACCCCGCCCCGGAACCGCTCGGAGGTCCTCCGGAACGCCTACGAGACGATGATCGCCCGCGCCGGCGACCTCGCCCTCCTGATGACGCTGGAGATGGGCAAGCCCCTGGCAGATTCTGCCGCCGAGGTCGCGTACGCTGCCGAGTTTCTCCGCTGGTTCTCCGAGGAGGCGGTTCGCATCGACGGTCGGTGGACGGTGGCACCCACCGGTGGAAGCCGCTTGGTGGTGATGCACCAGCCGGTGGGTCCTTGCCTCCTCATCACGCCGTGGAACTTCCCTGCAGCCATGATCACCCGCAAGGTGGGACCGGCGGTGGCAGCGGGGTGCACAATGGTGCTCAAGCCGGCCGAGTCCACGCCTCTGAGCGCGCTGGCTCTCGGGGCGATCTTCCGGGAGGCGGGACTGCCCGGAGGTGTGTTCAACGTGGTCCCCACCTCCGATCCTGCCAACGTCGGCGCGATTCTCGGTGACCGGCGCCTCCGGAAGCTATCTTTCACCGGTTCCACCGCAACCGGGCAGAGCCTGCTCGCCCAGGCCGCTCCGGGCGTCCTCAGGACATCGATGGAGCTGGGGGGCAACGCCCCCTTCCTTGTCTTCGGGGACGCTGATCTGGACGCGGCAATCGAGGGGGCGATGATAGCCAAGATGCGCAACATGGGGGAGGCATGTACCGCAGCCAACCGCTTTCTCGTCCACGAATCGATTGCCGGTACGTTCGCCTCCCGTTTGGCCGCTCGGATGGGAGCGCTGCGGGTGGGTCGGGGGACCGAGCCGGGGGTGGAGGTGGGACCCCTCATCTCCTCGGCGGCCCGGGAAAAGGTGGCCGGACTGGTCGACGCCTCGGTTGCCGGCGGCGCCCACGTGGTGGCCGGCGGCCGGTCGTTACCGGGTGCGGGTTATTTCTACGAGCCCACCGTGCTGGCCGGAGTCGAGCCAACCATGGTGACCGGGGAGATATTCGGACCGGTGGCCCCAGTCATGACCTTCGATTCGGTGGAAGAGGCGCTATCGGTAGCGAACGGCACCCCCTACGGCCTGGTCGCCTATCTCTATACCCGCGACCTGGAGCGTGCCGTACAGGTGTCCGAGGCGCTTGAATACGGAATGGTGGGCGTCAACACCGGGATTGTGTCCAATCCGGCGGCGCCTTTTGGCGGTGTCAAGAAGTCGGGGATCGGTCGGGAGGGAGGGCACGCCGGGATCCACGAGTACCTGGAAACCAAGTACGTGGCCTTGAAGATGTCGGGGTAAGTGCCTGCACCGATAGGCGCAGGCACTTACGATGTCCCCCGCTTAGGCTCCGCCGCCGACGATCTGGCACCTGCCTACCACGAAGGGCGGGTTGCACTGGGATACCCCGCTGGGCAGCACGGCGGGCGGTACCGCCGCCCCCACTCCCTGGGAGCCGAGGAAGGTGGCGTCGCCGAAGGTGAACACACCTCCATCGCCGCCGATCATCCAGTAGCCGCCCCCGTCCGGGGTGGCCACCATGGAGATGATCGGAGAGGCAAGCCGAATGCTCGTTCCCGCCTCGGCGCCCAGGGAGGCGAGCACGCCCGGAACCGAGCCGAAGAACCCCGCGTCGCCGAAAGCGAACACTGCTCCGTCCGCGCCCGCAAGCCAATAACCGCCCCCGTCAGGAGTGGAGACGACGGCGACCACCGGAGCGGCGAGTGATCCGGCGACCGAGTTGGAACCCCCGGGCGGCTTGGAGGGGTTGAGCTGCCCGGTCGAGCCGTGGAACCCGGCGTCCCCGAAGGCGAACACCCCCCCGTCGGAACCCACCAGCCAGTAGCCGTGACCGTCGGGGGTGGCGGCGATGCCCACTACCGGCGAGCGGAGCGATAACGAGCTGGTGTCACCGTAGGAGCCGGCATCGCTCCCGAAGGGGTAGATCTTGCCGGCTGAGTCGGCCAGCCAGTAGCCCTTGCCGTCGGGGGTGGCGGCGATGCCCACCACGCAATTGGTCGCGACGGTGGCCGAGCCAGGGTTGGCCCCACCCAAGTAGGAGGCGTCTCCCGAGGCATAGACGCCGCCGTCGGAGGCCACCAGCCAATATCCTCGATTGTCTGCGGTCGGAGCCATTCCCGCGATCCACGATTGGGAGCCGAGGAAGGTGGCGCAGGTGCTCGGATTGTCGGCGGGGAGAGTAAGGGAACTGAGGCACGGTGTGGCCGCCCCTCCCGGACATCCGAACGAGCCGAAGGGGAAGGTCACTCCGTTGGAACCGGCCAGCCAGTAACCCTGAGTGGATACCTGGTTGGGATACTTGGAGACGGTGAGGGTGAGGGCAGCCGTGGCCGACTGGGCGCTGGCCGAGGAGTCGGTGACCTCCAAGGTCATCGAGAAGGTCCCGGAGATGGAGGGCTTGCCGAAGATGGTCGCAGAGGTTCCCGATCCGGAGAGAAGCAATCCGGTGGGGAGAAGGCCGCCCACGATCGACCAGGAGTACGGCGCGGCGCCCCCGGTGGCCGAGACGATGGCGGTGTACTCGGTGTCGAGGTAGGCAGTGGGGAGCGAGGTGGTGGTGACAGCCAGGGTCGACTTAATGACCGTGACGGAGACTGTGGTCACCGCGCTGTCGGGCGGAGAGGAGGAATCGGTGACGATCACCCCGAAACAGTAGGGCTGGAGACCCGGAATGGTGGGTGGACATGAAGGAAGAGGAGGAGCAGGCGGGGTGCCGGAAGGCGCGGTGGGGGTGCCTGTAATGGTCCCTGTGGTCGGGTTGAGGCACAGCCCGGGCACGATCAGCCCGATGGATCCTGGTGAGGCGGTGCAGGTGATCTTCGGTGAACCAGCTGGCAGTGCCCAGGAGTAGGGGGCGGTTCCTCCGATGGCGGTCAGGTCCTCCGAATAGGGCTGGCCCACGCTGGCAGCGGGAAGGATGGAGGAGAGGATGGTGAGACCTTGGTTGGGAATGCCGATGAGGACGTTACCGGTCTGGTCGGTGGCAAGGCACATCTCTACCGAGGGGCAATCGATGGCGTTGATCACCACACCGGCGTCGAGATTGGTAGAAGTCGTGGTGTCCTCGATGAACCCGGTGGGGCTGCTCCACGCGTTGGAACCGCCGACCGGGTTGTTCGTGTCGACGTAGTTGCCCTGGCTGTCCACCGCCATGCAGAAGGTGGCATTGAGCGGGCAGCTCACCCCGGTCAGCCCGGCGTTGTCGACAGCGGCGAGGGTCCACGCCGATGCACCGCCGGTCGGGTGGGTGGAGGTCACCACGTTGCCCGCTGCGTCCACTGCAACGCATTCCAAATTGGAGGAGCAGGAAACACCGGTCAGCCCGTTCATCGAGGTTGCAGCGGAGGCCGGGAGCGGGGCGGAGAGGTTGGGGACACCCCGGACGGTCACCGAACCGGTGTGGAAATCGACCCGGGCCGAGGTCCAGGTGGCTGCACCGCCAGAGGGATTGGGGGACCAGAGGACCCCGCCGTTGTTGTCCACCGCCACGCAAAGGGTCGTAGTCGGGCAGGAGATCGCATTGATCTGGATTCCCGGATCGATGGTCCCCTTGGTCCAGGAGGGAGCGGTGGGGTTGATCGCGTCGGCGTTGGTGGTGGTGAAGATATTGCCCACCGAATCAACTGCCACGCACAAGGTGGTGGTCGGGCAGGAGATCCCGAGGATCTTGTTGGGCGAATCGATCCCGGTGGTGGCGCTGCAGGAGGGCAGCGGAGTTGTGGCAGGCGGCGCAGGGGGCGCAGTGGCGTTGCACCATCCGCCCGGGGTGGTGGGGGCGAGCGAGGTGAGCAGGTCGCCACTCTGGTCGCCGGCCGCGCACAGGGTGACTCCCGCGACCACGCTCGGGCAGGAGATGGCCAGGATGTTGTTGGTGGTGGCCGACGGCGGTGGCAGGTCGGTCTGGGCCGGCGGCGCGGTGAAGGTCGGGTAGACCGGAGGGCTGAGGGTGGTGGAAGCCGCAGTCTGGGTGGAGAAGGTGTTCCCCATGTCGTCGCCGACCACGCAGGTTTCGATGCCGTTACAAGAGATGGAGTTGATCGATTGGGGCGCCGTAACTGCGATGGTGAAGGAGGCTGCCGCCGCGGTGGGAACCGTGTCGGTGGCGGTTACCGTGAAAGTGGAGGATCCGATTGCGGTCGGGGTGCCCGTGACCGTGCACGTCGTTCCGGTGCAAGCCGTGTCTAGGCTGAGTCCCGCCGGGAGCGAACCTGTTGACGTCCACGTCTCGGCCCCGGTGTTGCTCGTGGCGTTGATCGTCGCTGAATAGGGCACGCCGAGCGAGGCGGGCGGAAGGTATGTCGTGGTGATGGTGTTAGTGGCAGGGGCGGCGTGGAATGTGAGCGTCAGATTGCCTGACGTGGCGGCATCGGATGCCGAGTCGGTGACCTTGAACTTCAACGGGTTGGCTCCCGCCCCGGTCGGCGTGCCGCTTATCGTGCCACCGGAGAGTGCCAGCCCGGTGGGCAGCGTTCCGCTCGTAAGGGTCCAGGTGTACCCGCTTCCGGTACCCCCGGCGGCGGTGAGGCTTGCTGAATACGCAACCCCGTTGGTGGCCTGCGGCAAATTGGTCGTCAGTACCGCCAGGGCGGTTCCCGTCGAAAGCGCGGTCCCCGCACCCGACGGGGTCAACACCGAATTGCCGTCCTCCATCCAGGCGTAAGTGCTAGTCCCCTCGGTTACCACGACGGTCCCCGAGAGGGTTGCCGACTGGGGAGGAGTGGAGGAGTCTGTGACCTGGACGGTGAAGGCAAACGTGCCGGTAGCAGTGGGGGTGCCGGCCACCTGGGAAGTGTTGTTGGACACGCTGGTCGGGCAGGCTCCGGTGACGGTGCCTTGCGGGTAGAGGCAGAGCCCGGGAGGAAGGGAGCCTGCGGATATGGACCAGGTGTACGGGGCGGTTCCGCCGGTAGCACACATCGCAGACTTGAGACCGGTGCTGATAGCGGTGGAGCACTCCTGGGTGTCGGTGGTGACTGTGGGGAATGCGGTGCCCACGGTGGCCGAAGCCGGGAATGCGCCGTCGAATACTCCGCTGGCGTCACCGGGAACGCTGATGGTGACCGAGGAGGAGGTTCCCGAGATCACCTGCCCATTTACATCTGCCGCCACGCACATCGCGTTTGTGGCGCACGATATGGCGTTGATCGACTCGCCCTTGTCGACCATGGTCGAGGTCCACGCCGATACCGAAGCTTGGGTGGGGTTGCCGGACACGAACACCTGACCCTCTCCGTCGGCGGCAGCACAAAAAGTGGTCGTGGGGCAGGAAACCGAGTTGAACCAAATAGAGTCCACGCCGGAGGTCAAGGTCCACGCCGAGGCACCCGCTCCCGGATCGGTGGAGAAGAGAACGTTCCCGGAGGCATCCACCGCCACGCAGAGGGTTGCCGGGGTGGGGGGAACCGCAGATGGGTCGACCGCACAGGAGATCGAGTCGATCTCGCGATTCCCGTCCACATGGGAAGCCAAGGCCCAGGTCGCGTTGGTTCCCTCGGCAGGATCGGTGGAGGTCATTACGTTGCCGGCGTTGTCCACCGCCGCGCACAGGTTGAGCGATGGGCAGGAGATCCCGGTCAGCGGGTTGACCGTGCCGATGCCCTTGGGGCTCCCTGCGGCGAAGGCGCCTCCGTTGGAGGACAAGGTCACGACGTGACCGATTGCGTCGGCCGCGATGCATACCGTCGACGACGGGCAGGACACCGCGTCTAGCGGTCTCTGGCTGGCGTTTATTGCCGCGCTGGCGATCGGAGACTTCCAGGGGGGGAGAGCGCCACCCGCCGAAATGGGGATGGAGTCGTGGGCGGCATTGACAATCATGCATGTGACGGCCTGTGGATCGCAGGTGATCCCGTTGGCGTAACTGGTCACCAGATTGCCGCCGTTCGCCGAGAGTTGAATGGGCCAATTGAGGACTCCGCCCAGGGTCGGGTTAACCGACGAGAGCAAGTTGCCCGCCGCATCGGCGGCGACGCAGACCCCCGAAGCCGGGCAGGAAAGGGCAGTGATCTGGTTGGCCGCGGTGGTCCATGCCGAAGCCGAGGAAGACCCCGGATTGGTGGAGAATTCGACAGATCCTCCCGGGTAGGGTGCTCCTCCGCTGTCGGCGAAGAGGCACACCAAGGTGGGGAAGGTGGCGCACGAGAGACTCTCGATCTGGTTGGCACCCGAGCGTGGGTCTGCGCCAACCGGGGCGGACCAGGACAGAGCGGGAGTGACGATGATCTGGATGGTTGCCGACTGGGTCTTCACCGGAGACGAGGAATCACTCACCTCCGCGGTGAAAACCACCGTGCCGGTGACGGACGGGATTCCGGAGACCAGGCCATTGGGCGATACGCACATGCCAGTGGTGGAGACTTCGACGGACGGTGCCGTGCAGATGCCGGTGACTGCTCCCGGCACCGTCCAGGTGAAGGGCGCCGAACCGCCGACGGTACCCAGGTCGCCCAGATAGGTCTCGCCGGTGACGGCGTCTGGGGGGAGGGAAGAGGAGTCGATGGTCAGGCCGGTGGCGGGCTGGTCGATGGTGATGGGTAGAGTCGTCGTGGCCGTCTGGGCAGGGCTGGAGCCGTCGCTGGCCTCGACGGTGACGAGATAGGTGCCGGCTATGGCGGGGAGGCCGGTGATGACTCCTGCCGAGCTGATGGTCAGGCCGGCTGTCTGGAGTTGTTGAGCCCCTTGGGTCACGGTCCAGCAGTAACCCTGGATCGACGGAGATCCCCCGCCGGAACAGGTTGACCCATTCGCCATCGGTGCTCCGTCAGCCGCCGAAAGGTAGCCGGTGTAGGAGGTCCCGACCGTAGCCGGAGGGGGCCCGGAACCGGGCGTGGATACATTGAATAGGGAGGTTCCGTGGAGGACGTTGCCGTGGGCATCGCCCGCAGCACAAAGGCTCACCGTTGGACAGTCGACCACTTCGAGGGGCTTGCCGGAACTGTCTTGATCGATGGTGGTCCAGGCAGCAGTCGAGTCAGCGATCGGGTTGGTGGAGGTGAGAATGTTGCCGAAGTTGTCGGTCGCCTCGCACAGGGACGAGCTTGGGCAGGAGATCGAGGTGATGGAGGGAACCAGGGTGGAGCCAACGTTGGCAGAGACGATCGCGACAAAGGTGCCCGACGCAGTCAATGGCCCCCCGGCTGCCGGCAGGGTTGAATCGGTCACCTCGACGGTGAAGACATAGGTGCCGGCCACGGTTGGGACGCCTCCGAATGAATTGCCGGTGAAAGACAGCCCCGGGGGCGGGGTGCCTCCCGCCACCTTCCATGCGTCCGGGCCCGTGCCGCCTGTGGCAGTGAAGAGGGAAGAGCAACTTGGAGTACCGGAGAAGAAGGTGTACGGCACGGTTACCGTTCCGAGGGGAAGGCAGGTGGTCGCTATGGTGAGTGGCGCTGCCGTCGGCGGGGGAGGCGCGACGGTGAAGGCCAGGTCCTCACTGGCAGCATGGGCTGCTCCGTCGGTGGCGGTGATCTGGATCCAGTAACAGCCCGCTGCTGTGGGAGTTCCAGAGATGGTGCCGGCCGCGCTGATGGCGAGCCCGGTGGGAGTTCCCGCCCCCGGGACGCACCCGGAGGGCGCTGGCGCCGGTCCGGCGGTCCACGACCAGCAGTAGCCCTGAGTCGACGATGCTCCGCCGCCGGAACAAATCGAACCGGCGGGCAAGGGCGACCCTCCTGTCGCCGTCATGGAGACGCCGGCTGGGTAGGCGACGGTTTGGACCCCGTCGGGCAGATTGCTCGTCAGGACGGTCAGCGGGTTGGCTGCATCGACGGGAGCGGAGGTGGACGACCAGGCGCCGGTCGCACAGGCGACAGAGGTGTTGCACGTGAGGATGGTTCCCGACGCTGTCCCGGCAGCACAAAAGCTAGAAGTCGGGCAGGACGCGGCAGTGAGGGCTACGCCTGGGATGAACAGGATGAACTGACCGGATGCCTTCAGCGGGGTTCCCGAGCTATCCTGGGCGTTCACCGTGAAGGAGAAGGTTCCGGTCTGTTTCGGGGTACAGGAGAACGTCCCGGTGGTTGCAGAAAGAGAGGTGGCCAGGCAGCCGGTCGGCAGCGTGGCTCCCGCTGCGATCGACCAAGTGACGGGAGCTGTACCGCCCGCACCGAGGACATCGGTGAATGTCGTTGAATAGGTGGTGCCGACGATTCCCGGCGGGATCGAGTTGGTGGTGATGGTGACATAGGCGGTGGTAGCCGCTATGACAGTCAAGGTGAGGTTGGCCTGAGCGGTGTTTCCTGATGCGTCGGTGACCTTGACGGTGAAGGTGTACGTGCCCGGAGTCGTCGGAGTTCCAGAGATCGCTCCGGCCGCCAGCGTCAGTCCTGCTGGAAGGGTGGTGCCGCCAGCCAGTGCCCAGGTGTACGGAGTCTTACCGCCAGTCGCGACGAGAGTGGCCCCTGCATATGCGGTACCGGCGATTCCCTCGGGAAGGCTGCTGGTCAGCACGGTCAGCGGTGTCACGCCTTCTATGGGTGGAGCGGAGGCGGAGTAGGTGGCATAGGGAGCGGCAAACGGCGGAACCTGGTTGAGCGGGAAAGGACCCGTGGAGGTCAGCACATTGCCGGCAGCGTCGACCGCCACGCAGAAGGAGGTGGTCGGGCAGGTGATCGAGTTGATCGGGATGGTGCCATCGATGTCCTGGGGTGACCAGACGGTGTTCTGACTTCCCTGGATGCTCGTGGCAGTAAGCACGTTCCCGACGTTGTCGACTGCCACGCAATCGCCGGTGCCCGGAGCGCAGGAGACGTCTTCGATGATGTTTCCGGTGTCGGGGTAGGGATGGGCTCCGTCGGTCATCAAGACACCGGCCACCACCTCGCCATAGTCGGCGTACCAGCTCGACGCCTGGCCTTGGGGGTTGGTGGTGGTGAGGATCTCGCCCCCGTTGGCCATCACGCAGAGCGAGGAGGTCGGGCAGGACACCGGATGGGGGTCTGCCGGCGTGTTGGCGAATGGGAGGGCAGTGTCCACCTGGGAGGGCTGTGAAGCCCATTTGAGGGGGGCCAGGGTGGGGGTCCCCGCGTGGGAACGGAGGTGGTGGGCACCGGTGGTACCGCCGGTGGCCGCGCCGACCACCGGGGAAAAGCCGACCGAGAGGGCAACCACCGTCCCGGTCGCGCCGGCAGTGCGCCGCAGCGACCGGAAAATACCCCTCATTGGAAAACGAACCGTACAGACCGCTTCGGGCATCGTCAACAGGAAATCCCTCCCTCGACCCGTGTTGTCATCCGCGTCAAGCGGGCCTGGTCGAGGGAAGCCCGAGTTTGCGGTGGTCCCAGGATACGGTTCGCTGGACCTTAACCTTGAGGACCACCCTCTTGTGGAGCATCATCTCGACGAAAGGCTTCAGTTCTTCGGAGTAGGCACCGTAGTAGCGCTCGTAGAGATTGACCCCCAGTTCCCACATGCGATCCGGCTCGGTGACCGTCTCTGCGGTCCCCACCAGCTCGACTCCTCGGAGCTCTTCGTAGTAGTCGCCGTCCTCCGCCATGCAGGTGAGGCGGGGGTCGCGGGCCAGGTTCAGTGCCTTCTGCGCCTTGGCCTTGGTCTCGAAAGCAACGCACCCTTCGAGGAACCCGTACCACATGCCGACTGCATGGATGGTGCCGTCGTGGTTGAAGGTGGCCAGGGTCATCGGACGGCGCTCATGGAGGAAGGTGTCCACCTCTTCGGGAGTCATGGTGATCAAAGCTCTCTGCTTCACCCCGTGGCCCATCGGCTCGGTCATGTTCCTCCTTCATGTGGCTGGCAGGAATTCGTCGAGACGGGCCAGCCCCTGGAGTCTAAGATTTCCTTTCAGCGATGGCACGCCCTCCGAAGAGTTTTGACGATATTCTCCCGGCAGGCGGTGGCGGCGCGCCCGCGGTGAGTGATGCGCCGGCAAGCTCAGCTCCCGAACCTCCGATTCCCGAGCCAGCCGAGCCATCGGTAGCGCTACCGCCCCACAAGAGGCGCCGGCCGGTTGCAGGAGATAGCGGTGAGCCGTCGACCCGACCGAGCGGGCCGGGACCCGGTGGCGGCGTGGGACCCGGAAGTGGGGTCGCGCCCGGCAGTGGCGTGGGTATCGGCGAAGTGCGCCAATCGGGCTCGGGCATCCGGACCCGCCCGATCCGCCACCACGTCGGCCCGTTCCCCTGGCTGGGACCGTGGCAGATCGCGATCCCGGTCTTTTTCGCAGCTCTCATCGGAATCTCGGTGTGGGTGCTGACCGCGGTGGGCCACGCTCCTTTGGGGACCGCGCCACCTCCAACTGCCAAGCCGATCCCCATAATCTTCGTGTTCAACAGCTCCCAGGGAACAATCACCAATACCTCGGGTCCCCACTACACCATCACCATGAATGGGGTTGCGCCTACCACCCTGAGCTACGGGGGAAGCAGCCTCTCGATGATCCAAGCCAGTGTGGCTTCGACCGCCGACGTCGTGTTGAATTGGAAATCCAACCAGTTCGCGGCCAACCCCCCCAACGGGGCGCTGGTGCCCTCGACCCCCTCCTCGGCGGCCAGCTCGGTGGCGGTGTCGATCGACCAGGTCACCTATGACTCTGCGACTCAGGTGATGACCGTCCGTGGAACACTGGTGAGCGGCAGCTCCTCGGTGTCCAACATCCCGGCGGGATTCGCCAATGCCAACTTCTATGTGGACACCGACAACGGACTACCCATCGACGGGTGCGTGATCCAGCCGGGAGTGAACTGTGCCGGATCTGGAGGTGCCACCTACATCAACCAGGATTTCGCCTATGCCCAGCTGGCCGGGTCCAACTTCTCGGCGGCCAACCTGTCGGAGTCCAATTTGGAGAACTCAAACTTCTCCGGAGCCAAGATGGGCAATGCGGTGATCACCGGTGCCAACCTCACCAACGCCAACTTCTCGTTCGCCAACCTCACCAACGCCAACCTGAACAACGCCAACCTGACCGACGCCACCCTGTATTCGGCCGGTGCGCAGAGCGCGCTCCTTCGAGGAGCAAACCTCTCGGGGACCAATCTCTCCGCGGCCAACCTGGCCGGTGCCGATCTATCCAATGCCGATATGTCGGCCGTCCTGGTGCACTCGACCAACTTCACCAACGCCAACTTGACCGGTGCCAACCTCACCAACGCGAACCTATCGGATTCCGATTTTACCGACGCCAATCTCACCGACACCAATCTCACCGACGCCAATCTCAACGGCTCGGGAATGCTGAACGCCAATATGACCGGCGCCTTCTTCTGCAATACGACCATGCCCGATGGGGTGGTGCAGAATCCGGGCTGCTAGGCAGGCCCGGATCAGGAGGTAGGGACCGGGCTGCTAGGCAGGCCCGGATCAGGAGGTAGGGACCGGGCTGCTAGCGCCGCCGCGGAGGTAGTGGGAGCCGGCCCTTACGAGCTGGGGGCCATCAATCGATCTCGCAGCGACCTGAGAGCGAAGATCAGGCGATCCGGACGGCCTTCGATCTGTTCGAACCCATGGTGGACGTAGAAGCTGACTGCCCTGTCATTGCTCGCATCGACGACAGCAAGGCGCCCGCCGCCTGCTTTAGAGAGTTGCGCGATCCTCATCAGGGCACTGAGAAGCAGCTGCGAGCCGAGGTGTTGACCATGCAAGGCTTGATCGAGCGCCAATCGGGCGATCAGGTAACAGGGGATGCTGTCGACAAGTCCTCGGCCCTGCCTCCTCGTTAGCGAATCGCGCTCAATTATGTACGGCATGATCGCGTAGAAGCCCAGCACCGTTCCATCGCCACGATGCCACACGTAGGTTCGGGTGATGTTCCGCCCGTCGCTGCCCCGGGCAGCCTTGAGCAACCAGTCATCGAGGTTTGCCTGACCGCTCGAAAAGCGCGACGCGTCGTGGCTATCGCCGAAGACCTCGCACGTGAACTCCGCCGGCAATATCCAACTCAGCGGTTATCGAAGCGCGCGTGGTCCAGCGCACTGGCGAGGGGTGGTGCCAGCGGCGCCGGGGAGTCGAGGGCGGCCAGCATTCGGTCGAAGGCTTCTCTTGCGACCGCCATCGACGAATGGGCATAGAGGATCTCCTCGGCTCGGTCGTCGGCACTTCTCGTCAAGAGAGCCGATATCGAAATGCCCTCCAGGGCCGCAGCTCGCTCGTAGGTGCTGCGCTGATGATCGGTCACCCGCACGTTCAGAATCTTCGACTTCGTCTCCATGTATGGACAATGTATATACATTCCGTAAGCGGGTCAAGAGCGCGAACGATTATCGCCTCCTCGCCCTGTCCCTACTTCGCTCACCCCGGTGAGATTCCGGTAATGGAGCGATCTTGCGGACGAGCCATCCGAACGCGAGCCCGATCGCCACGCCCCCCAGGACGTCCGAGGCGTGGTGCATCTTGACGTGGATCCGGCTGGCTGCCACCACGCCGGCCAGCGCGAAGTAGGCAGGCGCCAGCACCGGATCACCTTCGGAAAGGAGGGTGGCCGAGCAGAAGGCGGCGGTGGCGTGCCCACTGGGGAAACTGCTCGTCCAGGGCTCCCGTAGAGGAAAAGGGTGGTCCCCGGAGTGATCGGGCCGCGACCGGCGAAACATCGACTTGATCCCCAGGTTGACGATGGCCGATTCGGCGAAGATCGCCACCCAGGCACGTTTGGCGAAGAAGCGATCGGTGGGGCGGCCCCGAAGCCATCGCAAGACGGTGAGCACCATCCACACTTTGGAGTTCTCCCCGATAGCCGAAGCGCTGTAGAAGACCCGGTCCGCGACGGGATTTCCACGAAGCCGGTCGAATGCAGCGTCGGCTCGTGCGTCCAGTTCTGCTATCCGCTCTCGCAGGGACCAGAGGGAGGCCATCAGAACGCCCCGAGGGGAGCGGCAGCTTCAGCAGCCAGAGAAGTCACCCCTATCTCCCCGCTGTCGAGAAGTGTGCAGCAGCAGATTTCGCCACCGCGGCCGAGTCCTGGAGAGGCCCGAAGTGACCCAGACCGGGTAGCGCCTCACTCCGGGCGTCGGGCATTGCCTGGGCGAATGCAGCCACCACCGCCGGGCCGAACGCGTCGGTGTCGGCTCCGCAGGCGACCACGGTCGGGCAGGCGACCGTGTCCAGGTGGAGGAAGGCAGAATGGGCGCTGCCCCTCTCGTACACCAGGGCCTCGAAGTCCCGCCGGCACGCGAGACGCACCCCACCCCCTGGGATCGGTGTGAAGCCGTGGTCGACGTAGGCGCGAAGTGCGTCCGGGTCCAGATCCGAGAACGGCGGCTTGGCGGCGAAGTTAGCGTAGGCGTCGTCGTGGGAGTCGAACTCTTCGCGGCGCCGGCGGGCGCCGGCTGAGAGGAGGTTGCCCGGATCCGGGCCGGGGGGAGGATCGCCGGGGAGCATCACCGGCTCCCATAGGTACAAGGCGGAAAAAGTGCCGGGCCTGCGTTGCTCGGCCAGCAGCAGCGCCGCTCCCCCGGCAGAGTGTCCGAATCCGAAAAGCGGGGTTGCAGCCGGCCCCAGGGCGTCCACCACCGCAAGTGCGTCGAGGGCGAAGTCCTCCCAGTCGAATCCCTCGATCGACTCCAAGACGGTGTCCCCGTGGCCTCGCTCGTCGAAGGCGATGCAGTGGAAGTCACCGGCCAATTCCCGGGCCATCGGTTCGAAGACCCGCCCGTGGAACCCGGTGGCATGGGCCAGCAGGAGGGTCGGCCCCTTCCCACCCAGGTCATGGATCGCGACCCGCACCCCATCGGCGGTCACGGCCTCTGTTAACGGCGACGTCATGTGCAGAAAGTATCCTTTTCTCGAATGCAGCACTTCATCCAGTCCGCCGGGTACCTGGCGGTGCTCCTGCTGGCGATCGGCGAGGCGGCCTGCCTCCCCATTCCCTCCGAGGTCACCATGCTTTTCGGGGGTGCTCTGGCGGCCAGCGGCAAGGTGAACCTGGTCGGGATCATCGCGGTGGGCGTCGGGGGGGAAGTGATCGGGAGCTACATCGGGTGGTGGATCGGTCGCACCGGTGGTCGCCCGCTCATAGAAAAGTTCGGTCGCTACGTGCTCCTGTCTCCCGGCGACCTCAACCGGGTGGAGGCATTCTTCGCCAAGCGCGGCCCGATTGCCGTCCTGATCGGGCGCGTGGTGCCGGTGGTGAGGACTTTTATATCGCTGGTCGCGGGAGCAGCCCGGATGAAGCCGCTCCTCCTCGGGATTTACACCGCGGTCGGGTCCGCCGTGTGGATGACCGGTCTCGGCATCGCCGGCTACGAGCTGGGGCCTCAGTGGCAGTCGATCTCCAAGGACATCTCCGGATTCCGCTACCCGGTGATTGCGGTAGCGCTCCTCTCCCTGGTGGTTCATCGGGTTCACCGGTACCGGAAAACCCAGCGTGCGGGGGTGGAAGTCGTTGGAGTCACAGACGCTCCCTGAGTCCAGCGCTCGCTGTTAGGAAATACCGCTTTCCCCAAGTATGGGAACTGCCGATATTCCATCCATCGATAATGCTGGCTATCGCGAGCGAGTGCGAATATGATCGCTCATTACCCGCCGAGCCGGTGGGCCGAGCGTCTCGCCACGCCCGACTGATTTCATTGATTTATTGGTCATGGAAGACAGGTAGGTGACGTGAAAGTTCAAGATCTCATTCTCCCCGGGGCTCGGAAAACCGTCGTTCTGCCGGGCCGTGGTGCTCTGCCGATCCGGGAGGTGTCCGAGCACATCGAGGGAACCCCGGTACTCCTGCTCCACGGTTGGGGTGCCACCGCCGATCTGAATTTCGCCACTGTCTACCGGCCGCTGGCCCAGCAGTGGCACCTGATCGCCCCGGACCTCCGAGGTCATGGATCCGGGATCGTCTCCCGTGACAAGTTCTCCCTGGAGGTATGCGCCGACGATGCTGCCGCCCTGGTCCGCTCTTTGGGGGTGGGTCCGGTGGTTGCGGTCGGGTATTCGATGGGGGGCCCGGTGAGCCTCCTGATGGCCCGTCGGCACCCCGACACGGTGGCCGGGCTGGTACTGTGCGCCACCGCACCCCGGTTCGTCACAAACGCCTGGGAGCGACTGCTGATGATGCGCTTTTCCAGTCTGGCGTTCGCGGTGCGCAATGCCCAGGACAGCGTGCTGCCCCTCCGCTACCTCGCTCCTCGCTTCTTCCGGGTCCTGGAGGCAACCGGCTCTCTTGCCCGGTTCGACGCGACTCCCTGGTTGGGATCGCTGACCGCTCCCACCTCGGCGGTGATCACCTCTGCCGACCACCTGGTCCTTCCGGAAGACCAGAAGCTGCTCCTGGGCATTCCCGATGTCAAGGTCTTCGAGATCGAAGCTGGCCATGAAGCGTGCGTGACCCACTCCGGCAAGCTGGTCCGGGCGATGGAGGAGGCGATCCGCTCGGTCGAGTTGCGGATCCTGGCCGGGTCCCGCCGCCGCCGCCGGTCCGAACGGGTCCGTGGCGCCGTCTCGAGGGTGGCGACCATGGGCACCGCCTCCCAGAGCGCCTAGGGGACCGCTGCTGATACAGGGGACCCGCTGGGCCGCCATCACTGTGGCGGTCGCCCTGGTTGCCGCCGGATGCGGGAGTAGCTCGCGGTCGGCCCCGGCTGCCTCCGGGATCCACAAGATCCGTCACGTCGTGATTATCTTTCAGGAGAATCGATCGTTCGATTCCTACTTTGGGACGTATCCGGGAGCGACGGGCATCCCGATGAGCAACGGTGTCCCTACCGTCTGCGTTCCCGACCCGGCCACGGGGCAGTGCGTACGGCCTTACCTCGACCACGCCGACCTCAATGGTGGCGGCCCTCACAACGCCGTCAACAGTGCCGCTGATATTAACGGGGGCCAGATGAACGGCTTCATCGCCCAAGCCCAGAAGGGGAAGAAGGGCTGCGCGAATCCCACCAACCCGGCATGCACCCACGGCGTCAACGCTACCGACGTAATGGGCTATCACGACCAGAGCGACATTCCCAACTACTGGTCCTACGCTCAGCACTACGTCCTCCAAGATCACATGTTCGAGTCGGTGCACTCATGGAGCTTCCCCTCTCACTTGTATCTCATCTCCGGATGGTCAGCCACCTGTGCCAATCCGCAGGTCCCCTCAACCTGCCAGAGCGCACTTGACCCCGTCAACCGGACCAACAACAATCCCACGCCCTTCGGTTGGACCGACCTCACCTACCTTCTCGCCCGGCACCACGTGTCGTGGGGCTGGTATCTCGATCACGGAGCCGTCCCCGACAACGTCTCGGTTTCCGCGGTCCCGGCTGTCCACGGTAAGCACCTCAGGAA
Organism: Actinomycetes bacterium; assembly: GCA_021817065.1. GTDB lineage: Bacteria > Actinomycetota > Acidimicrobiia > Acidimicrobiales > JAKAVM01 > JAKAWH01. Next base: position 34,783 of record JAKAWH010000020.1, read on the forward strand.
GAGGCAGCACGGCAAGAGGGGCAAGAAGGCAGGCGTCCCGAGCATCTGGAACGTGCTGCCCGGATTCACCGACACCCACCAGGGTCCCCAGACCGGTTCGATCCAGACCCTCACCAACTTCACCGCAGCGGCCAAAGCCGGGACGCTCCCGGCGGTGTCGTGGGTGTTGCCCAACCCCTATGACAGCGAGCACCCACCCGCCCTGGTGTCAGTGGGGCAGTCGTATGTCACTGGGATCGTCAACTCGGTGATGCGAAGCCCGGACTGGAACTCCACTGCGATCTTCCTCACCTGGGACGATTGGGGCGGCTTCTACGACCAGGTGGTCCCTCCCACCGCTGATGCCCTTGGCTACGGGATCCGGGTCCCTGGCTTGGTTATCAGCCCGTACGCCAAGGCTGGCTATGTCGACCATCAGACACTCAGTTTCGACGCCTACCTGAAGTTCATCGAGGATGACTTCCTGGGCGGGGCCCGCCTCGACCCGAAGACCGATGGACGACCCGACCCTAGACCCACCGTGCGGGAGAACGCCCCCATTCTCGGCAATCTGGTGAACGACTTCAACTTCTCTCAAACCCCCCGGAAGCCGATGCTCCTGTCCACCGATCCGACCACGACGCTCAGCTGCCCTGGCGGCGGGAACCCCGGAGCTGGCGGAACATGTCCAGGTGCACCCGTCGCCGGCTCCGGCTGAGCAGAAACCACCAAGGCGACACCGTCACCAGGTGTCACGCACCTCGGGTGATCTGCAACGGGAACCTCCCTCCCCTCCCCCAAGGGGCTAGGAGCTGCTCTCCCTTTCCTAGCTGTCCACCGAGCTGCTAGTTCTCCACCACCGTCACCCAGCCGGCCGGCTCCAGTTGCCGGAACCGGGCCAGGGCGGCTTCCCACCCCTCGTCCGACCCGGGAAAAGCGAGCACCGGACCGTGTTGCCAGGTCTCCTTGTCGAAGATCGCGTAGTGATCGTGCATGTACCCGAGCGCGTAGCGATAGCCCGAATGGGTCCAGACGATGCGTCCGGGTTCCTGCTCGAGGGAGAGATCTGTCATGACCGCATCCAGTCTAGGTCTGCCGGGTCGGTTTCGGAAGAGCCGTCTTTCCGGTCTGTGCCGGCGGCGACATGGGATAGTGGTGCCTGCTATGAGCACCGGCGACTTTTCTGGGATGGCGCGGGTGCTTCGCCTGGTCACCCGCCTCAATATCGGCGGGCCCGCCCGGCAAGCCCTCCTCCTCTCACGGGAGCTCGACGCCGAGTTCCCCACCACCCTCGCCGCGGGTCACCCGGAGCCCGATGAAGGGGAGCT
>JAKAWH010000134.1 GCA_021817065.1 Actinomycetes bacterium
GGTTGCTCCCACCACCACTGCCACCACTGTCCCGCCTACTCCGACCACTACCGCTCCCACCCGCAGCGTTCCCCCGGGCTATGTGGCGCCACCTGCCCCCACCCCGATCGTCTTTTCCCCGGTGGCTCCCACTCCCACCCCAACACCCGGCTCGTCTACCTCGCCCACCACCGCCCCCACAACTACCTCCACCACCTTGAAGTCCACCTCTACCACCGCGGTGAAGAAGGCTCCTTCGTCGCAGTCCCACGCCAAGTCCTCCTCCAACAGGGCCACCTCCACCACCTTGTCTCCCCAGGCCCTCGGGGTGACCTCGACGGGGGGAGTGGTGTCGGTGGACGGGGTGACCAATAACTCCAACGGCAACGACGTTCCCCCGGCTGCGGTCAAGGCACTGGTTGCCGCCGGCCAGTCCGGCCCGGCCATGCCCTTCAACAAGGGCTATGGACTAGGAGCCGGAGGTGGTCCTCCTGGGCCTGCCCCCCTGGCCCGCTCCATCCCCACCCCCACCCAGGCCCTCCACGCAATCAAGAAGACGGTGAAGAACAACGGGCTGCTCTCCTTCCTCCTCATCTTCTTGATCGGGCTGCCGGCCATTGCCTTCAACTCCGCCTTGAAAGAGCACCACGCCTCGTTGGCCTCCTCCCACGGAGCACTGCGCCGTTTGGTCGATTCGGTAGAGGGACGCCTGGAAAACCTCCACGGGGCGGTGCTCTTGGTGGCCTTCGCGGTGATTGGTTCGGTTCTTTATGCTCTGGACGATCCCGCATTCGGCTTCAACCTCGGGTCTCTGGCCGAGATCGTCGGCTACGTGGGGGCAATCTTGGTGTCCACCACCGCCACCGAGGTGCTCCGGGGCGTCTATGTGCACCGCAGGTTCCAGAAGGTGGGCGATCTGCGGGCCTTCCCCTTGGGGATCGTGGTGGCCATCGTCTTCGATGCCTTTTCCCGGCTGTCGCATTTTGAGCCCGGATACGTCTTTGGCATCCTGGCGGCCATTGTCTTCCGGGTGAAGCCCACCGGCGAGGAGGACGGACGCTCGATGACCTACGCATCCATGTGGCTTCTGGGGCTGGCGGTGGCCTCGTGGTTCGCCTTTGGCGTCGTGAACGGAGCGGTCATCGCCGGCAATCACCACTTCTGGATGCTGGCGGCTGAATCATTGCTGTCATACGTGTGGATCTGTGGGCTCCAGTCGCTGTTCTTCGGTCTCATCCCCGCTCGCTACATGGACGGAGACGCCATCTTCTCCTGGTCCAAGATCGCCTGGGCAGCCCTCTACCTGGTGGTCACCTTCACCTTCGTGCAGTTCATACTCCACCCGACCACCTCGGGATTCGGCGGCAACAAGAACACCAACCTCTTCTCGATGCTGGCCATCTTCATCGTCTCCGCCGTGGCCGGACTGACCTTCTGGCTCTATTCCCACCTGCGCTTCGGGAGGACCCGTGGACCGGGGCTGGAGATGGTGAGCCTGGGGGAGGAGTAGTTCCTGTGCTGGCTTGATGGTGAGCCTGGGGGGAATAGCTCCTGTGCTGGCCCGGCCATCCATCTCGTGGCGTTCGATTGCTCCGACGGGTTTCCACTCGATTTCCACAGCATATCCCCTTCCTATAGGGAGATTATTAGGATATGGTGAACCATATGTTCGTTGATTGTTCTGGGGTGATCGACGCCTTGCACGCCGCCAATTCATCGCTGGATACCGTGCTGGTTCACCTGGAGGTCTCCGCACTCAGTGCCTCCCAGGCCGAAGAGGTGTTGGCGCAGGCCACCTCCTTGGTCAACCGCCTCGGCTTCCTCACCTGCCGGGTGGGGGATCGTCTGGCGGAGCTTCAGACCTACATCGCAGAAGGCGAGCGTTCGGCGGCCAACCAACTGGCACGGCGGACCGGAACTACAGTCGGCCAGGCGAGGCGGACCTTGGAGACTGGCGAGCGTCTGGAGAAACTGGAACGGGTCGTGGCAGCCGCCGCCACCGGGGAGATCTCGCCTGCCCAGTTGGAGGTCATCTGCGATGCAGCAGCCTGTGACCCCAGTGCTCAAGAGCTCCTCATCGACACAGCACTCTCCTCGTCACTTGCAGAGCTTCGCGACGAGGCCGGGCGGGTGAAGGCCAATGCGAGCGACGAGAACGAACGCAGGAAGAAGATCCACAAGGAGCGCTACCTACGCACCTTCACCGACACCGACGGCGGCTGGAACTTGCGCTTCCGCGACAATCCCGAGCGGGGGGCCGAAATTATGGCGACCATCTCATCCATCGCCGATTCGCTCTTCGAACGGGCCCGCAACGAGGGCAGGCGTGAGCGCATCGACGCCTACCGTGCCGATGCCCTGGTGGAGATGGCCCGCGGCTTTGGGGTGGGTGTCGACCCGGTCGGCTACGAGCCCGCCGCCGAGGAGGCGGCGACAGGTGTGGACCCTGAGGGGAACAAGGACTTTAGGACGGAGGGCCCGTCTCCGACTACTCAGCCATCGTCTTCGCCCAACCGGCCCCCGTTTTCATCCACCCGGCCCAAGGTGATCGTGCGGATCGACCTGGATGCACTGCTGCGCGGCTACCGGATCGAAGGCGAGGTATGCGAGATCGCAGGCTTTGGGCCTATTGCCGTCTCGGCGGTCGAAGAGATGGTGAACAGCGGCGATCCCTTCCTCGCCGCAGTCGTCGCCCGGGGAGAAGCGGTCACCGGGGTGGTTCACCTCGGCCGGCGTCCCAACGCCCGACAGATAACCGCCCTCCAGTGGCTCTATCCCACCTGCGCGGTGAAGGGATGTTCGGCGACCACTCATTTGGAGTACGACCATCGCAGAGATTGGGCGGCCACCCGCTTCACCTTGGTGGACCTCCTGGACCGATTGTGCACCTTTCACCACGACCGCAAGTCGAAGGAAGGATGGATGCTGGTGGAGGGCAAGGGCAAGAGGGCCTTCGTCGCTCCTTCCGATCCCCGGCATCCGAAGTTCGAGGAGCGATCGGCCCGAGGTAAGGCGCCGCCGCAGGCAGCGTGAGCGGGTTGGGGAGAGCGGCCGTCGTCTGCACGAGATATTGGGATGTCACGCTTAATCGATGACCGGGCTAACCGCAAGAAACTCCGGCAAATTTCCATTCCGGTTCCAACGACAAGGGTTGCAAAAGACAAGAGGAGGAATGCTGTCCAGCGAAGGAACTTCATCGGTTGTTCGGATGCTTCTTGAATCCTTGGCGAAGCGCGACGCAATGGCGGTCGAGGCTGTGCTGGCCGAGGATGTTGTATGGCATTTTCCTGGCCAGACAGGATTGCTTGCGGGGGATCATTTCGGGCGACAGGCGGTGTTCGAGTTCCTCTTCAAGGTCGTCGAACTGACCGGAGACACCTTCGACCTGGAGGTGATCGACGTTCTTGCGAGTGAAGACCGGGCAGCGGTCCTTTTCCGAGGCCATGCGAAACGTTCTGGCCGCACACTGGACAATCCAACGTGCTTGGTTCTTTCGATCCACAACGGGACCGTGACCGAATTGTGGGAGTACGTGTGGGACTTGTCTCATGTTGAGGAGTTCTGGAAATGAAGCTAGTGCAGTTCCGAGCCGGAGAGCTTTTCGGCAAGAGAAATGGATCCCCGATTGGAGGGAAACATCCGGAAGTCCGGGAGGAGCAAGCGCTCAGGCAATCGGGCGTGCGCTTGTTCGGCGAAGACCTGGGCTTTGCCAGTAGGCCGGGCGTCCTGGTGGGAGAAGAAGTGGTTGACCTTTCAACTCTGGCTTCCGACGTGACCGAGATCCTTGCCGGGGGCGACGAAGCCCTGGAGGCGGCTGCCATCCTCGGCGAGGACGCTCCGCGATTCCCGCTTTCTGACGTTCGTCTCGAGGCTCCCATTGCCCGCCCTCCCAAGTTTCTCGGGATCGGACTGAACTACGCAACGCACATCGAGGAATCCGGCCAATCTCGTCCGGAGCACCAGATCTGGTTCAACAAGCAGTCGACCTGCGTGATCGGACCGGGGGAACCGATTGTGATTCCCACGGTGTCGACGCAAGTCGATTACGAAGGCGAGCTGGGAGTCGTCATCGGGCGTCGTTGCCGGAACGTGCCCGAAGACCGGGCAGCCAGTGTGATCGCCGGCTACCTGGTGGTCAATGACGTCAGCGCTCGCGACTGGCAATGGCGCACCCACCAGTGGACGTTGGGCAAGTCCTTCGATACTCACGGGCCGATTGGCCCGGCCCTAGTCACGGTCGACGAGGTCGGCGATCCTCATGGCCTTCTACTGCGTACGTGGGTGAACGGCGAACTGCGGCAACAGGCTCGAACGGACGACTTGGTGTTCAACTGCTGGCAGATGATTGCCCACCTGTCCTCGGTGTTCACCTTGGAGCCTGGGGACGTCCTTGCGACAGGCACCCCGGCGGGTTGCGGGTTCGCTCAGGTCCCGCCCCGGTTCCTTGCCCCAGGGGATACCGTCCGCATCGAAATCGAGGGGATCGGATCACTGGAAAATCCGGTGGTCGGGGAGTAAGGCGTGGCGGAAGAAAGCGCCATCGGGGCGAAAGGCTCGGCAGGGGGAGATCAGAGCGTAAGAGCGATGAGCGGGGGAGAGTCGTTCAGACTGTCACAGAGCGTCGCGCCGTGACCGCCTTGGTCACCTTGCCCGCTTTGATGCACGAGGTGCACACGTAGACTCGCTTGGGTGCCCCGTTGACAATGGCGCGAATCCGCTGGATGTTGGGGTTCCAACGGCGCTTGGTCCGCCGGTGGGAGTGGCTGACATTCATCCCCCACGATGGATGCTTGCCACAGACTTCGCACACCGCTGCCATAAGGGGATGAGGGTACCACCAGGGACGTACCGTAGGCCAACCACGCAACCCGGCCACCACACGACCAGGCAAAAGTGCCTATTCACCTGGATCCTGGCTGCTCGTGGGGGTGGGATCCCACCTTCCTTTAGAAGGTCCAAGGTTGAAAACCAGTCTCTTGCACCCAGCAGGCTTTACCACCGTCGCCAGCAAAACATCCCTGGCAGCTAGCATCCGGGGATGGCGCAGACACTGGACGCAGCGGCGCTGATCGACACCATGGTGGCCTTTCGCGACGCACTCCAGGCACATAAGGAGACGCTCAATCGCCTGAACGTCTACCCGGTGCCCGACGGCGATACCGGTACGAACATGTCCCTCACCCTCGAATCGGTGGTGGACGAGATTGTCAAGGCCAACGGCGGGGTGGCGCCCGAGATGACCGGGGTCTGCAAGGCGGTGAGCCACGGCTCGTTGATGGGGGCTCGGGGCAACTCCGGCGTGATCCTGTCGCAAATTCTCCGAGGATTCTCCGACGAGTTGAAGGAACGGGAATCCGCTGGCGCACCCGAGCTGGCGGCAGCGCTGGTGCGGGCCAGCGACGCCGCCTACGGGGCGGTGATGCGCCCGGTGGAGGGCACCATCTTGACCGTTGCCCGGGAGGCGGCCCGGGGGGCGCGGGATGCCGCTGCAGGTGGGGCCAGCCTGGAGCCGATGCTCGAAGCAACCCGGGAGGCTGCTGCCGAGGCTCTCCGGCGCACGCCGGAGATGCTCCCCGTACTGGCGGCGGCCGGGGTGGTCGACGCCGGAGGATCGGGATTCCTCCTGATGATCGACGCCCTTCTCTTTACTTTGTGCGGACGTCCGGTGCCCGAGCCGCCCGACACCTCCGACGCGGCGGCTGTGGCAGCCGGTCCAGTTGATCTTGCACACCACGAGGACTTTACGGCCGAGACCGGAGGCGATCTCCGTTACGAGGTGATGTACCTCCTCGAAGCTCCCGACGAATCGGTTTCCGCGTTCAAGTCGTTGTGGGCGGGGATCGGTGACTCCATCGTGGTGGTCGGGGGCGACGGGCTTTTCAATTGCCACATCCACACCGACGACATCGGTGCCGCCATTGAAGCAGGCATCGACGTCGGGCGACCCCGCTCGATCCGGATCACAGATCTCGCCGAGCAGGTGGGCAGGCTGGAGATGATGGAAGAAGAACGCTGGGTTCGCGAAGGCGCTCATGAGCCAGACAGCGACGAGGCAGGCTACAGCGGCCCACCGGTGACCACCGGAGTGGTGGCAGTGTCCAACGGCGACGGGATCCGGAGGATCTTCGCCTCGCTCGGGGTTCACCGGGTGGTCCGGGGCGGTCAATCGATGAATCCCTCCACCCAGGACCTTCTGGACGCCATCGAAGCTACGCCTGCCGGGGAAGTCGTGGTTCTCCCAAACAATGTGAACATCATTCCTGTAGCCCGCCAAGCAGCGGAGCTGTCCTCCAAAGCGGTCCAAGTGGTGCCCACCCGCGGCATTCCCCAGGCATTCGCTGCATTGCTGCGCTATGACCCCGATGCCCCGGTGAGCCAGAACGCGGCGGCCATGGAGGCGGCTGTCGAGCACGCGGTCTATGGCGAAGTGACCCGGGCGGTTCGGGACGCTACCAGCGAGATCGGTCCGATCATCGAGGGGGACTGGATCGGACTTTCGGGACGGGGAATCGAAGTAGCAAGGGGGTCGCTTTCCGACGCAGCCTGTGCCCTGCTCGCCCGCTTGGTGGGAGAGGAGTCGGAGGTGGTGACCATCATCGAGGGGGAGGGTGCAACCAACCTGGATACCCGCCACGTGGCGGTATGGCTTTCCGACAACCGGCCGGATGTGGAGGTTGAGATCCATCACGGCGGCCAGCCCTTGTATCCATATCTGTTCGGGATTGACTAGCGGGCCTCCCCAGGTGCGGGACCGCCGCCTGGCCCGCCTGGCAGGCCGGCGTGTGGGTGAGATCCGGGGGGTCGGTCCCAAGAGCGCGCAAGC
>JAKAWH010000021.1 GCA_021817065.1 Actinomycetes bacterium
GTGTGGAGACGAAACCCACGCCGACGTAAATGCCGCACGCAACATCCTCCGGGCTGGACTGGCCCTTCCGGTCGCGCAAGCGGCTTGAAAAGAAGCTGGCGGATTCAGCCGTCAGAGAAGTCACGAAGCGGGCTCGGGCAAAGATCAAGGCCATGACCGATCGAAGCCAGGTCGGACCGGAGTTGGGGGTCGTCATCGGACGACTGAACCGGTTCCTTCGGGGCTGGGGAAACTACTTCCGCACCGGCAATGCGTCCATCAAGTTCTGCGAAATCGACAAGTACGTTTGGTGGCGAATGTTCCGCTTGCTCGTGAAGAAGCGGGGCCACAACCTGCGTGCCGGTCAAGCAGATCGGTGGACCTCAGCCTGGTTCCACGACGAGTGGTTTGTATCACTTGCACGGCACTATCCGATACCCGAATGTAGCGTAACCATGTCCAGAAGACCGTCGGTAAGCCGTATGCGGGAAAACCGCACGTACGGATTGAAAGGGGGGATGGGGAACCGGCCTCGCAAGAGCACCGCGCCCCTGACTAGCAATGGTGGGCTCCGAAATCAGGTCACGTCGGTGCAGGTGGAGGCCAATTGTGAAGACCTCACCGAAACGGAACCCTGGAGCGGGCTATTCGAACCGTATCGGATACGTCACCGGACGCACCCGGGGATTCCGATCGGCGGCTACGCGCTTCGTTCGAGCTTGACCACTCCGACGTCGATCGAGTCGGATTCCGGGATGGGGAGACCGTCCTCGGTCAGTCTGACGGAATTGCCGGTGGCTGCCTTGCGTTGCTCCATCGCTGAGGCGTAGCTCCTGGTGAGCCGCTCCCAGTGGACCTCCCGAAGCGGAGGTTCTCAGGTGAGGCAACGTATGGGGCTACGCGGAGATTTCTGATGAGTCAATGCGCACTCTCCCGATCTCCCGAATTTAGCTACAGGTGATCGCGGGTTCGGGAATATGTTGGAACACGACGAACGAGTACGCGACATCCGCCACGTTGTCGCCGATCCCGGCCAGATCGCATCCGGACCCGACCATCAGCTCGACATTGGGGAGGTTCTGGAGTTCCCTGCGGCCGAGTTCGATCATCTCGGGGGATACATCCACGCCGATCACCCTGCTTGCCTGTGCCGCAATCGCACGGGTCATCCTCCCCATCCCGCAACCGATTTCGACGACGACGTCCTCGCCCGACAGTGCGAGACCGAATGGTGTAAGGGTATCGCTCAGATTCTCCGCTCCCGACGACCAGAATCGTGTCTCGTCCGTCCTGATATAGTCCAGATCGCTATTGATGTAATACATGGCGTTCTCGCGCGTCCTCGCGTCCCGGTATTGGGCCATTCTCCGGTCCTGGTGGGGGGTCGACGGCTTCTCTCCCCTCGCCTGGCGAAGGGTGGCCCACCTGAGGCGGGAGGTCGAGCCCGGCGGGAATTTGCCAGTGGTCATCAAGAGGGGGAAACGGCCGTCAGTCTCGAAGCTGGCGCGCATTCGGTGGGGGCAACCTGGGTCGAGGCCAGACCCGCTGGCCTGCACGGCCGTCAGTCTCGAAGCTGGCGCGCATTCGGTGGGGGCAACCGGGGTCGAGTTACGACGGGCCCGCATTCGACGGATCGACCGACTTGGCGCTGTGCTCAAATGGTCGGATGAGCTCGCCGCAATACACGTCGATCCGTTACGAGGTCCGGGACCGGAAGGCGTATATCACCCTGGACCGGCCCGAATGCCTCAACGCAATCGACCTGGCCATGCCGCGGGAGATCAACTGTGCGGTGGAATCGGCAAATGACGACGAAGGAGTTCACGTGATCGTGGTGGGAGGCGCGGGACGTTCCTTCTGTGCAGGTTACGATCTCAAGGCGTTTGCCGAAGCCGGAATGGGAACCCAGGGCACAGTGTGGGACCCGATGATCGACTTCCGGTTCATGAAGAGGAACACCGACGACTTCATGTCCCTGTTCCGGTCTCCCAAACCCACCGTCTGCAAGGTGCAGGGACATGCGGTGGCCGGGGGGAGCGATATAGCTCTGTGCTGCGATCTGGTGGTGATGGCAGATGACGCTCGGATCGGTTACATGCCCGCCCGGGTCTGGGGGTGTCCGACCACCGCCATGTGGGTGTACCGGATTGGGGCCGAGCGTGCCAAGCGAATGCTCCTCACCGGCGACACTATCGACGGGAGGCAGGCAGCGGAATGGGGCCTGGTGCTCGAATCGGTGGCAGCTGTCGATCTCGACCGACGCGTCGAGGACCTGGCCGATCGCATCTGCGGGATCCCGAAGAATCAGCTCGCCATGCAGAAGCTGATGATCAACCAGGTCTTCGAGAACATGGGTCTCCATTCCACCCAGGTTCTCGCCACCCTTTTCGACGGAATCGCCCGTCACACTCCGGAAGGCAGGTGGTTCCAGGACTATGCGGCGAGCCACGGCTTCCGGGAGGCAGTGGCGTGGCGCGACTCGGGTACGTGGATTCCGGACGGGAGGGAGGAATGAGCCGGTATTCGGGGTCGGCCGGCTGATCCCGTGGCAGCGGAAGACAGTGGCGACGAAGAACAGGGCTGTGGTGGCGCGACCGGATGGTTCTCAGATCGGCGCCAGGTCGGCGTAGTCACTGCGTGTCAACGGGCGCTGGACGAGTGAACCGCTACCTGTGGGGACCTGGGTCGCCTGCTTTCCGACGAGCAAGAGGACCCCGGTGACCCCGGGGAAGCTGCTCACCGTGAAGACGATCTGCGCGACCGCCACGATCTGGTCCTGACCCCCCATATTGGCGAATGCGGGAGAGACCGAGATCGAGACCACGCCGTCTTTTTCGCCTTTCAGGTCGAGAGGGGTCGCCGCGGCGACCGGACTGCCAATGCCGAAGGTGGACTCCTCCGCGGTCGGTCCGTGGGATAGCTCGTTCAATGCTTCGTCGATGGTGACCGGGATGGGAACCTGCCGGCTCGCCGGTACCAGCCGGGTGCCTGCCTGGAGGTAGATGGTAACCAGGGAGGGGGTCTTTCCGGAGGGGGCGGACGTAGAGCTGGAAGCGGGAGCGAGCAGGCCGAAGGGCACAGCCTGGCGCTTGAGGAGTTCGGCCCGGGACTCGGCTCCAATGCCGCATCCGGCGATAAGCCCACCGGCGACGACGAGCGCCAGGAAGAGCCGGGCTCGCCGGGAGGCGACAGGTTTCATCGATGTCCCCCCTCCGCCGGGGACCCCGGACCGGCATCTGCGATGTCGCTCCCGAAAGGGAGCGAGACCACGAAACGCGAGCCTCCGCCGGTCCGGTCCTCCACCCACACTCTGCCGTTGTGGGCCCGGACGTTCTCGGCGACCAGCGCGAGACCCAGCCCACTACCCGTCTGCTCGTTGCGGCGGGTGGCGGTCCGGCCCCGGTAGAAGCGCTCGAAGATCTTGGAGCGCTCGCCGGCTGGTACGCCGGGACCGGCATCCTCGACCGTTATCGTCGCACGATGGTCGAGCGTGGCGATCGACACCGAGGTCGCGCCTCCTCCGTGGATGCGAGCGTTATCGAGCAGGTTGGTGAGCACGCTCTGCATCCGGCGCCGATCGCAGTGGATCACGGTCACCGAGGCAGGAGCATCGGCGACCACCGGCACCGGTCCATGAGGGTAGGAGGAGACTGCGTTCTCGACCAATTCTCCGATCTGCAACTCCTCGAGGATGAGGTCGGCGGCACCGGCATCCATCCGGGAGATCTCCAGGAGGTTTTCGAGGGTCTCGGAGAATCGGGACGTCTCCTGCTCGACGAGCCCCAGCGCCCGTGTCCCCTCAGGGGGGAGGAACCCGCGGAAAAGGGCGAGCAGTTCGACCGAGGCTTGGACCGCCGTCAAAGGAGAGCGGAGCTCGTGGCTCACGTCCGAGGTGAAGCGCGCGTCGCGCTCGATCCTCTCGTGGAGGGAGGTAACCATATCGTTGAAGGAGGTGACGAGGGGATCGAGGTCGCGATCGGCGGTGGTAGGGAGCCGCCTTGTGAGGTCGCCCGCTCCGATCTCCGCGGCCACCGCGGTGACTCCCCTCAGTGGTTGCACGAGGTGTCCGCTTGCCCACCGTCCCACCAGGGCCCCGCCCATCGTGATGGAGGCGGCCCCCAGCACGAGCACCAAGCCGAGAATGTCGAACGTCGTTTGCAGGTCGGCCAGCGAATGGATCTCGAAGTAGTCGGCGCTGACCGCGGGAACCGGCATCCCGATTGCCAGCATCGGTGTTCCTGCAATCAGGGTTCGCTGGATCGCCGGATTCCCCGAGAGGACCTGATCGACCAGTGAGGTCGGAAGGTTCTGGTTTCCCACGTTCACCGATGTCGAGTACCAGGTCCCATCGCGATAGACGAGCGAGCGGGTGCCCTTGCCCGGCATGACCGACGACAGCGAACCCGACACCGGCGAATTCGGAGAGGCGGCGAGGGTCTCCTTCACCACCCGCGCATCCGAAAAAGCCTCGTTCTCCACACTCGACACCCTCTGGGCCAGGAGGTAATGGTGCACGATCCCATAGGTCGCGCCGGCCAGCACGCCTGCTACGAGAGCCGCCCCGAGGGCGAACGCCGCGGTGGCACGGGATCTGAGCCCCGGGCGCCGGAGACGACCGGAGAGGCTCATGGCTGGAGCTTGTACCCCATGCCGCGTACCGTGAGCACGAAGGCGGGATTGGACGGGTCGTCTTCGATCTTGTTGCGAAGGCGGGAGATGTGGATGTCCACCAGGCGCGAGTCGCCGAAATAGTCATATCCCCAGACCGTTTCGAGAAGGTTGGCCCGCGAGAAGACCCACCCCGGCTTGGAGGCCAACTCGCAGAGAAGTTGGAATTCGGTGCGGGTGAGAGAGACGTCTCTTTCTCCTTTGCGGACCACACCGGCGTCACGGCTGATTTCCAGGTCGCCGAACCTCCACACGGTCGGCGAGGAGAACTCGGACGCGCGCCGGAGCAGGGCACGGATGCGCGCGGAGAGCACCTTGCCGAATACCGGCTTGGTCACGTAATCGTCCGCTCCGGCTTCCAGGCCGGCCACCACGTCGTAGCTGTCGTCCCGGGCGGTCACGATGATGACCGGGACCGTGCTCTGGCGGCGTAGCCGCCGCGTCGTCTCGAAACCGTCGATTCCGGGCAGCATCAGGTCCACCAGGACGATATCGGCGGGTTGGCGTTCGAAGGCGGCGTGGCCGCCTTCTCCACTCTCCGCCCCGATCACCGTGTATCCCTCTTGGGTGAGGAACATCCCCAGAGCAGTGCGGATCGGCTCGTCGTCCTCGACCAGCAGGATCTTCATCGTTGCCATTATCGTCGCTCACCCGTCGGGCGATCGGAGGGTGGGCTGCCCGCGCCGCTATCGTCACCTTTCCGTTACAGAACTGCAATAGAGAATGCGCGACCGACCTGCATTCCCTGGATGGGTAGGGACTTCGTCCTCGGCGTGCCGAATTGATGCGAATCCGGTGCATCGTCGATACGGGATCGCAACACCGGATCGTTAAGGTGCCTGTAGCAACCGCGGGCCTCCGCACGTGATACAGGCATCCTGGTGCCGGAATGAGGTGAGATGAGCGTCGACAGCCCGATCGTGGTGGTTTCCAATCGTGGCCCCTACACCTTCGCTCTGGGGGAGAACGGATCGGTGGAAAAGAGGACCGGATCAGGGGGACTGGTCTCGTCCCTTGCCCCGGTGCTCGCCGAGGAGAAGGTCATCTGGATCGCCGCAGCGATGAGCGCGGAGGACCGGGTGGCGGGCGAAGCCGGCGATCCGGCCGAACCCATCGATGTTCACTTCCTCGACATCGATCCTGAGCTCTACCGCCGATATTACGGTGACATCGCCAATTCGACGCTGTGGTTCGTCCACCATGGGATCGCCGACAAGATGGGGGACCTGTCTTTTGACATCGACTGGCACCGCTCGTGGAGTGCGTACCGCTATGTCAACAAGCTCTTCGCGCAAGCCGCCGCCGAGAGTGCTCCTCGCGGCTCGGTAGTCCTCGTACAGGACTACCACCTCGCCCTCGTCGGAGGATTCCTTCGCCAGGAGCGTCCGGATCTCACGGCGGTCCATTTCAGCCACACTCCTTTTTCCACCATTTCGGAGATTGCCTCCCTTCCCGATGCGGTGGTGCGTGAGCTGCTCCAGGCCATGGCTTCCTACGATGCGTGCGGATTCCACTGCGCCCGCTGGGAAGAGGCCTTCCTTTCCTGTTGCGCCCGCTATATCGGGGAGCATCCTCGGACCTTTGTTGCCCCCCTCGGGCCGGATCGGGAGTCGCTGAAGGTGCGCGCCTCCTCCGAAGTCTGCGTTGCCTACCAGCAGGCCCTCCGCGCCCAGGCGGGGAATCGGGAGCTCATCGTGCGGGTGGATCGGATGGACCCGACCAAGAACCTGCTGCGTGGTTTTCTCGCCTTCGAGGAACTTCTCGACCAGGAGCCCCGCCGGAGGGAAAAGGTCGTCTTCGTCGCGCTCACCAACCTGTCCCGCCAGTCGGTGGCCGAATACGGGATCTACCACCGGGAGGTCGAGAACACCGTCTCCCGAATCAACGCCCGTTTCGGGACGCCCGAGTGGACCCCGATCCTCCTCTGTGCCGGCGACAATCTCGATCGCTCGATAGCGGCGATGTGCCTCTACGACGTCCTGCTGGTCAATCCGGTACGCGACGGGCTGAACCTGGTTGCCAAGGAGGCACCGCTGGTCAATTCGGCCAATGGGGTGGTGGTGCTCTCCCGCGAGTGCGGGTCCTGGTCAGAGATGCGCGACGGGGTGATCGGGGTTCACCCGCTCGATATCTTCGAGACCCGGCGGGCTCTCGCGCGGGCACTTGACCTTTCCCGCGGGGAGCGGAACACCCTTTCCGACGAAGCCCGGCGGGCCGCTTCGCTCCATGACGGACGGACATGGCTGGCTGCCCAGCTCCACGCTGCCGGGGAATCCAACGTGCTCAGCCCGGCGGTCGGCTGGTCCTGAGGCCCTGATTTCAGCCGGCGCCCCGGTGGAGAGTACCGCCCTGAGGCGCCTTTTCCGGTGGGAGCCGCGGTAAGGATTCCTGCTCTGACCTGCTAATGGGACCAAAGTCCCATTGTAAAGGGTCTTTAGGCCCGAGCCACCCAGGACTTTTCCCCCTGTGAAACCACCCCCGTGAAATCCACGCTTGGCTTGAGAAGCTGTTCACAAGCCAGAAGCTAATTGCGAGGAGAAGGGTCACGTGGCACTGAAAACCGATGACAGGCTGTTGGCTCCGGATCGGGAACTAGGCAACCCGGACTGGCTGGAGGACCCGGCAATCACTCCCGTGAAACTACGGCCCCCTCACCGGGAGGGTGCCCAGGAGCACTTCGCCCCCACCGAAGGCGACTTCGACGTCTCCCGCAACAAGATCGTTGACAAGGCCCTCCGGAGCCGGAAGTTCCAGTTCCTCCTCATCCTTCCCAACCAGATCGTCTTCTGGCTGGTGATCCTCTCCGGGCTGGTCGGGACGGTCGACCCCAACATCAACTTTGGTACGGCAATCACCTGGTACCTGTGGTTCTGCATCGTGTTCGTGATGATGGTGGTTGTGGGACGGGCGTGGTGCGCCATGTGCCCCTTCGGGGGTTTCGCAGAGTGGATTCAGCGCCGCACCTTCTGGAAGCGCAAGAACTCCCGCCCACTGACTCTTGGTCTCAAACTGCCGGCGAGGTGGGCGGGTTACGGTTTGGAGATCTCCGTGGTCGCCTTCCTGGTCCTCACCTGGATCGAGGAGTACTTCGGCATCGCCGGACCGGGCAATCCGAGGGACACATCCCTCATGGTGCTCGGCATCGTGGGCTCCGCCCTGATCTTCTTCCTGGTTTTTGAGCGCCGGACCTTCTGCCGGTACGTATGCCCCCTCTCTTCGTTGATCGGCTCGGTGGGTGCAGCCGGTACGGCTGCCGGGTTCCGAACCCGGGATCGGGAGGTGTGCCTGGCCTGCAAGACCAAGGATTGCATGCGCGGGGGCGAGAACGGCTATGGCTGTCCCTGGTACACCTGGGCCGGAAGTGCCGACTCGAACCTGCTGTGTGGTCTGTGCTCCGAGTGCTACAAGTCATGCCCGTCGGGAAACGTCGGCCTCTTTATCCAGCGCCCGCTGAAGTCAGTGGTAGCGCCGGTGCGGCGCCGCTACGACGTGGCTTGGGCCGTCGCCATCCTTGCGGGGCTGGTGGCATACCAGCAGGTCAACGCGTTCAGCTGGTATGCCCCCATCGATAATCGTTTCAATCGGTACATCCATGAGGGGTTGGCCATCCCGACCAGCATCACCCACTATCCAGACCCGATCATCTATGCCGGGATGATTACCCTCGGGGCCTTGTTCCTTGCAGGTCTGGCTTGGGTGGTCAAGGGGTTGGCCGGCGATTCCCGCTCGGCACTGGCCAGCGGGGGTCCGGGAGCGGCGGTCTCCGTCCGCGGCGGTGGGACTGCACTCGTCACTCAGGCCCGTTCCACGTTCCGCACCTGGTTCGCCCCCATCATGTACGGCCTGATCCCCGCGGTGGGAATGGACTACTTCTCCCGTCAGCTTCCAAAGTTCTTCCAGGACATCCCGGCCCTTCCCCTGTCGATCCTCCATCCCTTCGGATTTCACTCGAAGCTGCTCTACCACTACTCCCTTATGACCAACTGGGGAGTGGTCTATGCCCAGCTCGCCGTGATGGCCTTCGGGACCCTGGGCTCGCTCATCGTGATGTGGCGGATTTCCAAGCGGGACCTGGAGCCGATCGCTGCCCGCCCGGCCGTCGCGCGGGTTGCCTCGCTGCTAGTGGTACTCGGCATCGGGGTGACCATGGCGGTGATGTACGTCCCCATGCACGCCGCCCACTGACCGAACCCCAACGAGACAAGGACTGGAGACACAAGTGACAACGCTGCTTTCAGAAGATCGGATAGGGGCTCTGGGCATCGGCTCTCCTCATGTAACGGTGAACCTGGAGAGGTGCGCGGGCTGCCAGGAGTGTGTCATCCGCTGCCCGGTCGAGGCACTTTCCATGGACGTCAACTCCTGGAAGGCCGCGGCCGAGGACGCGTTGTGTGTGGGATGCCGCCAGTGCACCCGCACCTGCCCGTTCGGGGCCATCGAGGTCGAGGGGCCCACCCTGGTTACCGAACGGTGGCATGCCGAGACGATACGTCCCACCTCGCTCCTCGGGGACATCACCGAGGTGCACCCAGGATTCGCCTCGATGGACGAGGCGGTGGCCGAGGCGGAACGGTGCCTGTCGTGTCCCGATCCCACCTGCGTCAAGGGATGTCCCGCTCACAATGACATCCCGGGATTCATCGCTTCGATCCGCGACCGCGATCTCGCCACAGCCCACGAAACGTTGCGGCGGACCACAGTGCTCCCCGACATCTGCTCACGGGTGTGCGACTGGAGCAAGCAATGTGAGGGGGCCTGCACCTGGAAGCTGGCAGGCACCCAGCCGGTGGCTATCGGCAGGCTCGAGCGCTTCGTCGCGGACACCGAATCGGTCCCCGCCTTGCAGCCCCGGTCAGCACTAGGGCAGGGGATGTCAGTGGCGATCGTCGGCTCCGGGCCGGCGGGGATCGGCGCGGCTTGGGAACTGATCTCCCACGGCGCCAAGGTGACCATGCTGGAGAAGGATTCGGAGCCGCTCGGAGTACTGCGCTGGGGTATCCCCTCCTTCAGCCTTCCAGATCGGGTCATCGATCGACCTGTAGCGCAGTTGAAGGAGGCAGGGCTAGACCTGGTCACCGGCACCAACGTGCGTCCTGCCGATGTGGAGAAGCTCCTCCAGGTGCACGACGCGGTGGTCCTCGCCAACGGCGCGCCGATACCGTTGTCCCTACGATTCCCGGGGGCCGACCTCAAAGGGGTCGAGGACGCCACCACGTTCCTGACCCGGGCAAAGGCTGCGCTCTCCAAGGGAGCCTCACTGCCCGAAGTCAATGCCGAGACCCGGGTGCTCGTGGTAGGGGCTGGTAACACTGCCATGGATGTCGCCCGCTCGGTGCGCAGGCTGGGTGGACAGGTCATCGCGGTCGACTGGATGGACCGCCGGTTCGCCCGGGTGCGTCCCGACGAGCTGGTGGAAGCCGAGAACGAAGGGGTCGAGATCCGGTTCCTAACCTCGGTATCGAAGGTGGAGGGCAATGCCGCCGGTCAGGTTACCCGCGCGCTCCTGGTGGAGACCCGCCAGCGCAAGCCTGGAGACACCCCCCGCATATTGGCAGGCCGGGAGGAGAACGTGCAGGTCGACCTGGTGGTGGCGGCGATGGGATACCGTAACGATTCCGAGTTCGGATCCACAATCGCCCCCGGGACTCCCTGGCGTGCCTCCGACCACGTGGACGGGTTGCCCGATCGGCGCTGGATGGGGAGCGGCGTGTTCGCCAACTCGGGCAACGGGGTGGGAGACCTCTCCTGGATCAGGGAGATCGCACTGCGCAGATCGACCTACCCGTTCAGCCCGAAGGTGTGGGTAGCCGGGGACGCGATGATCGGTGCATCCACCGTGGTCGAAGCGATGGCCCACGGCAAGCGGGTCGCGCAGGCCATTCTGGCGGACGCCGCCCGGAACTGAGCGAAGTGTCCCGGTGGTGCCGGCAAGCCTCTCCGGCACTGCCAGCAGCTGAGCGAGCCGCCTTCCGTTTCGCTCAGCTGCCCGACATTCGCAGAGCCTCAGCAGATCACGGCGGCTGAGCAGGTCGTTCCGACCTGCTCAGCACGCGCCACGCGAGGGTCGCGACTCAGCAGCTCACGTCGTAGTGATGGCTGCGGTAGGCGGGAGGGGCGGCTGGTGCACGCCGAGTCCCGGAATACGCCGCCAGGTGCTCGGTGTAGGAGATCCACATCGGGCCTTCGGGATCGATGCCCCGGGCACTGGAGCGCTCCGCCCTCTTCCTGTCACGGGCGGCGGTTAGCGACACCAGGGAGAGGTCGTCGAGCGGCAGGAGGGAGATGGCGTCACCTGCTGACCGGAGAGCCTCCTCCCCGGCGACGGTGCGGACCAGAACACTCGTGCGCCCGGGCTCGCTACCCAGGTTGCCGACCGCGATGTCGGCCGCCAATCCGGTGAAGTCGGCGCACTCGTCACAACCGGCGAGGGACGCCCCCTGGAATTCTTTCACCGGGGAGCGGAGGACCTCCTCACCCCCAGCCGTACGGACGAGCAACTCCCCGCCGCGTACGTCGACACGGGCAACCTGGGAGGTGTCCACCCCCAGGTTGGACACCTCCTTCTCCAGGCGATCGGGATCGAAGGAACGGGTGCAGAAGAGTCCCACGGTAAGGACTACTGCCCCGGCGGCGGTAGCCCGATTCGGCCAGGGGTACTTCTGCAGTGCGCGCAGCACGCTTATCTGGCAGGGGGTACCGACGAAGGCGAGGCGCTGCACGCCGGGGGAAGGGGGCTGTTCAGCACCGCGAGCGGGTGCGCCTGGTGGTATACGCTCCCCGAGGCGGCGCGCACCTCTTCGGCGGAGGTGGCGAGAAAAGACCTGCCATGGAAGGCGTCGACCTTGGCGGTCACGATCGCCCCGTCGATATAGCCGGCCTCCAGCAGGGCGGCCACCAGTCCGGTGACCACCCCGCCGTCCTGGGCCCCGCCCGCACGGTTCGCAGCTTGTGCCGAGTAGGAGGCACGCACCGAGCCGATGTCGGCAGGGATGTCCGAGGGCACTGACGCGCCGCCAGAGAGGGGAGAGGCGGAGGCGAGCGCCCGTCCGAGGCGTTCCACTCGCAGACCGGCCAGGGGGCAGTAGTCCCAGCACGCCGAGCAGCCGGTGCACATCTTGATCAGGGTCGGCTTGCCGTCCTCGCCTACCCCGATCGAGCGGGACGGGCAGGCGGCGATGCAACCGCCGCAGCCGACACAGCGCTCGGCGTCGATGACCGCCGACGCGGTCTTGTGGAACCAGATCTTTTCGACCAGTTCGGGCATCCCGCTGTGGGTGGCGATCTCGTCCCGGATGTCGGACGACGGATCGGAAAAAGTGCCTGTGCCGGAATCTGGCTGTGCGCCGGTGGCGGGATCGGCCAGTGTGGATGTCATCGGACCTCCTCGGGGAGTGGGGAAAGGCCACCGGACCACGAGGTGGCCTCAGCGGTCAGTTCGGAGAGGCTCGCGTCGCCGGCGGCGACCGAGGTGAGTATGCGGGCGATGTCGTCAAAAGCAGCATCGGTGGGTACTTCGCCCCGCGCCCACCGGGCCAAGCGTGCCCCACCCGCGTCCCCGCCGACCGCAACGTCGAACGCATCGTAGTACGAATTATCGTCCTTGCCCATGGTGGCCCGTACGCCGATATGGGCGAGGGGGACCTGGGCACACGACGCCTTGCAACCGGACATGTGGATGCGGAGCCCGTCGAGGCGATCCCATCCCTCGCGGGGGACACGAGCTCTCAGGTGGTCGATGAGGCGGGTGCCGTAGGGCTTCATGGAGAGGATCCCGAATTTGCAGAAGGGGGCGCTGGTGCACGCGATCACCCCCCGCTCGAAAGGATCGGGGTCGGGGGTTAGGCGCCCGAGCAGCGGCTCGGCGAGAAGCCCGTCGACGTCGGTGACTCCGGTCAGGATCAGGTTCTGGCGCAGGGTGAGGCGGATGCGACCGTCTCCGTAGGTTCGGGCCAGGCGGGCCGTCTCGGCTAGTTCCTCGGCGGTCAGCCGGCCAACGGGTACGTTGAGCCCGACGTAGTGGGCGCCCTCGCGGTCCGGGTGGATGCCCACATGGTCCTCGGTGGCCCAGGTGGAGAGATCTTCTCCCGCTGGTCCCGCCTCGAAGTGGAGCCGGGAGCGTATCTCCTCTTCCACCTTGGCAGGGCCGAGCGAGTGGACCAGGGCGCGGAAGCGGTTGACCGAGGAGTTCTGGTAGTCGCCGAAGGCGGCAAAGACCTCCAGGGTTGCCTTGACGACTGGGGTGACCCGGTCGGGAGCTACGAAAAGATCGGCAGGAGTGGCCAACCGCGGGTAGTCAGACAGCCCGCCTCCCAGGTGGACGTTGAAGCCCAGCTCGCCGTCCCGCCGGGCGGGGGTGAAGGCGATGCAGTTAACCCGGGCCACGACGCAGTCGGTGGGGCAGGCGGTGAGCCCGACCTTGAACTTGCGGGGGAGGAAGGCGGAAAGCCGCTGGTCGGAAAGGGCGAAGCTGTTGAGCTGGTCGATCACCGGCCCAACCTCGAAGAAGTGGGAGGGGTCGATCCCGTCGACCGCGCAGGCGGTGATGTTGCGCATCGAGTTGCCGCAGGCTTCGAGCGAACCGAGCCCCACTTCGCCGTAGCGGCGCCAAATCTCTCCGAGGTGCTCGAACCGGGTCCAGTGGACCTGGAAATCCTGGCGGGTGGTGATCTCGGCGAAGCGGTCTGGTTCGGTCGAGCCCTCGTCGCGTACCGAGAACTCGGTGACCACCCCGGCGATCGCCTCTAGCTGATCGGCGGTCAGGCGCCCACCGGGAACCCGGATGCGCATCATGAAGGTTCCCTCGAAGCGATCGTCGTAGATGCCCGCTAGCCGCAGTTTCCCCACCCCGAGGGAGCTGCGGTCGGAGGGGTGGAGATCGTCCCAGTAGAGAGGGCCGGCGCCGGTGATCGCGCCAACGACCTCGGAGGGGGTCTGGTCTTCGGTGAAAAGCGGCTCACGGGCCATTTCCCCAGGCTACACAATTATGACTAATCCGATCAAGTTTTATGGGAAAAGGGGGATGGGCAACCGTACCGGGCCGAAACAAGAGGCCCGCGAACCGTACCGGGCCGGAAAAACACGGCCCCGGGGCTTACCGCCCTCCGGGGGATGCAACCGGCTCGGGGGCAACTGTGCCGTTGGTGGCAGGGGCCGACTCGGAGTTCGCCGGTTCTTGCCAGACCTCCGAGCGGACCACCTGGGCGTTGCCGAGGCGCATGTCGAACTCGAGGTAGACCGAGCCGAGCAGGGTCCCCACTCCAAGGTTGTGCACCGGGTCGATCGCTGAGGGTGAGTCGTAGGTGAGGGATCCTGCCCCGGTGAAGGCGAGCTCCTCGGCGAAGCGGTCGCGGCGCACCGAGATCTTCGAGGTCCACCGCACCAGCTCGCGCACGCTGGTGCCCCCCGGTGGCGCGGGTAGGTAGCGAAGGGAGTAGTAGGGAGTCTCTTCGGCCATGAAGGCACGCAACACCCCGGGTCCCATCCGAGTGGAGAGCTTCATGACCACCGTCACCAATCGCTTGGAGGATGGCCGCTCCAGAACCCCCTGGACCATCTCGTACTCCTTGGAGAGCTCGATTCTCGCCAGCTTCTTGGGGGCTCCCAGCAATTCGCGGCCGGCGGCGAGGGCGGCATCGTTGGTCACGTAGATATAGGGGATGTACATCCCCACCGCGCCGGACTCGTCGACCACCTGGATCAGCGAGACGAACTCACGGTAGGGCCCCAGGGTCGAGTCGCCGTAGTCGGCGAGCAGCACCATGCCGAGGGGTGGGTTGCCTGCCAGTTTCAGCCCTTCGGGAATCAGTGCTGCAGCGTCGCCGTCCACGGTGAAGATCTCGGCGATCGCTTTGCATCCCCAGTAATCTGCCCCGCTATCCAGATCCACTTCGTAGAGCGGGGCGTCGATCGGGATTCCTCCTCCGGTCACCATCGTTGCATTACCTCCTCCGGCACATACCGGTCTGTCTCGTAGTTGGATATGAGATCGCGGGCGGCGTCGAGGCTAAGCACTTCCAGAGTGCCGTCTTCTATCCAGAGGCTGCGCGCGTCGCGGAAGAGCTTCTCGGTGAGGGACTCCTCGGTGAGCCCGTATGCCCCGCACACCTGAAGGGCGTCGTTGGCCACCTCGAAGGCGATCCGCTTGGCGTAGATCTGCGCGGCACGGGAGTGGCGGGGAGAGGCGCCGAATCCAGTCATCATCCCCGACCCGCCACCCCCGCCGGCTGCTCCGGCACCGGGGGTGGACGGGCCCGATCCGCCGCCCGGAACTGTTTCACCCTGGATGTGGGACAGGACTTGCCGCGCATAGCAGCGAGCGGTCTCGATCTTCTCGAACATCCCGTACAGGGTGAGCTGTACGTTCTTGTGCTCGGCAATGGGTACGCCTCCCTGGACCCGCCGGCGGGCGTAGGCCAGGGCCTCCTCGAAGGCAGCACGAGCCACTCCCACTGCGATATTCGCGATGGTCGCGCTGGTCGCACACAGCAATTGGTCGACAAAGATGCCATAGAATGGTGTGGAAGCGACCAGCAGGTGATCAGCCGGCAGGGCCACGTCGTCGAAGAAGATCTCGCATTGGGGGTCGTCCCGGGCCCCCAGCATCGCAATCGGCTGGCCGCGTGATACCCCGGGAAGGTCGAGGGGCACGATGGCGAACATCCCGTGCAGCGGATCCGCCTCGCCCTCGACCTGGACGTGCAGAGCGCAATGGGTAGCCACCGGCGCCGAGGAAACCCAGGCCGCCTTCTGTCCCCGGATGCGCCACCCGTCCCCGTCGGGGACCGCGACCGCCTGAGGGCGCGCGAAGCCTGCGGCAGTAGGATCGCGGAGCGACATAACTGCATCGCTGCCGTGGTCGGGCTCGGTGGCACCCCAACATCCGTGGAGGGCCCCCTCGGTATCGTCCACCCAGGGGGCGAGGAGGTCCGTCTTCAGGCGCTCCGACCCGAACATCGCTATGAGGACGAAGGGGAGCATGTCCACGCCGAATGCGGTCGCCAGCCCGAGGCTGCCCCAGCCCAGCTCCTCCAGGAAGATGGCGCGGGCGAGAGGTGACACCGGGGGGTCGATCCCGCCGACCTCGGGTGGAAGGAACATGCGGTGGTACCCGAGCGACTTGAGGTGTCCCAGGGCGGAGAAATAGGGCGAACCGGGAGCCACCCGCTCGCCCGGCGCCATCCGGTCGAGGGTGCGGGCGGCTGGACGGATCACCTCGGTCGCCAGGCGGTGACATTCCTTTTTCAAGAGAATCTCGTCCTCACCGGGGCGGGACAGGTCGAGGAAGGTCGGATCGGCGGGCCCATCCGGAAAAGGGGTCACAGCGGCAGTCTGCCGGACTGCTTCCGCTGGTAACAGGGACTTAAGACCCTGGTATGAGGTCCTTGAGCCTCCTAAACTCCCGGAGAGAGGTTGAGAAATTAGACATATTCTGTAGCGTCGTTGCGATCGGGGAGTGCTGTAGGGGCGCACGTCCGTGAGTCAACTGCGGAGGGGAGCCATCGTGCCGGATGAGCGTTACGACGTCGTGGTGATCGGAGGAGGCCACAACGGCTCCACCATCGCCGCCTACCTGGCCAAGTGCGGTCTGTCGGTCTGCGTCCTGGAATCCCGTCCCGAATGCGGCGGCGGGCAGGAGAACACCGAGGTGCGGCCTGGCTTCCGCATCGACCCGCACGCCACCTACCTGTACGGGGGTGCGGCTCCGGGCTTCGAGCAGCTCGAGCTGTGGAAGTACGGGATGCGGATGGTCTACTACTCCTCGATGGCCGGCCTGGCAACCCTCGACGGGGTTGCGGCGAATCTGGGAGGGCGCTGGCGGCCCGACCTGGGCGACGAAGCGATGCGCCGATACTCGCCCGCCGACCTTGATGGGCCCGGGAGGGTGATCGACCAGCTCGGCGAGCAAGCCTCCCGCGAGCTCCTGCGTGCTCTCTTCTGGACGCCTCCCCACCCTGTCGGGATGGAGGTGGACCCGGTCGACATGCCCTGGTGGCAGGTGTTCCGCAAGTACCTGCCCCACCTCTTCTTCGACGAGCTCACCGAGATGAGCTACGTGGACTTTCTGGACAACTTCGTGCACTGGGACCCGCTCAAAGTCGTAGCCGGGTTCGGCGCCTGGTATTGCGGAGCGCATCCAGATTGGGAGGGCATGATGCTCCAGTCACTGGGGGGCACCATGCTGTACACCTACGCGTCCGGTGCGCCCCGCGGTGGGATGCACACCTATGCCCACGCGATCATCCGCTGCGCGATCGCCCACGGCGCCCGGGTGATGACCAACGCTCCGGTGGAGGAGATCATCGTCACCAACGGCCGCGCGGTGGGGGTCCGTTTGTCGGACGAAGCGGCATTTCCGGAGAAGACCATTTGGGCCGACAAGGCGGTGATCTCCGGCGTCGACGTGAAGCAGACCTTCGCCAAGCTGGTGGGGCGACGCCATCTGGACCCGTCGTTCCTCCAGAGGATCGACGACATCTCCCTCAAAGGAGGAAGCCTTTTCGTGATGTCGGTGATTTGCCGGGAGCTGCCCCGCTATCACGGCCGGGAGGAGTTCTTTCCCGAGGAGGTCTACCCCTCCTGTGTGATCGCTCCAGCCGACTCCTTCGACTTCTTCCGGGAACAGACCCGGGACGCGTACTCGCACCGCCGCTCTCCGGCGCTCTCTCCCGAGCATCTCACCATGATGATCTGCACCCACGACCCCTACGACTCCACCCGCTGTCCCGAGGGATACCACGTCCTCTCGCCGATCTACCTGGAGATGCCCCCGCCCCAGTACGACGTGAGCGGCCCGGAGGGGGTCAACCACCAGAAGGAGGAGATCACCCGGGCTGCCCTGGAGCTTCTTGGCCGGCTCGCTCCCAACATGGTCGGCGAGAACATCGTCGACGTCTTCGTGAACACTCCCTACGATTCCGAGTTCCGCAACGCGGGCATGGTGGGCGGCAACTGGTATGCCATCCGCCATTCGGCCGACCAATGGTTCTCCAACCGGCCTCTCCCCGAGCTTTCCCGGTACCGCACCCCCGTCGACGGCTTGTACCTGTGCAACCAGACTTCCCACCCGGGGGGCCTGTGCCTCATGGCGGTTCCCTACAACCTGATGCACATCCTCATCGACGATGGGGTCGCCGAGCCGGGGAACTGGTGGTATCCCTCCCCGTTCTACGTGCCTGACGGGCCTTCGCCCTCCGGCAATGGGCGGCCACTTGTCGCCGAAGGGTCCCGATGATCGCCCCCCGGGGAACGGCCGGCCTGCAGCCGCCGTCCGTTCGGAACGGTCACGGCGTCCACGCCTCCGAGCACATTCTCGACGAGTTCCCGATGACCTCCACCTACGACGTGGCGGTGATCGGCGCCGGTCCCAACGGGCTGATGGCGGCCGCCTATCTAGCCCGCGCGGGGCTCAACACGGTGGTGGTCGAGCGGCGCCAGGAGATCGGGGGCGGTCTGTCCACCGAGGAGTGCCTTTTCCCCGGCTATTACACCAACCCGCACGCGTTCTACCACATGATGGTCGACTACATGCCGGTGTTGCGGGACTTCGATCTCACCGGTCACGGCCTCTACTTCGTCAAGCCTAACGCGCAGTGCGGCGCGCTCTTCTCCGACGGGTCAAGTCTCCTCCTGTGTAATCAGATCGAGGACACCAAGGACTCGATCGCAAAGTTCTCGCAAGCCGATGCTCTCGGCTTCGGACGGATCATGCGGACCTGGCGCAAGCTGGTCGCCGAGGTGGTAGCTCCGGGGACCTATGTGCCAGCCCTGTCGCCCCTCGACATGATCGAGAGGTTCGAAGCGACCTCGATGGGCCGGGAGGTGCTCCGCCTCTCGGAGATGTCCCCGGTGGAGATCGTCGAGGAGGTCTTCGGCGACGATCGTGTGCGGGCGCTCATGCTCTACGTGGCGTGCATGTGGGGGCTCGATCCCCACGAGAGCGGCCTGGGGTTCATGGTGCCTCTGATGATCGACCGGGCGATGAACAAGGCGCAGTGCTACGGCGGTTCCCACAAGCTGGCGGGCTCTCTGTCGCGGGAGATCTTGCGGGCGGGGGGTACGGTAATCGACAACGCGGAGGTGGTGCGGATCCTGGTGGAGGGCGGCCGAGCCCGGGGCGTCGAGCTTTTCGACGGGCGAGTGATCGAAGCCCGTGCGGTACTTTCCAGCCTGCCCCCCCCGCTCACCTTCGGGCGCCTCATGGACGCTGGCGAAGTCCCGGGAGAGATGGCGGAAGTCGCCGAGAGCTGGGACTGGGACAAGTGGTCCTTTTTCACCGTGTCGGCTGTTACCGAGGTCGCACCCCATTACGAGTGCGACGACCCCTGGGTGGACGACGCGCTGATGGTGGTGATGGGCTTCGACTCGACCAATGACGTGCTCGCCCACTTTGCCGCCGCGATCAACGGTGAGCTTCCCGAGCGTGTGGGGGGGCACGCCACCGTGGAAACCCGCTACGACCCCACCCTTGCACGAGTCCCCGGGCATCAGGTGAGCTTCTTCCAGACTCATGCCCCCTACGCTCCCGAAGGCGGGTGGGACTCCCAGGCACCGGAGCTGGCCAACCGCCTGTGCGGGCTGTGGGCGCGTCACTGCCCCTCTCTGGCGACCCAGGGCATCGTGATGCGGTCGATCGAGACCCCGGTGGACATCGAGCGGCGGGTGTCATCCATGGTGCGCGGCTCCATCAAGCACGGCGACTACCACCCCCTCCAGATGGGTGTCTTTCGCCCCCACGACTCGTGTACCGCGGGCCGTTCGCCGGTGGGGGGGCTCTACCTGTGCGGGGCGTCCTCCTATCCGGGCGGGCTGGTGATCGGCGGTCCGGGCTATATTGCGGCCGCCTCGGTCGTCGAGGACCTCGACGGGGACAGGTGGTGGGAGCTCCCTGCCTACGTGAAGCGCTATGCGGAGCAGTACGCCACGTGAGGTTCCCGCTCACTCCGGGCCGGCTGGCGTCCGCGATGGGGTTCCCGCTCACTCCGGGCCGGCTGGCACTCGCGATGGGGTTCCCGCTCACTCCGGGCCGGCTGGCGTCCGCGATGGGGTTCCATCGGTGAGCAGGACTGCCTACGACGCCATCGTGATCGGTGCAGGGCACAACGGCTTGTGCCTGGCTGCCTACCTCCAGCGGGCCGGTCTCTCAACATTGGTGGTGGAGAGGCGCCACGAGGAGGGGGGCGGGGTCAATACCGAGGAGCCGGTGCTGCCCGGGTTCCGACACAACATGCACGCGCAGTACATGGAGTTCTTCGACATCATGCCGATGATGGCGGACTTCGGCCTGGAGGACTTGGGCCTGCGGACCGTCACCCCCGACGCGCAGGCGGGGATCGTCTTCGCCGACGATCGACCCCCCATCGTCCTCCACCGTCTGGAGCTGATCGAGCGGACTCGGGAGTCCATCGCCCGGTACTCGAAGGCTGACGCCGACCTGTTCGTAGAGCTGCGCAAGCGGGCCGCGCTGCTCGAACCGGTCCTTGCCGCCGGCCTCTACAGCCCGCCCGCTGACGGGTCCTTCGAGGAACAGGGGCAGGCGATCGAAGGGGCGTTCGGCGACCTTGGTGTCTCCGCCAACTTCGGGCTGAAGAGCCCCAGAGTGGTCATCGACGAGTTGTTCGAGACCCCCGAGCTGCGGGCGCTCCTGTACCGGATCGCAGTGGAGTGGGGGGCGCCCATCGACGAAGCGGGTCTCGGAACGATGTTCCTCGGTTTCGTCATGTGGACGGTGGCCAACTGGAAGCTGTGCAAGGGGGGGACCCACTCGCTGGCCAAGGCGATGACCCAGGCCTGCTACCGGGAGGGGGTGGACCTCCTGGAGAGCGCGGCGGTGGAGCGGGTGGTGGTGGAGGGCTCCCGAGCGGTGGGGGTGGTGGTGCGCGGCGACACCGAGATCCGTGCAGCGCGGGTGGTCGCCTCAAACGCCGATCTCCGACAGACCATGCTGGATCTGGTCGGGAGGGACCACCTGAGCGATCTGTGGGTGCGCCGTTCGGAAGCCTTCCGTTACGGTCCGAGCCACGTGTTGGGCACCCTCGCCTTCTGTATGCGGGAGGCTCCCGCATACCGGTCGGCGCGGTGGGATTACGACATCGACCGCTGCTTCTACACGGTGGTGGGTTTCGACGGCCCGGACGACGTGCTCCGCTACATCCGCGACGCCTACTCGGGCCGGATCCCAGAACCGGCGGCAGGGACGTGGGTCAACACCCTCTGGGATCGTTCCCAGGCTCCGCCGGGTAGCCATGCTGCGGGAGGGTGGTACTTCTTCCCGCCGGCTTCCGCCCTCTCCGGTGCCGAGTGGGCAGAGGTGCGCGCCAGCTATAACGACCGTTTCCTGCAGAAGTGGCAGCGGTACGCTCCCAACATGACCAAGGACAACGTGATCGCCTCGCGACTGTACACACCCGACCAGATGGAGGTGAAGAATCTCATGCGCGAAGGGGACTTCTCCAATGGTGAGTTCGCGCTGGATCAGATGGGTGCCAACCGGCCGTTCCCGGAGGCATCCAGTTACCGTACCGAGATCGAAGGGTTGTATCTCTGCGGGCCGTCGGCCGCCCCGGGCGGCGGGGTGCACGCGGCCTGCGGGTATAACGCGTTCAAGGCGATCGCGTCGGATCTGGGGCTCACCGGCCCGCTGGTGGCGGCGAGGGGATACTGATGCCCGACATCTATACGAACGAGTGGTACGACGCGGTCCGCGAAGCTATGAACGCCTCTGCGGCCACCCTGAACGGGGTCCCCACCGGGTCCTTCGTGGTGGCGGTGGAGATCGTCGGGGATGGACTCTCGCCTTATGTCGAGCAAGGATCTACACGCCATTTCCTGGTGAAGATCGACGCGGGTCGCTGTGAGTGGTACCGAGAAATTGCAAGCAGCGAGGACGAGCGGAGAGCGGCGGGCCGGGGCGTCGATTACCGTTTCACCGGCTCTGCCACCGCATTCGACGAGATAGCCTGCGGGGTGCTCGATCCGATCGACGCCGCGTTGCGGGGGACGGTTCGGGTGCGCGGAGACATGCGGTTCCTGATGCGCCATGCCGAGCACGTCAATGCGCTGTTGGGTGCCTATTCCCGTGAAGTGGACACCACTTGGCCTTCGGGGATGCCGCCGTACGGTGTTCCCAGCGCCGCCGCAGCGGCCTCGGATGTCGTCGGCACCGATGCGATGATGCGTCGCGACGGGGAGTCTATCGGTGCGTGATGCCTTCGACGCGGTGATCATCGGTGCAGGCCACAACGGTCTCACCCTGGGGTGCTATCTGGCGCGCTGCGGCATGGAGGTGGTGGTCCTCGAGCGCCGCCACGAGGAAGGCGGCGGGTTGGCCACCGAAGAGCTCACCCTGCCAGGCTTCTTGCACAACGTTCACGCCAACTACCACACCTTTGTGGAGATGGCTCCTGCCATCTCGGATCTGGAGGTGGAAAACCACGGGGTCAGCTACGTGCGCCCGGAAGTGCAGATGGCCTCCATCTTCGAAGACGGCACCGCCCTCACCATTCACAGCGACCTGGATAAGACCTGCGCGTCGATAGCCCGTTTCTCCGAGGAGGACGCCGAGACCTTCGCTCGGCTGTACAAAGAGGCCCACGGCTATGTCGACCTGCTGCTGGGAACCTTGATGTACCAGCCTCCCATGTCGGTCAAGGAGCTCACCAAGGCGCTGGCAGCGTTCGGGGTGGAGGACCGCTCGGAGTTCCTGGGGGTGAAGCTTCGTCGTGAGACGATCAACTGGTTCCTGGAACGCCACTTCACCCACCCGAAGGTGAAGGCACATCTCGCATTCCACGGTGCGGTCTGCGGGTACGCCAACGACGTACCCGGCCTAGCCATCGGCTTTCCCCTGCTGGTCGGCAAGATCGACAACTGGCACCTCTGCGTCGGGGGGTCCCACCGGCTCGCCCATGGTCTGTGGCGTGACCTGGCCCAGCACGGGGGAGTGATGGTGTCGGATGCCGAGGTGTCGCGCATAGAGGTAGAAGGCGGGCGGGCGGTCGGAGTGGTGCTCGCCGACGGCACCGAGATCACTGCCCGCCGGCTGGTGGCCTCGACGGTGGACGTGGAGCAGACCTTTCTCTCGATGCTGCCAGCGGAGTCGGTACCATCTCCCCTTCGTGCCAAGGTGGAGGGGGGTCTGGCCCATCAGAAGTGGTCGCTTTTCTCAGTCCACCTGGCCCTTTCCGAGACTCCTCACTACCGTGCCGCGGAGTTCGACCCGGACGTCGATCGTGCCTGGGTCGTTAACCTCGGCTACGGGTCCACCGCCGAGCTGGATGCCGACTGGGCCGAGATCCGGGCAGGAAGGCTCCCCGCATCTGCCCGGCCCAATGCGGCGGTGAACTCCCTCTACGATCCGACCGATGCTCCCGAGGGTTGTTTCACCGGGCTGCTGCGCCAGTTCGCCCCCTACGCGCTGGCCGACGGCGGGCCTGCTCGCTGGGATGAGATCGGGAGGTGGTACGGGCGTCACTGCATCGAGGCGTGGGAGAATTACGCACCCAACCTGGCTGGTACGGTGATCGATTGGGTTCCCTATACTCCTGCCGACATCCCCCGGAAGATCCGCAACATGGTGGAAGGCGACTGGATGATGGGGGAGATCTCGCTGGACAACATGCTCGACCAGAGGCCGCTTCCCGAGCTGGGGCAGTACCGTACCCCGGTGGAAGGGCTCTACATGGCGGGCTCCACCCAGCATCCCCACGGCTTCATCACCTTCGGGCCCGCGTACAACGCCCTCCAGGTGATAGCCGAAGACTGCGGCCTCGAGACCTGGTGGCGAGAGATATGAAGTTCACCCGCGTTCGATGTTCCGTGGCGAGAGATAGGAGACTCGGCCACCGCCGAAAGGAGATATCGTGACACGATCTGCGAGGTCTATTCCCCCGGTGGAGGTTGAGGCCGAGGGAGAGGCGGCCGGTATGGCGGCCATGGTGGGCGATCTCATCGAGGCGAATCTGGACGGCTCGCGGGCGCGCGCCTGGGTTGCCCGGAGGGTGCACGGGCGGGTTCTGCTGGAGGCGAGCGACCGTGATCTCGGGGTGACCGTCTGCTTCGATGGCCAGCGCATCTCGGTACTGGCTCGGCGCGAGCCGGGGATCCTGCCCGCCATGCGCGGACCGTGGCTGGCGATGACGCGGGTGTGCAGCGGGTTGGTCTCACCGCTACAGGCGCTTCGGAGGGAGGACGTGAAACTAGGCCTGTCGACTCCGCTGACTGCCCTGGTCGCGACCGCGTTGGTGATGAAGGTGCCCCGAGGGGTGTACCGGGATAGTACGGTCAATGAGCAGCCGGCATCTATATGAATGAGCCGAGCACCTGGGTGATCGAAGCGTTGGTCAGGACAAAGGCTTCGAGAAACCCCGTCATGGACTCCCAGTAGGAGCAACTCGTCGTTTCGGCCAGCTCTGCACAATAACGAGGTACCCATCGGAGGAGATGTTCCGCAATGAGAGGGCGTGCCGTATCCTTCTCCACTGGCTGCTCTTCGTATGCAGTGGCCCACATTTCGCCGGCAAACGCGCACTCCACGCCCAAATGATCGGGAGCTCGCACCCATGGGTAGCGAGGTGTCTGCCCCATCCATTCCAGGCCGTGTGCGGCATACAAGGACATCATGCGATCAGTGGTCGGCCCCCATAACGAACTCGGCTCATCGATGTGAACCGATGCGTACGGGGGAACGTATCGACCCGGAACCGGAATCTTCACGCAGGCCTGGAATTCACTGTTAGCTGCATCCAGTTCGGTAGGTTGCTCGATAATCCTCAAGAGAGCCGAAGCACGACGAGCGAGATCGGCGTCGAGTTTGGCGAGCTCCGCGATCCAGGTCGTGCGTGCCGAATCATCGATGAGGAAGGGACCGGTTAGCCATGAGCGCGCCAGGTAGTCGAAGCCGCATGCAAGAGTCCATGGCACGCAAGGTGGTGATGCTGCCATTCAGACCTTCTCGATGCGCACCCGGGTGTCGTAATAGTCGGCACCCCCACCAACTGGGTCCTCTAGCCCGATGGTCCAGCCGTCGGTGGTCGCCAAGTCGGGATCGAGCCGCATTATGGCATTGAGCCGTACGGGAGCATTTCGGGCTGCGTCGCCGGAGAAGGCCTTACCGTCGACGCTCCACCTGCCTGATCCGTATTGCCAGTGACCGAAAGCTGCCGGGAAGGTGATGACACCGGGCCGAAGACCGATGATTATCCGTACTCTTCCTGTGATGCCCGACGAGTGGCTGCCGGAGGTGACTCGAACTCGGTCTCCTGAGTTGACTCCCAAGCGCTGGGCGTCGAGAGGATTCATCTCGATGAAAGCTTCGGGCATCATTTCGAGGAGCCACGGATCGGCGATCGTGCGGGATTTTGAGTGAATTGGCTGCTTGTGAGTGGAGAGAAGGTAGGGAAAACGCGATGAGGGATCGAGGTCGGAAAGGAGCTGACCTTTCATGGTGCGGAGCGCTTCGTGTCGGGGAACTCCACTGAATGGCTCACCGGTGAGGGCGTTGTGGGTGGTGGCCATCACCTCGTTGTAGATCTGGCATGGGAACTCGGTCGGCTTCTTGCCCATCGATCCGTAGGTATGGGTCGCTACGGGTTGCTTGGAGGGATAGGAGGCCACCATACCGACCATCGCGGTGAATTGCTTTTCGAGGTCGGTCGCGTCGATCCCGGAGGCGGGAACAGCCCAGTGGTGGAGGCTGGACTCGGAAAGCTGGCCGAGGGTCAATGAAGTGAGTCGATCGGCAACCTGCTGGCTTGGTTGATAGCCGACCACGTAGTCCTCGAACCTTCCTCCGCGAGCGAGGACATAGGCAACCTTCCTCCATACTGCATCGGGAAGATCGACGAGTCCCCGGAGCGACGAGATGCCAGCAATCTCCATTTCGCGATCGGTGGCGTCGGGGACCGGCCCAGAGGAGCTGAACCCACTCGGGCCGAGGACCAGGTAGCTGGGGTCGAATGCGATGTTCGCCACCTGTCGTAGGTAGAAATCCTCTCTGCGGTCGAAGCTCCCTCCATCGGCGAAGGCACCTGTGCCGAACCCGGGCATCCCCAGTGCCTTCGCGATATCTATCAAGAATTGCTCCATGCACATCGGCTCGCCATTAGGGGTACGGCCAGTGATCGGCTCGACCACGGGCCGGCGGATACCTTGCGCTTTGGTCGGGTAGGTGGGGAAATTAGTTGGCATGCCCCAGCCCTCGAGGTAACTGGCGTCGGGGACGATGTAGTCGGCATAGGCGGAGCTCTCCGCGATCACGATATCGGTGCTGATGAAGAGGGGAACGCGAGCGGTGTCGGTGATCATGCGGATCCAGGGAGTCCCTTCGGGGGATCCTCCGATCGCGGGTGGGCTGAAGGCCGGATTGGCTTCGTGCTGGAAGAGGATCTTCACCGCATAGGGGTATTGCTGGTAGGTCCCGGCGAATATCTCCGGCCAGATCCCGAATCCGAACGGGAACCAGGGCCGCGGTGCCGGGAAGGGGCTCCGTCCGGCTGCCTGGGCGACCTTGTACGCGACTGACTCTTCGTAGAAGACGCCCTCTCGAGAAATTGGGACACCCGATGGCACTCCCTTCGGCTGGCCAGGCCAGCTCGCCAGGGGATAGGGGGCGCCTTTGTTCTTGCCGTCGAAATCGGCCGATCCGCCTCCCGCAAGGTAGCCGCCCACCCAGTCCACGTTACCGATGAGGAAGTTCAGGACCATGATCGCCCGGCACGAATAGACACCGTTGGTGTGCATGGCGGGACCACGGTAGAAATCAGCCACCGCCTTGCGACCGTGGCTGGTGAACTCTGTCGCGAGCTCTTGGATGGTCGAGGCTGCGATTCCAGATTCCTTGGCATACTCGTCAATGCTGTGCTCGGACGCAGCGGCATAGAGTGCCTGCATGGAGGTACGGCATGCGACGCCGTTGACGATGAAAGTCCCCGTGGACAGATTTCCCGAAGGCCAGAGGTTTCCGGCATTGGAATTCGAGGCATCGAGCGCCGCGTTGGTGGCGATGTCCCATACCACCGGGGCGGAAGCACCGTCACTGCCTGGGGCAGCAAGTCCGGCATCCTCGGTGGTCAGGAACTTGGCGTAATGAGGGTGTGAGGGGTCGCTCACCACCAGCCAGGAAGCATTGGAGAAGTTTGGCTCGCCTGCCGCGGTAGCTGCAACGCGGTTGGGAATCTGGAGATAGCTGTTGTTGTATCTATGAGTCTCGATAATGGTGCGAATCATTCCCATCGCAAATGCTCCGTCGCCGCCTGGTTGGATGGGCACCCACTGGTCGGCGAGCAAGCTTGCATTGCCTGCATGGGGATCGACGATCACGAATCGGAGGTCGCCGTTGGCACTTGCCTGGGCGATCTTGCGCCCCAGTGTCTGCATGGGGAAATTGGCCTCGGTGACGTTGGCTCCGAACCATATGATGAATTCCGCATTGGGAATATCGGGCTTGAGCATCGCAACACCCCCGGTCCCGTTCAGAGACTGCTGCGTGGCGACGTGATGGTTCAATTCGCAAATCCCGACATGCGGAAACACGTTGACGCTCCCGAACGCGTGGGTGAAGCGAGTTATCAAGTCATTCTGCCCAGGCTCGGCCCGGCCCCAATAAGCGACGAAGCCATTTGTCTTGGCACCGAAGTCCGGGTTGGCAGAGTCGATCGGGGTCGTGCGGCCGCTCCCGTTGTCCCACAAGTGGCGGAAGCCCTCTACGAAGCGGTGCTCCTCACCAGGCACATGGGAGAACAGGTATCCCCCCTGGGTCACCTCGGAGATGAGTTGGTCCCACGAAATCGCCTCGAAGCTGCCGCTGCCCCGGGGACCGGTCCGCTTCAGGGGTACGGTCAATCGGTAGGGGTCGTAGACGGTTTGCCGTCCGGCCTGCCCTCGGGCGCAGAGGGAGTGGGCCTGGGACCAGACAATTGCCGCCTCAGGATTGGTTCCATAGGCAGCGTGGGGCTCGGCGGCGTGTGGGTGGTAGGGGTTGCCATCAAGCTTCTGGAGAACACCGTTGAAGCTATGGGCGATGACCCCGCAATCGCTCCGACACTGCTTGCACACCGTGAAGGTGCTCCGGACCCCCGACCAGGTTGGTGGACGGTCCGGGTAGACATAGTTGCCACGGCGGCTGAACACCTCTCCCACCCACGGAGAGACCCCCCAGCCCGCGACCGCCGCGGTACCCGCAACAAGGCCGGTGCTCTTGAGGAAAGCTCTTCTGCTGAGCGGCGCAGAAACTGGCGATTTTGCTGTTCGAGTCCCCATCTATGCCTCACCTCCACTCGGGGCAACCGGAGTCGCCTGCACGGAACCTTCGAAGCCATCGGGGCCGATCCTGCCGTTGTCATTCGCGCCAAGGTCCGGGACGGGGGTGCCGCCCTCGGAAGTTCGCCACGGAAACAGCCAGGCGAGGAGAAGGAAGAGGAGCAGGGCAACGGCAAACACTCCGAGAACGGTCTGCACGGAGTCAAATCCAGTGAAGGGTACCGAATTGGTAACGACGGTATTGGAAGATACCTTGGATTGGGCTTGACCCCCGAGCACGACATTCCACCGCATCGCGTACACGCCGATGAGAACTGCCACGCTGATGGCAGCCCCACCGATCCTAGAGTTACGCACAACCGGAACGAGCCACAGCACCAACGGGACGATGACTCCGATGCCGAGTTGCATTCCCAGGTAGCTGAAACTGAAGGGGCCGTGGAGCATTATGTGGTAGAACCCGAAGTAGGTGGAACCGGGTGCGTACTCGGGCACGGCCCCCGTTAGCAGGTCGACGATATCGAGGAATAGATCGAGTAGGAGGAATAGCATGAGGTAGGTGAGGAGGCCGTCCGTGAGGCGTCTGTCTACGTCAGTGCCCAAGTAGCGCATGGTAATGAAATACACAAGCCACATCAGGGCGATTCCCGAGACGATCGCCGACACGATGAAGAGAACTGGCATGAGGGGAGTGGCCCATAGTGCCCGAGCCTTGGTGGCGCCGAAGACGAAACCGATATATCCATGGAACATGAAGGCGAGCACGATCCCGGCCACCGACAACCCGCGGAGGATCCTGCGGTCTCGCCGGGCCGAAGACTCTGAGGTATCGTGACTCCAGAGAGCGAGAGCGCGATGTAACGTTGCACGTGGCCCGTGGCGTGCCGCCATGCGAGCATTGGACGAACGAAATGCGACATACAGTTCGGCAAGCATGAGTGCGATGTAAGTGAGCCAGATGACGATGAACGTCGATAGGGGTGAATAGGGAAGATGGTCCCGGGTCATCAGTTCGAAGGCATTGGATGGTTGCCGGGCGTCACCCAGCACGGTGAGGGGTGCTGCGATAAGGAAGGCGAGACTTGCGAGGACGGCCAAGGGGGCCAGCGAGTCGAATTTCTTCTGGCCGAACACGTGGCTTAGCGACGACACGACGAACGATCCGGCCACTAGTCCCGAGATGTAGGGATAGGTGACGACCATGAGTCCCCAGTAACCGTTCTCCAATCCGGAATGGGTGAGAGATCCTCCCATCAGATGGTGCCTCCTTCACCTCCGGTCGGGGCCTGCAGGAGCGCCCTTCCGGTCAGGTCTTGATATTGATTGGTATTGGTTCCCGCTGCATAGGGGTAGATGGTATTGAAGGCAGTTGCCGCGTCCACCATGTCGCCGTCGAGGTTGATGTAGAAGACCTGCGGTTTGGTGCCAGCCTCGAGATCAAGACGTTCGGTCGGGAATTGGGATATGAGGGTGGAGACGTCGCCATCTGGATCATTCAGGTCGCCGAATACTCGAGCACGCCCGACGCAGGAGGTCACACACGCGGGAAGCAGCCCCCGATCGATCCGTTGCACGCAGAAGGTGCACTTGTCTGCAGTCTGTTGTACCGGGTTGAAGTATCGGGCATCGTAGGGACATGCCTGTATGCAGTACCCACAGCCGATACACTTCGGATAGTCGATGAGGACGAGGCCGTCTTTGCGCTTGAAGGTTGCCTTGACAGGGCATACCTCAACGCAGGGTGGGTCGTCACAGTGGTTGCACAAACGTGGGAGGCTGAAGCGCTTCACGTTTGGCACGAATGTGCCTCCTTCCAAGAGCACAGTGCCGTCTCCGTCGGGGTCATGATCCCATTGGCCATACTCGATCACCTGGACCCAGGTACGGTACACGCCCACGGGGACATTGTTCTCGCTCTTGCACGCAACGACACACGATTGGCATCCGATGCACTTGCGCAGATCGATCACCATGACCCAGTGGTGTTCCGACTCCGAGCGGGTATCCTCGGGGAAACTGTTGTGGTAATAAGGCAGGCCATGAGAATTTTCGATGGTAGGCATCCAGCGGGAAGGGTCAGACCAACCGTCGGAACCGGTGAGTGCTTGCTGTGTCCAGGAGGCCCAGGCTGGCTGGAGCTTGTAGAGATCTTCGGCTGAAGCGGCGGCCACCGCCCCCGCTCCACGTTGCTTGCCGGCTGCGGCGCCGATCAGGCGTTTGGGGATGCCTTTCGGTACTACCGCACCAGAGGCAGTACCGATGGAACGGAGGGAAGTGCCGATGAACGCGGCCAACGATCCGCCCACGGTGAGCAGACGCAGGAGGCCACGGCGACTTCGATTCATATTGCCGGGATGGTCGGTGTCCACTTGGGAGTGTCGGATCATGGGTAAACACCTCGCGTAGGGTCTGCTGGCACCACCTGCCATTCTCCGTGGCCAGGCTGATCCGAGCAATCGGCTCGGGGAGGATCGGGCAGCCGTTACCGATGATTCGGGCCGCCGGGAAGGAGGAGTGGGGGTAGTCCTTCCGACGATGGGCTGCAAGGCAAGCGCGGCGGGGCCGCGGGGAAGGAATGCCAGATGGCGGGTTCGGGAAGGGCTACTCGAGGTCGGGTGATAGTCCCGACGAGATGGCGTATCGCACCAGGTCGGCTGTGGTGCGCCGCTCGAGCCGAGCCATTATCTTCTGGCGATGGGTCTTCACGGTGGTTTCGGCAATACCCAGCGCATCCGCAATCTCGGCCGTCCGTCGGCCCTGGGCGATCAAGCGGAGCACGTCCACTTCTCGGGAGCTCAAGCCGTCCGCGATCCAGCGCTGTTCACTCTCACCAGTCGAGACGTAGGCATCGACGACAGCACGGGCCATAGAGGACCCTACATATGCATCGCCCCGGTGCACGCACTCGATTGCAGCCAACAGCTCGACTCCGGATTGGCGCTTGACGAGATACCCAGACGCTCCGGCTGCGAGAACTCCTCGCAGGTATCGGCGGTCTTCGTGCACGGTGAGCACGAGAGTCCTGACGTTCGGCCAGCGACGGGTCATCTCGGCGGTAGCCACCATTCCCGACATGCGCGGCATCGTGATATCAAGCAGGGCGACGTCCGGTTGCAGGCGCCCGGCAAGCTCAACGGCTTCATCGCCGTCTTCGGCTTCTCCGACAACGTCGATATTGTCCGCTCGTTCGAGAATGAGCTTCAGGCCCTCACGGAACATGCGGTGATCGTCGGCGAGCAGAACCCGGATCTTCCTCATCGATCGGCTCCCTGCACCGGCAAGCTGACCTGCACCCGAGTTCCAGTACCCGGAGAGGAGATCAGATGGAAGCTACCGCCGACGATACCTGCTCGCTCGCTCATTCCCAATAGCCCGAAGTGGGAGGTTCCCATTCCGTCAACCGCGGCAGGGTAGAAACCACATCCGTCGTCTGCCACTTCTATATCCAAACTGCCGGCAAGGTGACGAATGTCGACACTGGCCTGGTTGGCATCAGCATGACGGACGATATTGGTCAAGCTCTCCTGTATGATTCGGAATGCAGCAGTCTCCACATCAGGAGCTATCCTGGCCCTCAACCCGCTCACCTGCAATCTAACCTGTACTCCGGAGCGAGTCTGGAAGCCCTGGGTGAGCCATTCGAGCGCCGCGGGAAGGCCTAGGTCATCGAGCAACTTGGGGCGGAGGTCCAGAACTAGATCATCGAGACGTTCCAGAAGGTTCTCGCACTCAGTTCGTGTTTCTGCAAGGACCCGCGCCAACTTATGATCCTGGGTGGCGAGCGCCTGTTGGGCGATGTCGACTGTGACGATGAGACCAGAGAGCACTTGGTCGGTGTGGTCGTGGATCTCCCGAGCCACTCTGCGCCGCTCTTCTTCCTGTGCCTCGAATATCCGGTCGATGAGTTTCCCCCGCAATTCGTCGCGTCGCTTCACCTCGTCCCATAGGAGAGCATTATCGACCGCAGAACCGAGTTGGGAGCCAAGTGCTTCGAGGAGGTGGATATCGTCGCTGGTGAAACGTGCGGGATGCTCGGAATCCACTCGGATGAACCCGAGCTTCTCGCCGCGGGATCGAATGGGTACGGAGAGCCACCAATCGGCCGTATTGCCGTTGGCGTGGTGGTTTTGCGATACGGCTGTTTCGGGACCGTCGGAATCGCTGGTGAGGGATATGTGTGCGATACAGGAGCCAAAAGCCTGGGTCAACCATTCCAGGGCGACGTGGGTGGTCGCGTCAGGTGTTGTAGCTGAGGTCAGGGCAGTCGGAAGAGTGTTCATCAAGCGAAGATAGCGATTTTGGCGAATCAGCGCGTTCCGTGACTCGGCCAGATTCCGGATCATGGTATTGAATGCTCGCCCCAGCGACCCGATCTCATCATTCGAGACCACCTCTACTTCTCGGTCGAACATGCCGTGGGCTACGCGCTCTGCCGCACGCTCGAGGCGTTCGATGGGTGTAGAGAGAACGGTAGCGAGTCCAAAAGCACCCACACAAGCCAAGGCAGCGACCAGTAAGGTAGAGAGGGTAATCTCGCTTGTCGTACGATCGACGGTAGCTTGGAGGCGATGCTCGGAGAGGCCGACATGGGCCGATCCGGCTGAGCCGCCGAGT
This sequence comes from Actinomycetes bacterium, assembly GCA_021817065.1. GTDB lineage: Bacteria > Actinomycetota > Acidimicrobiia > Acidimicrobiales > JAKAVM01 > JAKAWH01. The sequence goes on from JAKAWH010000021.1 coordinate 32,515, forward strand.
ATGGGCGCAGCAGCATCCCAAACGATGCCATCTTCAGTGGCAATCGGCACAATGCGCGATGAGGTGGAGGGCTTTGAGAGTCGGACCAAGGAAGAAGGAAACCCTCGGGGAAAGGTATCGGCGATGATATTGCCCCGAGGGTTGCTCAGGAAGGCGTAGGCGACGTCGGGATCCGCCTTCATGGTCTCGACGAGAGACGAATTGAGGCCGTACACGTCATTGGTGAGGATTCCTTCGGTGTCCGTTGCAGCCAGTTGGTGGGCGATCGAGGCAGCCTGAGATCGAAGATCGGAGCGCAGGGTATTGTAGGTTGCGTGGCGAATGGCGAAAGTCAAGAATGTTCCGAGTAGTACCACGGAGCCTACGGCGATGCCTAGGATCTTGGTTCGGATGCGAACTCGGTTGATAGGAGCTTGCGCCAGGCGGGACGTCCAACTCACATCCGGTTCCTCTCGATACTCCACATCTGTCTTATGGGACCGTAAGCCGAGTCGGGAACCACTTCGAACTGCTTGATCCCGAGTCTCCTCAGGATCTGCCGTCCTTTGTCGGAAGCGGGCATGGACAGGAGAATCTGCTGGAGGCGGGACTTGAGTTGTGGGGAGACGGTGGGCGGTACCACCATGGGCGGAGCTGCAAAGGGTCCCCATTTCGCGATGACGCGGGTGTGGTGAGCAATTGTGGGGTCGGAGGAGACCAGAGAGTCGTAGACCATGCTGTCCACAGCAGCTCCGTCGGCAAGACCGTCTGCGACAGCGCGGATCGAGTTGTCGTGACCGTAGGTAAAGAACGTCTGACGAAAGAAGGTCAGGGGATCCTCACCGAGAATAGATATCTCGTACAGGGGAACCAAGTGGCCTGAGTCGGACAGGGGATCTGAGAACGCGAACACCGAACCCCTCAGGTCGGCGAGGGAATGTGCAGGACTGCTGGCGGGTACGATCAGGTACGAGTAATAGAATGGTCCCTGTCCGGTATCGGGCGTGGCGAGCAGTTGGAGGCCGAACTGATCGTGCCCCACGACGTAAGGAAGGCTGCACACCAGGCCTAACTGTGCTCCTCCGGATTCGAGTAATTCGTTCGTGTCCTCGTAAGTGCGTTGCTGGACGAGATCAACGGGTTCTCCAAGATGATTTTGGAGGTAATGAGAGAAGGCGCTGTACGTGAGTGCAGTGACTTGCGGTGAAAGCACCGGGGCTAGTGCCACTCGTATTGCATTGGCTGTGGGTTGAGGGGGGAAACGAACCGGAAGTGTTGCAGTCGGTGTGCCGAGTTTGACGGTGAGAAGTGGATGGATGTTGGAACAGGCAACGACCAGGAGGCTGGATATGGCGATGACGAGGAACCCCTGGCGATGGGGGAACTTCACCACATTCCCCGCAGCATGATCCACGACGTCATCGTAGGTGTGGCCTCCCAGTTGGGGACAGTGACATAAGTCCCTAATGAGGACCCTACGGGGCCTCTATAATTGCCGGTACCCGAGAATTGGGGGTCGAGCCATATGGAAGTCGAAGAGCAAACCATCGCTCTACGAGCGATATCGTACGGGTTGTACGTTCTCACCTCTTCGAGCGGCGGAGTGCTGGGCGCGGCCGCGGTCAACTGGCTCTCCCAGGTTTCCTTCCAGCCGCGCCTGGTGGCGATGGCGGTGGGAACCGAGAACGAGAACTACCCGCTGATCGTGGCGAGTGGCACCTTCGCGGTGAACGTGGTCGGCGAGGGGCAGCTTGACATCGCCCGGGACTTCTTCCGGGGGAGCACGCTGGAGGGCTCTACCTTGAACGGGCATCCTTTCGAGCTGTCCCCCAAGGCGGGCTGCCCCCTTCTGGTTGAGTTGCCCTACTGGTTCGAGGCCAGAGTGGTCGATTCGCTCAAGAGGGGTGACCACCGGTTGTTCGTCGGGCAGGTGATCGGTGGGGGAGTTCGAGATTCCGAAGCAGCGCCACTTCCGCTTCGCTCGACCGGCCTGGACTACGGCGGCTGAGCTCGGAGTTCCCCGGCGAACCGGTGCGGTGGTCTGGGACGCTGAAGGTTCTGGCAGCGCCGTTTGGTGCCTTGGAAACGTCACTTTTCATATATCTCGCGGCGATGTCGAAGATTGACGACCACAACGAGGAGCACGTCGTCTTCGATGGTGTAGATAATCCGGTAGTCTCCGACCCGGACCCTGAATCCTGGTCGACCTCTCAGCGCCCGGGATGCAGGTGGCCTTGGGTCGGTCGCGAGGAGGGCAATCGCTCCTTGGATACGGGGGCGGGTTTTCGCATCCAGCTTGCGAAGTGCCCGCGCCGCGGATGGCCGGACCTCTATGCGGTAGGCGTTCAAGCCCAGCCGAGTTCGGCCTTGACGTCTTCCCAAGGAATGTTGGGGCCCTCTTCGGCCATTGCGGCGTCAAAGGCTGTGATGTCTTGGGCGTCTTCGAACGCCTCCATCAGCTCTTCGTAGCGTTCCTCGCTCACGAGAACGGCTGCCGGCTGCCCGTAGCGTTCCAAATGAACCGCCTCGGTTTGCGCCGTATCGACGGCTTCGGAAAGCTTCTCTCGGGCTTCGCTCACCGACATTGTCGCCATCGCGGGTATTGTACAAGAGTCCATGGCTTTAGTACAATTCGAGCTGTCTCCCAAGATGGGCTGCGCGATCTTGATGGAGCTGGCCTATTGGTTAGAAGTTGACGTGTCGACGAGCCGGTGGGCGATGGTTTCCCGCATGATCTCCGAGGTTCCCGCGCCCACACTGAAGCCTGCGGCATCCCGGTAGTAGCGGGGGATGGGCGACTCCTCCATCTGGCCGAATCCTCCATGGATTTGGAGCATCTCGGATGCCACCGACTGGAGTGCGCCGGCGGAGAAGAGCTTGGCCATCGCCACGGTGGCCTCGGCGGCAGGATCCCGAAGG
>JAKAWH010000022.1 GCA_021817065.1 Actinomycetes bacterium
TGAGATGGTGTGCAAGAGGGCTGCGGACAAGGTAGTGAAGAGGCAGAAACGCAATGGGAGGGCCTCCTCCAGGGCGGGGAGGCGGGAGAGCCAACTCCAGGGAAGCCACCAGTCCGGTGCCGGCAGCGGCCGATGGTGCTCTACCGCCCGGACTACCGAGGGGCCCACAACGACGACCCCGATCGAGCAGGCCCAGCCGGCTATGCCCGTACAGGCGGCAACCCAGGCCAGCCGGCTCCGGTACCAGGCGGCTGCAGCGACCGCCAGAGCAACCAGGATTGCCGGCCCGAGGAACTGAACGGCAGGTCCGCCCGGACCGAAGTAACCCCCCAACCTTTCGGTGGCGGTGGAGGCGTGTACGAAGTGGCCGGGACCGAGCAGCCCCCCCGGGGCAGAGCCGAAATAGGGGGTGTCCGCCCAGACCGGTCCGACGATGTGGCGCGGCCCCGCAAGCGCGAACCACGCCGGGTAGGCGAGCAGCACTGCCGCGAGGGCAATGGCGGCACCCAGGCCGGTCGCGATGCGCCGGCGGTGAGACCAGGCCTCCCGGGGCGAAAGGGCGAGTGCGGCGAGAGTGCCGAACGTCCCGATCACCACGGTCATCGCCAGCACTTCGGTACCGGTAAAGAACTGGGCGACGGTGGCCAGCCCAAGGACGGTGCCGGCGAGAAGGGGGGGGTGGCGACGGCCGGCGAATAGCTCGTGGAGGGCCCACGCTGCCACCGGCGGGAAGTAGAGCCAGGTTATCTGGAAATGCCCCCCGACCACTCCGGCAATGAGGAACGGGCTGAAGGCCCACAGGGCAGTTCCGAGGAGCTGGCCGGGCAGCCAATTGGTCACCGAGCGGGCGAAGGCGAAGAAGGCCCAGCCGGACACCACCGGGGCGAGGGTGGCCGCCACATTGAACGAGGCAATCGGCCCGAAGAGCCAGGTGATCGGGGCGGTCAGAATGGCCGGGAAGATCCCCGATGTGTTGTCCAGCATGTTGGCTCCGCCCTGGCCGGCGAAGATCGCATGGGAGAGGAAGGGGTTGTGAAGGTGGGCGATCGCCCAGGCGGTCCAGGCCTGGAACCACACCCCCTGGGCGGTATCCCCGCACGGGCAGGTGATGGTGGAGGTGGGGTGGCCGGTCACCCAGACGCGCCACCAGATCCCGATCGAGGCCACGACTAGTCCCGCGACCACCAGCAGGTGATCGCGGGCGGGTTTCTCAGGCAATGGCCCCCCAGGCGACCTGTGTCACGCGAGAGCTCCCCGCCGGAGATTGCGGAGCTTCTTCTCCATCAGGTACCAGGAGGCGATCGCGATGCCAAGGGTGAGGGCGAGCCGCTCGACCTCGGTGAGGGCGAAGGCGTGGGGCGCCGGGAACATCGCTACGTAGATGGGCCAGTGCACCAGGTAGAGGGTGTAGGACAGGTCCCCCATCCACACGAACACGCCGAGCCCGACGAATCGGGAGCCGATGCCGTCCGGATTGACCACGAAGTAGAGGAGCACCACCGCCCAGAGAAGCTCGGTGGCGGTGAGCCACCACACCGTCATCGAGAACGACCCGAGGGGCACCTGGAGGCCGACCCATACGAGAACGGCGGTGGAGGCGAGCGCTGCTACCGAGAGAGAGCGCCGGGCGCGGGTGCTCCACCCTTCCAGGAAGCCGTCGGTGGCCACCAGGCCCATCAGGCACCCGAGGAAAAGGGCGTCCGCCCGGGTGTCGAATGCGTAGTAGACCCGGGCGAAGGTCGCGTGGGTGAAGGGGTCGGCCGCCAGGGAGATCCACGTGCGGTCGGCAAAGCTGGCGGCGATACCGGTCAGGACCACCGCGTAGGAGGCACGGCGGCGGCGGGTGGCCAGGGCGAACACGAGGAGGAGCGACCAGACCAGGTAGAACTGCTCTTCCACTGAGAGCGACCAGGCCTGGGCGAAGAAACCCCAAAAGGGCTCGTGGCCGAGGGCGGACCGGTAGTCCTGTACGTAGAAGACGGTGGAGAGCATGTCTCCCCACAAGCGGGCCGATTCGTTCCCGACCCGGTGGATGAGGCCGTAGGCCGAGAGTAGGGCCACCGAGAGGCCTAGGGGGGGGAGCAGCCGGAGCGCTCGCCGGGCATAGAAGTGCTTGAGGCTTATCCTGCCGGTGCGCTGGCGCTCGCCCATGAGCATGGCGGTGATGAGGAAGCCCGACAAGGTGAAGAACATGCCGAGCACCTGCCAGGCGCCCGGAAAAGTGTGAAAGTTTGCATGGTAGATGAGCACCGCCCAGATCCCGAACGCGCGGATGCCGGTCAGCGGAGGCCGGTTGCCCAGGCGGAACCGGGCGGGGGGGGCGTCGGCGGACCGGGTGGACACGATCGGCGAGGGTGCCGACGGGTTGGTGGTGGCCGGGGGGGCGACGTCGGTCAACGCCTTACCTGGCCGCGCATCGCGCAATGATACGCTCCCGCCCGTGCAGCGACGGACCGTATACCTGCACGTTGGTGTGCTTGCGGGCCTGGTTCTCCTGAGCGCGCTGGTCTTCTGGTGGCACGTGTGGGTGGGCGGGAATCCAGCGACGACCGTGACCTGCCAGTGCGGGGACGCCAGCCAGGAGCTGTGGTTCCTCACCTGGACGCCCTGGGCGATACTGCATGGCCACAGTCCCTTTTTCACCAATGAGATGTTCGCCGGGCAGGGGGGCGCCAATATGCTGGCCAATACCTCCTGGATCGCGGCTTCGGTGGTGCTTGCCCCGATTACTCTCACCTTCGGCCCGATCGCCGCCTTCAACGTGGGGGCGGTGGCCGGCCCGGCCATCACCGGGTACGTCTTCTTCCTGGCGGTTCGCCAGGTGACCGGTTACGTACCCGGGCAGGTGCTGGGCGCTCTGCTGTACGGCTTTTCCCCCTTCGTGGTGTGGAACGACCCGATCGGTCACCTGGACTTCACCCTTCTTTTCTTCCCACCCCTGATGTTCTGGCTGCTGGTGGAGCTGGTGATCTCGCACCGCCATTCCGCTCGGACCATCGGCGTCATGTGGGCGGTCCTGGTGGTGGTTCAGTTCTTCGTTTCCACCGAGATGCTGGCGATGAGCGCCATCGTCGGGGTGGTCGCAATCCTTGCCGGTGGTGCGATGGCGCCAGGGGTGGTTCGGGACCGGTGGCGACGGATCGTCGAGGCAGTTGCTTGGGCGGCAGGGATCTCGGTGGTCGTGCTCGCCTACCCGGCCTGGTACGCGATCTACGGTCCCCGGCACATTCGGGGCACCCCGTGGCCCAACCCTGCGGTAATGGGGGGTTCGCCCGGAGCGATCTGGAATGCCGGCCGGGCGGTGCACTCCCGGGGCTGGTTCGAGATGATCGGGGGCTATTTCGGTGGTGCGGGGCCTAACTTCGGTCCGGGGCGCTTCCCCAGTCTCTTCTTCCTGGGGATTCCCCTGGTGGTGTTCCTGGCTCTCTCGGCGTACCTGTGGGGTCGCTCCCGGATCGCATGGACGGTGGTGGTGATGGGCGTGGTTGCCTGGCTCTTTTCTCTAGGCTCCATGGCGGGGACCGAGTTCCTCCCCCGTGCCCAGCAGATCCATCCGTGGTGGCTTCCCTGGAGCTGGTTCGGCCATCTCCCGGTGGTGGGCGACATCGAGCCCATCCGTTTCGTCGTGCTGGTGGATCTGGCCGCCGGTCTATTGCTGGCAATTTCCCTGGACCAGTGGAGACGGGAGCTCCCCGCTCTTGCCGGGCGCTTCCGTGCTCACCTGGGAGGGAGAATGGCCGCCCTGCTGATCGCTGTGGTCGGTGCTGCCGCACTGGCTCCCGTGGCGCTCACCAACTCGGTTCCCCTGGTGGTCCGGCCGTCGCCGCTGCCCCGCTGGTTCTCGGCGGTGGGCGAGCATCTCGACCCGGCCACGGTCGTGTTGGTGATGCCTTTTGCTGGTCAGCAGGCGATGGGCTGGCAGGCCCAGACCCGGATGCACTTCCGGCTGGCCGGAGGGTTCTCGGTGGTACCTGGCCCGACCGGTGCCTCGGAATTCGTGGTGCTGCCTACGGGTGCGGTGGACGTGTTCGACCGATTGTCACCGGGCACCGATGCACCGCCCTCGGGAGCTTTTCCCCATAGCCGTCGCGCGATGGCCGAGGTTCGGGCAGCGATCCACAGGTGGAGGGTGAGCGACCTGGTGGTCACCCCTTCCACTCGCAACCTTCCCTATGTCCTGGAGTTCCTCTCCCAAGCGCTCGGCCGGCCACCACTGCACCAGTACGGGTCGTGGGAATGGTACCGGCTGCGGTGAGGAGCGGGGCGGTGACCACCGCCGCCGGCCGGCAGGGGCCTTCCGCCCGCTCCCAGAGGGTTCTCCTCGCCTTGGGGGTGGCTGCCCTGATGGTCCCTTTCGGGGTGGTGGCGATCCGCTACTTGATCGCACCCGGACACGTGTTTCTCTCCGACGATCTTGCCCTCATCGATCTCCACACCCGGGATGCTCTCCACTGGCAACAGTCGCTGGGACCCTTCGACCGGTTCGGTTGGAATCACCCAGGTCCCGCATACTTCTACGTCCTGTCGATTCTCGCCCGGATTGCGGGGCCGGGGGCCCAGGCGATGTTCGCTGGCGCGGCGATCTGGAACCTGGCGATCGCTCTGGCCTGTGTTTGGCTGGTGGCACACCGCAACGGTGCCGCAGCAGCAGCGTGGTGCACGGTCTCATTGATCGGGCTTGCAGCGGTGATGGGGGCGACCGGAACAGCGGCGACCACCACCTCGGAGAGTCCCCTGGGCGCTCTGGTGAGTCCGTGGAACCCGATGGTGGTGATCTTCCCCCTGGTCCTTTTCGGCCTCCTCTGCGCTGATGGCGCACAGGTCCGGGCGGTGTCACTCCTCGGTGCGGCGTTGGTCGGATCGTTCGCGGTCCAGACCAACTTATCCACTCTTCCCTTGGTGGCGGTCGGGCTGGTGGCGGCGAGCGTGAACAGAGTTGTCCTCTGGCGGCGGGGTCGGGCCGTGTCGCCTTCACCTCCCTCGGGAAAAGGGGGTTTCCCGGTGCTGGGGATGGTTGCAAGTGCCGTCCTGGTGCTTGTCTGGCTGCCGCCGCTCGTCCAGCAGTTCACTACCCACCCTGGCAATCTCACCCGGATCTGGCGTTTCTTCACCTCGCCCCATGCGGGCCACGCTCTGGGGGCGGGATTCTGGTCGGTCCTGGCGGTGGACGGGGTATCGGTCCATGGCATGTCGTCGGTTATGGGCTCGAGCCTGGGGAAGGGGCGCCCCGGGGACCTGGTGTTCCTGGCTGCGCTGGTGGCGCTGGGTTGGGTAGGGGTAACCATCGGTGGCCGCCGGGGGGCCCTCCTGGCCCGCGCCCTGGGGTGGGGAAGTCTCTTGGGAGCAGCGGCCGTGGCGGTGTCGGTGACTCGGATCGTCGGCCCGGTCTACGGCTATCTGGTGGTGTGGGAGATCGCGGTCCCTGCGATCGGCCTGATCGGCGTGGGGATAGCGATATTCGGGAATCGGGTCGGGTTCTCGGATGGAACCGGACCCACCTCGGCGACATGGGCGCTTCCGGTCAGAGCGATGGTCTACCTGGCCTGCCTTATGGTGCTTGCCGGCTCGCTCCTCACCGTGGAGACTGCCCGGGCACCCGCGCTCTCTCGGGCTTCGGACCCCACCGTTGCCCAGGCGTGGCGGGTGATCTCCGCCCATCTTCAGCCCTCCTCCCGGACGATTTATCTGAATGCAGCTTCCCGCCTCTCGCTCCGGGGGATATTCACCTACTTCGGGGTATTCAACGAGCTCCAGGAACGTGGCTACCATCCGAGGGTGAGCTGGTTCTGGGGCGCGGAGGTGGGTCCCACCTACATTTCCAACGGAAAGGAGCCGTTGCAGATCCTGCTGTACCCTGCCCGCACCCCGCGCCGGTTGATTCCTGGCTATCTGGGAAATGCGGGAGATGTGGAGGTGGCGTTGGTTCCCGGCCCGCCACCGGCGTTGTGATGGGTGGACGGCGCCGGGTAGGGATCCCCGGTCGCACTTCCGGGCGATGAAGTCGTCGGCGGAGCGCCGGGCCTTCCGCTCGGCCGAGAAGCTCGGACGCCTGAGGGCGGAATTGGCGGTATTGGACGAGCAGATTGCAGCACTGCGATGGGATGCCGACGACGCTCACGTCAGAGCATTGGTCACCGAGAACGTCGCCGATCGCAAGGAGGACGTCGACGCCGGGCGGCATGTGCAGGCGTTGCGGCGTGCCCGGGAGGCTCTGGTCCAGCGGGTGACCCGGGCCGAGGAGGAGCATCGTCGCTTGGTGGAGCGATTATTCCCCGAGTAGCGTTCACCCATGCCCAAAGTCGTCATCGCGGAAGACGAAGCCATCATCCGACTGGATCTTCGCGAGATCCTGGAGGAGGAGGGCTACGAGGTCGTCGGAGAGACCGGTCGAGGCGACGAAGCGGTCACCCTGGTTCGGGATCAGCGTCCCGACCTGGTGATCCTGGACATCAAGATGCCGGGCACCGACGGTTTGACCGCAGCCCGGGCGATTTCGGAAGAGCGGTTGGCCGCGGTGCTCATCCTTACCGCGTTCAGCCAACGGAACCTCATTGAAGAGGCCCGCAACGCCGGAGCACTCGCCTATCTCGTCAAGCCCTTTCAGAAGGCGGACCTGATTCCCGCCATCGAAGTTGCCCTGGGCCGTTTCGCCGAGAGGGAGGCGTTGGAGAGCGAAGTAGCCGAGCTTCGCGACGAGCGCCAGGCAGTAGAGGCCAAGTTGGAGACGCGCAAGCTTCTCGATCGTGCCAAGGGGCTCCTGATGGACGAGTGCTCGATGAAGGAGTTGGAGGCGTTTCGCTTCATCCAGAAGAGCGCGATGGATTCCAGAACCTCGATGAAGGACACCGCTGCCAAGGTGATCTCCGGGGAGCTCCGCCCGGTTCCCTGAACGCGCTCGAGCTGGTACGCCATCGCGGTGTCGGGCAGCCCGGGGACCGGCCCAGCCGGTGATAGGCGGGCACGCCGGAAGCGGGAAGTAGCATCCAGGCGATGGGCCCGGTTCTGCTGCTGGACGGAAATTCGCTGTTGTTCCGGGCATTCTTCGCTATTCCCGAAGACATGGCAACTTCGGCGGGGGTTTGCACCAATGCGGTTTACGGGTTCACCTCCATGGTGGTGAACCTGCTGCGGGATCAGAAGCCCTCCGGCATGGCAGTGGCCTTCGACCGACCCGAGCCCACCTTTCGGGACGCGATCGTCAGTGACTACAAAGCGGGTCGGGCGGCGACTCCGGAATCCCTTGTCCCCCAGTTTGCCTTGGTCAAACGGGTGCTCACTGCTCTGGGCATCCCGGTGGTGGAGGAAGCTGGCTACGAAGCCGACGATCTGATCGCCACATTGGCGGAGCGCGTGGCGTCCCGCGGTGATGACGTGATCGTGGTGTCCGGCGATCGGGACACCTTCCAACTTGTCCGAGATCCCCATGTGAGAGTCCTCTACAACAAGCGGGGGGTAACCGACTACGAGCTGTACGACGAGGCGGGCATCCTCACCCGTACCGGCGTACCTCCCTCCAAGTACGTGACATACGCGGCATTGCGCGGCGATCCCTCGGATAACCTGCCCGGCGTACCCGGGGTGGGGGAGAAGACCGCCGCCAGGTTGGTCACCTCTTATGGCGACATGGATGGCATCTACGCCCACTTGGACGAGCTGACCCCCAAGCTCCGGGAGAATCTGACCGCTCACGAGGCGCAGGCACGTTCCAATTTGGTGATGATGCCGCTGGTGGACGCGGTGCCGATCGATCTCGGCGCTGGCGATCTCGCGCTGGGACAATGGGATGCTGCAGCGCTCTCGGAGGTATTCGACGAGCTGGAGTTCGGGGGGCTGCGAAAGCGCCTGGCCGATGTGATAGGGATGCCCTCGCTCGTCTCGGACACGTCGGCCTCGATCCATCTCGCGCCGGTTGGCGCCGGACAAGCCCCCGTCGAGATCGACCCGTACGATATGGAGGTTTCTCGTCCCACAACTGCTAAGGAGGCCATAGCCGGCCTCGGGGATCTTGCGAAAACAGCATCCATCGTCGGCCTTCAGGTCTGGTGGGAAGGCGATCCAGGTCGTTCGCCGATCACGCAGCTCGGTATCCTCGGGATCGACGGATCGGGCAATGTCGCCGGTGGTGTGCTGCTCGGAGGCGAACTGATCAACTCGAAGGGGGTCGCCAGCGCGCTCACCTCGTTGCTTTCGGGCGCACCGCGGGTGGTAGCCCATCGGGCCAAGGAGATGATGCGGTCGCTCATCCCGCTCGGGGTCACCATGAAGTCACTCGAAATGGACACCGTGGTTGCGGCCTACCTGCTGGACCCCGGCGAGGGGGAGTACGCGCTGGATTGGCTGGCACGGAGGTACCTCGCTCTGGCGGAAGGCGCTAGTCACCGGGCGGGCCGTTCGGACATCGATCCAGGTGTCTTTTCGCCGCCCGATCTGTTCGAGGTGGCCGAGCAATCGGCGTTCTTTTCCGAGAAGCCGGGGGGAGAGGGCGACGTTGCTCGGAACGGCCTGAAGTTGCTGGGCGATGTCGCTACCGCCCTCAATCTGGCGCCGGTCTTGCGGCGCCATCTCGCCGAGGAGGGGATGGAAGAGCTCTACGACCGGATAGAGAACCCACTGGTGGCGGTCCTGGCTGCGATGGAGGTGGCCGGCATCGCGGTGGACGCGGAGGCTCTTCGGGCGCTGAACGCTTCGCTTGCCGATGAGGTGAGGGCTCTCGACTCCGAGATCCAGGAGCTGGCCGGGGAGAAGTTCCTGGTCAATTCCACCAAGCAGCTCCGGGAAGTCCTCTACACCCGCCTGAAGCTGGCTCCCTCCAAGAAGACCAAGACCGGTTATTCGACCGATGCCGCCTCGCTGGAGAAGCTGCGCGGAGAGCACCCGATCATCGGGAAGTTGCTCCGTTACCGGGAGGTGGAGAAACTTCGTTCAACTTACGGCACCGGGCTGATCGCCGAAGTGGCCGAGGACGGGCGCATTCATGCTTCCTTCAACCAGACCGTAGCCCGGACCGGCAGGCTGTCGTCTGACCGGCCAAACCTGCACAATATCCCGGTACGTAGCGAGGACGGCCGCCGATTCCGGGAGGCGTTCGTGGCCGCACCGGGTTGCCGCCTCCTTGTGGCCGATTACAACCAGATCGAGCTGCGGGTGATAGCCCACCTCTCAGGGGACCCCGGCCTACGGGAGGCATTCGCATCGCATACCGATATTCATACTGCAACTGCAGCTCGGATCTTCGGGGTCGAGCCGCGCGCGGTGACCACCGCGCAGCGTTCCAAGGCGAAGATGGTTTCCTATGGTCTTTCCTACGGAATGGAGGCGTTCGGTCTTGCCAGCAGGCTGGGCATCGGGGTGGAGGAAGCGTCTCACATTCTCGATGCTTTCTTTTCCAGCTTCCCGGCGGTGAAGTCGTACATGGAGGAGACGGTGGCCGAGGCCCGGGATCTTGGGTATACCCGAACCGAACTGGGTCGCCGCCGTCCGATCCCGGAGATGCAGGCGAGCAACCGCCAAGTCCGGATGGCGGGAGAGAGACAGGCGATGAACGCGGGGACCCAGGGGTTGGCCGCCGACATTTTCAAGCTCGCGCTGGTGAAACTGGCGGGCTCGCTCGAAGGAGCCGGGATGGCCTCCCGCGTCGTCCTCCAGGTGCACGACGAGGTGGTGGTGGAGGTGCCTGCCGGAGAGGAGGAGCCCGCAGAGCGGCTAACCCGCCAAGCAATGGAGCACGCCTACGAGCTGAGGGTTCCCCTGGAGGTGGAGATCGCATGGGGGGACACCTGGGCGGCAGCCAAGGGCTGAGGCGCTACCCGGCCTCGGCTGGCGGGGAGCACCGAGGCCGATGGTAGGCTGGATCCTCCAACCATGCCTCAACAGACCATTACCCCGACAGACCAGACTCCTCTGGGAATATTCAATGCCGAAGGCCAGTACGTCCCTCGCGAGGTGACCCTCGACGACCTCGGCGGCGTCTCCTTCGCGGACGCGATAGACGGCACGATCATCGAGTTCGACGATGGCGATATCGTCATCGGCACGGTGGTCAAAGTGGACACCGACGAGGTACTCCTCGATATCGGATACAAATCGGAGGGGGTGATCCCCTCCAAGGAACTGTCGATTCGCAACGATCTAGACCCGTCCGAGGTGGTCTCCCTGGGCGAGAAGATCGAGGCTCTGGTTCTCCAGAAGGAAGACAAAGACGGGCGCTTGATTCTTTCCAAGAAGCGTGCACAGTACGAGCGGGCGTGGGGCACCATCGAAGCGATCCGGGAGGCCAATGGGGTCGTCAAGGGCCCGGTCATCGAAGTGGTGAAGGGAGGGCTGATTGTAGACATCGGGCTGAGGGGATTCCTGCCCGCTTCGCTGGTGGAGTTGCGCCGGGTGCGCGATCTTTCTCCCTACATCGGCGGCACCGTCGAGGCCAAGATCATCGAGCTGGATCGGAATCGGAACAACGTCGTTCTCTCCCGACGCGCCTTCCTGGAGGAGACCCAGAAGGAGCAGCGCGAGGAGTTCCTCGACAACCTCAAGATCGGGGAGGTGCGCAAGGGAGTGGTCTCCTCGGTGGTCACCTTCGGCGCTTTTGTCGACTTGGGCGGTATGGATGGGCTCATCCACATCTCTGAGCTTTCCTGGAAGCACGTGGACCATCCGTCCTCGGTGATCGCGGTGGGAGATCAGGTCGAGGTGCAGGTGCTCGACGTGGATCGTGACAAGGAACGGATAAGCCTGTCCCTCAAGGCCACCCAGGTGGATCCCTGGCAGGAGTTCGCCTCGGCGCACAGGGTGGGCGAGCTGGTATACGGTCGGGTTACCAAGCTGGTGCCTTTCGGGGCGTTCATCCAGGTGGGAGACGGCATCGAGGGTCTGGTGCACATCTCGGAACTGGCGGTCCACCGGGTCGACCAGCCCGACCAGGTACTCCATACCGGGGACGAGCTGTGGGTGAAGATCATCGAGATCGATCTGGAGCGGCACCGGATAAGCCTGTCGGTCAAGCAGGCTGCCGAGGGCGGTGAGGTGGCTGCCGAGTACCGCGAAGCATTCGGCGACCACGCCTACGACGAAGAGGGCAACTACATCGGGGCGGCCTACGATGCCGGGGAGTTCACCCCTGAGACCGATTCGCAGGCGGCATGGGCTGACTACGTCGCGTCCGCGACTGCCGAGGAATTGGCGGCGGCAGGGGTATCCGCTTCGCCCGAGGAGTTTGCAGTGCCCGGAGAGTCAGTCGTAGCACCCGAGGAGTTGGCAGCGGCAGAGGAGCCTTCCGTGGCGCCTCCAATGGCTGAGCTGGCGGCGCCCGAGGAGCCTTCCGTGGCGCCTCCAATGGCTGAGCTGGCGGCGCCCGAGGCCGGCGAGAGCCTCCCTCCGGCGGGGTCCTGATCTTCGCCTGATTCCCCGGGAGGCCCTGAGATAGCCGGGTCGCGCCCTCTTCGCCTTTGCGCACACCTGGCGGCGGAAGTACCCCTGGCGGTGTTAGCGGTGGTCGAGTGCTTGCGTGGCTGGCGGCCCCTTTTTGACGACGCGGCAATTGCCTGGCGGTCCTGGGACGTATTTTCCGGCCACAGCCCGCTGGTAGGTCACATGACCGCGCTGAACGGGTCCACGACGGTCTACGGTCTCGGGCCTCTACAGAATTGGCTGCTGGCCGTTCCGGTACGGATAGACCCGGTCCACGGTGCCCTCTGGGGAGCAGCCATCGTCTGCGGAGCGGGCATCGCTCTCGGCGTGGAGGCAGGGTGGTCGGTAGGGGGATGGGCCGGGGGCGCTGCGGTGTCCGCAGCAGAGGCGTTCATACTGCTGACCCGGCCCGACCTGGCGCTAGATCCGCTTTGGAACCCGACCATGGGGGTGGTGTGGCTGGTGGCCGCTCTGGCTGCTTCCTGGGCGGCAGGCTCCGGTCGTCTCGGCTGGTGGCCGGTGTCGGTACTCGCCGCCAGTGTGAGCGCGCAGTGCCACGAGGTATTTGCGGCGACCGCAATGGCGACCTGCCTCTTGGGTGGCGTCCTGGGCGTGGCGGTGCGCCGTGGCCGAGGCGGCGTGGTGGGGTGGCGATGGATCGTGACCGGCGCAGCAGTCGGGATTGCTTGCTGGGCAGCGCCCCTGGTGCAGGAGGTCACCGGACGCCCGGGGAACCTGACCCTGCTCTGGGACTCGGGTCACGGCTCCTCGAAGTTGGGCCTCTCCTGGGGGATGGGGGCGTTGGCCGCTGCAGTGCGACCTTTTCCGGATTGGTGGCACATCCCGGTCCGGTCGGGTAGGGAGATGAGTCTCTGGTCCCTGGTGGCGAGCTTCAAGGGCCCAAAGCCCTGGGCGGCGATCGTGCTGGTTCTTCTATTCGGAGTGGCGGTAATCGGATGGCGTGCTCGGCGTTACCCCCTGGCCGTCCTTGCGTCCGTTGGGCTGGCCGGGTGTATTACGGCGGTGTGGTCGGTGTCCCGATTCCCCTGGTCGGGTGCGCTGGCGTTTCGCTACTTGAACGTGATCTGGTGGCCGGTGGGGATGGTGGTGTTCCTTGCACTCGGGTGGGGGCTGGTCGAGGCTGCGCGCGCCTTGGTCACCCGGCGATTGGTGGCGATGTGGCCGTGTCCAATGGGGCGGGAGCCGCTTCGCTTGGCGGGTGCGGTGGCGATGTTGGCAATCGGTACGGTTGCCGTGACCACCTGCCTGCCCGAAGTGCGGGACGACTTCCGGGCGGTGGGAGGATGGCAGACCGTAGGGTTGGTTGGTCATGCAGTTTCATCGGTTGAGCGGGTGGCGCCTCGGGGGCCATTCGCATTGGGCTTCTCGGGCGGCCCGGACCCCTCGGCGGATTTCGCAGTGGTGACCGGGGTGGCATACGGCGTCCATGTCGCCGGATACGAGCCGCGGGTGGCCGGTATGGCGTCCCGGTACTTCGGACCTTCCTCGCGAGGAGCTGCTGGCATCCCTTCCGTCGTGCTTCACCTATCTGGAGGGTGGAAGGATCCTTGGTTCCGCGTCGCCGTTGTGGAGCCGAAGGTGGACCAGGCGCAACTCGACGCCTCCGGAGTGAATCCCAGCGGGGCGCGACCGGAGCTCAGCGAGTCCGGTCCGCCACCTCCAATGCCAGGACTTCAAAAGTCCCGCGGGCTGTCGCCTCCCAGCTGAATCTGCTGGCGTGTCGCAACGCCCCGTCGACCAACTTGGCTCTAAGGTCGCCATCGGAGAGGATCGCGTCCATGTAGGCGGCCAACTCTTCGACGTCACCGGCGAGGAAGCCGGATCGGCCGTGGATCACGGCGTCGCGGTGGCCCGCGATATCACTGGCCACGGTGGGCGTGCCGCAGGCTGCTGCCTCGGTGATGGTCATGCCCCATCCCTCGCGCTGGGAGCACGAGGCGAGGAGCCAGGCCGATCGGTACAGGTCGACCAAGGTCCGATCGTCGACCCGGCCCGGTAGTGAGATCCAGTCTTGGGCACCGACAGCTCCAATGTGCGCCTCAAGTTCGGCACGCTCGGAGCCTTCCCCGACGACCACCGCCCTCAATGTCGGGTAGCGGGACTTGAGGCGTGACACCGCCTCGATGAAGAGGTCGAAACGTTTGACCCGGACGAGCCTGCCCACCGCCACCACCAGGGGATCGGCCGACCGGGCACCGCCGGGGGAGAAGGCCGGGTCGATTCCCGGGGGGACGACCGAGATGTTGTCCGGGGGGAGGCCGAGAAAGTCGACTATCTCGTCGCGCGAGGATTCCGAGAGAGTAACGATCCGGCTGTGGCGGTACAGCTTGGGGGCGACCCTGCTCTCCAGGAACCATCCCATGTGGGCGAGCCCCTTGGAGAGAACGAGCTTCCACATCTCGGCGTGGACGTGGTGCAGGAAGACGATTGTCGGCTTGCGGGACCAAAGCGGTGAGAAGAAGGGCATTCCGTTCCAGATCTCGACCATGGCATCGTGGTCCCCCAACCGGCCCGACATCCCGTCGAGCATCACTCTGGGGAACACGCCATAGCGACCTGACCGGCGGGCTACCCGGTATCCGTCCCGTTTGACATCGGGCGGCTTGCTGGCCGCCGTGGAAGTGCGGAGGCCGACCTGGAGACCGGCTGCTGCCCAGTGGTGCGCCACCTTGGCCGCGTGCAACTCGGAGCCACCCGCCTCTGGATCGTCGAGGTCGCGCCAGGCCACCATCTGAATCCGCTGGAGATTCACGGTCGCGGCGACGTCGGCGATGGCGAGGCCGGCAAGTGAACCGGAAGAAGCACTTTCGTCCCTGAGCTGGCTCACTTTTCCGGTTATCACTCCCTTGAGAGGCTGTGGAACCACGATCGGCGTGGTCCGAGCCGACCTGCGCGAACACTCAGGAGGCCAGCACGGGTTTTCCAACCCTATCAGGTGGGTGGGCCGGAGCGCCGGATCTCGCGAGGTGCGGGGAGCGTGGGACGAGTCCGGCTGGCGATGCCAAGAGTGCAGCTCAGGACGGCTGTGAGGGCGGCTTGGGCTGCCAAGTCATACCCGACAGTGGCACCCGGTTTCCCTCCTGCTGCGACAAGGAGGATCGCCAGGAGACCGGTGCCGGCAGCCAGCTCGCCGATCACCGACCGCCGGCCGATGCCGAGGAGGTAGTAGGTGAGGATCACGTTGATGGCGAGAAGACCCATCGCGGCCACAAGCACTGGCATCTGCCCCGAGTCGGAGAGGAGGCGGTGGGGGAAGACGATCCCGAGGACCGGGCGCGCTCCGGCCAGGGCGACCCCCTCCTCGGTGGCCGTCGCCACCAGGAGGAACCCGAGCGTGATGGCCAATTGGCGAAAAGCGTGCTCTCCCCGATGCCAGCGGGTGGTCGCTTCCGGGAGGAGGTAGCCCGAGAGGATGAGAGCGGCGAAAAAGAGCACTTTGGCAACCACCGCTATCGCAGCGTACGCGCCCGATCCATTGGGTGCGTATTGGCCCAGCACGATCACGTCGAGCCCGGCGAGACTTGCGAGGAGAGCGAGTGCGGAGAGCGCGGCGAGGAAGTCACGGGTGGAGGTGGCCGAGTGGAGCTCGTCGAAGGGCGCCCCACCGGCCGAAGCGATCTCGATCTCCTCGAGGGCGCCCCGGGCGCCCCGGGCGCCCCAGGGAGCCTGCCGGGCGATCGCGAACCGGGCGTGGGCATCGGCAAAGGCTGCGGAGCAGAGGATGGCCAGCATGGCTCCTTGGACTCCCATCCCGGCGGCCACCAAGGCGAGGGTGACCCCGGTCCGGGCGCCTGCCTCGACCAAGAGGTTCACCGCCAGCGCCCCGTAACGCCGTTGGGCCTGGATGAGCCCACGATCGATGGAGAGGAGGGCCCAGGCTGCACCGGCGGTGAGAATGGGCGTAATGCCCGACGCGTTGGAGAGGGAAAGGGCACGGGCGATTGCCGGACCGGCGGCCACCGAGGCCACCAGGACGGCGACGGCAACTACCAGCGAGACGAGCCTCCAGCGCCGGACCCACTCGGCGATCCGATCAGTCCTGCCAAGGGATTCCCAACGGGAAACCTGGCGTACCACCGCCACCACAACCGCGTAGCCCGGCATGGAAAGGACCAGGAAAAGGTACACGAGCAGGTTGAAGGCTCCATATCCGCGGGAGGAGAGGAAGTGGGAAAGGACGAAGGTGGTGGCGACGTTGGCGGCATTGGCGAGCAGACCGGCTCCCGCCAGGTAGCCCGCTCCGGCTAGTCCTGCCCGGATGGCGTCCTTACCGCGGGGATGGGTGCCGGTGCCCGCGGCAGCACTGCCTGTGCGCATGGGCATATATCAAAGCACCCGGCGCCCGGTTCCCGACAGGTGCGCACGTGGGGTCCGCCACCACCGGAGCGGGAAGCCCCGCTGGTACCATGACGCCCATCGTTTCCCAGGAGCTTTGGTGGGAGTCACCGGACGGCCAGTGGTACTGGCAGGCGTCGGATGGGATCTGGTATCCCGCTGCGAGCCATCCGACCGGGCTGCCGCGATCGCTACGGAGTAACACGGCCGTCCCTCCTGCATCTCCCGAGGCCCCCGCCAGCCAGTCCGCCCCTCCCGCCTTTCCCGAGCCCCCCGCCAGCCAGTCCGCCCCGCCTGCATCTCCCGAGGCCCCCGCTTCTACGGCCGTCCCACCTGCTTTTCCGAAGGGGGGTTTCCCCGATGCGT
Source organism: Actinomycetes bacterium (assembly GCA_021817065.1). GTDB lineage: Bacteria > Actinomycetota > Acidimicrobiia > Acidimicrobiales > JAKAVM01 > JAKAWH01. The sequence goes on from JAKAWH010000022.1 coordinate 16,126, forward strand.
TGCGGGAGCTGTTCCGGAGAAGGAGGGCTTTTGCCGCGTGGCTGGGCGGCGTGGTGGCGGTGGGGCTGGTATTGCGCCTTGCGTACGTGGTGATAGCCCAACCAGGGTGGCCTCTGGGGCTCAGCGCGGGGGACGCGCTCTATTACCACGTTCAAGCCTTGGGGATCAGCGATGGAATGGGATTCGCCAATCCGGGGCTCTACTTCTTCAGCCAGGCTGCCAAGCATTTCGTGGTCCCGGACGCGGAATATGCCCCCCTCACCAGCTTGATCCTTGGGGGCGCCGACTGGCTGGGGCTCTCCAGCTACCTTACCCACCAGGTGATCTGGTGCCTGATCGGGTCGATGACGGTGGTTGTGATCTCGCTGACTGCCCGGGAGATCGCTGGCGATGGTGTCGGGATCATCGCTGGAGCGGTGGCGGCGCTATATCCCGGCCTATGGATCAACGACGGAATGGTCGAATCCGAAACGCTGGTGCAGCTGAGCGTGGCGGTCCTCATTTTCCTGTCCTTCCGGTTCTGGCGGCGTCCCGACCGGTGGGTGGCTGCTGCCATGGGAGCGGCAGCAGGCATGGCCGCAATGGCCCGGTCGGAGGGACTCCTTTTCATTCCCGTTCTGGTCCTGCCCCTCACCCTGGGTGCCCGGGTCGGTCTACGCGGGACCGACCGGTGGAGGCCCCGAGTGGTCTTCGCTGCGCTGGCATGTGCCACCTGCATGGTGGTGGTGGCGCCGTGGGTGGTGCGCAACCTAATGGTCTTCGATCATCCCGAGACCTTGGCTACCGGAGCGGGGGAAACCCTGACCGACGGGAATAACCCGGTGACCTACTACGGAAGCGATCTTGGAGGTTGGTACACCAACCCGGCGCTGCCGGCCTCGGTGCCCTTGGGGGATTCGTCCGACCAGGACGCCGGGTTGCGCAGGATTGCCTGGCATTACGCGTCAGGGCACTTGAATCGGGTGCCCCTGGTTCTCGCAGCGCGATTTGCCCGGGTGTGGGGGCTCAACCCTGCTGCCGATATTGGCGAGGACAAGGCGGAGGGCCGCCAACCCTGGGCGACCACCTGGGGACTTGTGATGCTCTACCTGATGATCCCGGGGGTGGTGCTCACCTTCGCCGAGCTTCGCTGGCTGCGGATCACCGCGCTGCCTCTGTTCGCACCGATGATCATCGTCTCGGTGACCGCAATGGCTTTCTTCGGCACCGAACGGTATCGAGCTGACGCGGAGCCTGCCCTCGTGCTCGCTGCCACCATCACTTCCGTATCGTGGGCCGATTTGCCCACCGTGCTGAAGACCTTACGGGCGGGATTGAGCCTGGGCCGCCTGTTGGGCATCCGGGCGGCGGCTTCGGATGAGGCTGATGGCGCTTTCGCCGATGGCACTACCGCGGCGGCTCCGCCCGCCGGGAGGGCCGTTGCAGCGCTGGAGCAGCAATCCGGTCCGGTCCGCGAGGGTGGCTGGTCACACGTGATTGCCTCGACCCTTGCCGCCGGGGGGCCGGGGGGACATTCGATGGAGATCCTCCCCACCCTGCCCGGTCGGGAACCGAGCGTTCAGCGGCGACCGGTGGGGCTGATATCGGTTGCGGTACTGGTCGTTGCGGCACTTTTCGTGGCTGCCCTCTCGTTGGTCGACGTATCCGGGAAGGCGGACTTCGTTCCGCGAAGCGGCGTCCACGAAGCGCTCCTGCTCATGTCGGTGCAATTGAACGACCAGGTTCTGCGAATCCAGTACCAGACCGATGAGAACCACTTCAATGCAAATGCCGGTGAGGGTACCCAGCATGTCACGGCCGGAAGCCCTGCTTTGACTTACACGGTGGTTACCGAGAACCGGTGGATCTGCTCGCCCTTCGCCGATCTGGAGTCGACGGTGACCATCACCTGGCCCGGTGCTTCCAAGCCCGTGGTTCGCACGGTCAAGAACTTGACCGACCAGTTCTTCAACCCGGTCCCTCCCGTCAGCTGCTTCTAGGAGGAAGCGGGTGTCGCCTTCTCCTCGTGATACTCGGCCTCCACGTTGACAGACCAGATGTCGTGCTTCGCGCCGAGAATGTTCTCCACGGTGAGCATGGCGGTGTACATGGAGTGGTCCTGGTTGTTGTAGCGGTGCATTCCATTGCGACCGACCGGGTAGACGTTGCGGACCTCCGCCTCGATCCATCTGCGAATCACCTCGACCCTGGTGTCGTAGCCGTCGTCGTAGATCGGGTACGCCTTGGGCATCCGGACGACATATCCTGCGGCGACATCGGCTGGATCGGCGAGCCCGAGCACGCCCAGTTCCCTCTTCCCGAGATCGATCAGATCGTCGTCGGATGCATTCCACAGATCGTCGCCTTCGTTGGCCCAGTACTCCAGTCCCAGGCAGGTTCGGTCGTCCTTGACCATGTAGGGGGACCACGAACCGAAGTTCTGGATCCGGCCCATGGAAACGTCGGGGGAGTGGATGTAGATCCAGTTGTCCGGGAACGAGGCGGCTAGAGGGACCACGAGGGCGACGGTGAGGAAGTCCCGGTAGCGGAGACTCTTGGCTGCATCGACGACCTCGGGGGGCGCGAGGGGATCCATGGCGACCACCAATTCAGAGATTGGCATGGAGGAAATGACGTGCGAGGCAGGGTACGAGCTTTCCCCGCCCGGACCCGTGGCGACGACTCGGGTGGCGGCTCCGGAAGATCGTTCGACCCGCAGTACCCGGGTGTTCATCTCCACCGGGTTGCCCTGTGCCCTCACCCGTTCGGCACAGCGTTCCCACATCATGCCTGGGCCGAGCTTGGGGTACTGGAACTGCTCGATAAGGCTGGTGACCTGGCGGGACTTGTCCCGTGCCCCGACCATCTTGGAGCGAATCGGCTCCCACACCGCGCTGACGAGGGACATCCCCTTGATGCGTTGTGCCCCCCAATCGGCAGAGATCTCGGAGGCGGGGATCCCCCACACCTTCTCGTTGTAGGTCTTGAAGAAGTGCTCGTAGAGGCGGCGGCCGTAGTTGGCGATGACGTACCCCTCCAGGTTGGACTGGTCCCGGGGAGGCCGGACCGCTACGCGCAGGTAGGAGGCCATGCAACGGAGAGCTTCCAGGGGGCCGAGGTTTCGCAGGGCGTTGAACGGCTGGATGGGGTAGTCGTAGAACTTGCCGGCGTAGTAGATGCGGCTCATCCGGGGGCGGAGCAGGAAGTCGTTGGGGCCGAGGATCTCGTGCCACAGTTCCTCCACTTCGCGTACCTTGGTGAAGAAACGATGGCCCCCGATGTCGAAACGCCACCCATCCCGCTCGGGCGTTCGGCTGATCCCGCCCACCATCTCGTCGGCCTCGAGGACGGTGCAGGCGACGCCTGCCTTGCCGAGCTGGTAGGCCGCGGTGAGACCGGCCGGGCCCGCGCCTATCACCACCACCTGCCTGGCTCCCTGCACGATGGACCAGGTTATCGGCTGAGTCCCGAGGGAGTAAGCGGCCGGAAGATGGTGAGCCGGGAGGGTTCCATGAAGGCGGGCCACTGCGGGCTGACCCGGCGGACCAGGTCGGGTCGGGCGGCCATGAGAGCGTCGGCTATCTTCCGGCAATCGTCTCCGAAGCCCCGGTAGCCGGTCTGCCAGACGAACCAGACGGTGTGGGTCGCTCCAGCGTCAGCGAGGAGGCGTTCGGCGAAAGCAGCCGGATCGGAGTGGTGGACCGCAGAAAGATAGTTAACCCAGTCCACTCGCTGGGGTGAGCCGTACCGGGGAAAGGTAAGCTGGGTGAGCCGCAGGCTCCCCGGAAGGAGCCGGGCGGCGTCGGGACCGAGCTGGTCGGGGCAGTAACCCACCACGTCGCCCGGGTGGGACTGCGAGCGGATAGCCGCCGCAACCTGGGTGGCCTGGGTGCGGTCGGCAGTGACGTTGGGAATGGCGCCCACCAGTCCCAGCACAACAGCGACGGCGAGGACGACCCGCCGCAACCAGGAGGGGGAGAGCGAGACTGTTCCGTAGGCGCAGAGGAGGGCGAAGGGAGGGAAGACCACTGCTGCATAGCGATCCTGGAAGCCGGTGCCGGCCAGGGTGCCGCCGATCACCGCAGTCAGGAGAGTGCCAGCAACCAAGCCTGCCAGCCAGCGACCCCGAGGCCGGGCACGCAGGTCCAGTTCGATCCGTCCCGCACCGGTTGCCACCCCGGCGAGACCGGCGAGGGCGAGGAAGCCAAGGATGGCCTCAAGGCAGACACCGGCGTTGGTGGAACCTCCCGAGAATTGGAGGACGGTATCGGGGAGCATGGAGAGCCCGACCGGGGTGGTCCAAGGCGTCCCGGTGTGGTGAAGCTGGAAAAGGAAGGAGGGGAGCCAGGGGAGGAAGGAAAGGCAGCCGAGCCCCACTGCGCCCGCTGCGAGGAGAGCCGGGCCGCTGTGCGAGGAGCGCCAGGCGATCCAGACGAGCCCGGCCAGGAGTACCGGCAAGAGGAAAAGCGCCCAGTAGTGGGTATAGAGCACCGCTCCGGCACACAACGCCACGCCGGCCAGGTTCCACCAGCGCGGGTGGGCCAGGGCCGAGGCGAGGAGGAGCCCGCCGGCCAGCACCTCTACCATGACCAGCGCGTACATCCGGTTATCGGTGGAGTACCAGATCGCAAAAGGAGACGATGCGGTGAGGAGCAACGAGGCTGAGGCCACCCGGTCTCCGCCGAGTCTCCTGCCAGCCAGCCAGGCGAGGGGAAGGTTCCCGGTTCCGAGCAGGCCAGGAAGTGCTCGGACGGCAAAGGTGGAGGTACCGAAGAGGCCGGTCCACCAGTGCAGGAGGAGGTAGTAGAGGGGCGGTGCGCCGTCCTGGCGGAGTGCGGATCCGATCCGGGAGACCGGGAGGCGGGCGATGCTCAAGGTCTGGGCCTCGTCCAGCCAGAGGTCAGAGCGCGTCCAGAAGCGGAGCAGGATACCGGCGGTGACCACCACCACGGCGGCGGCGATGAGCCAGCGCGAGGGGAGGGTGCTCCGGGGTGCAGGTTGTGTCCCCGGAGCTTTCGTTCCTGGGAAAAGGGGGCTCACCTGAGTGCCCGGCGGATTGGACTTGTGGGCCGCGCCGGGGTACACGGTGGTGGTCATGATCCGGACATCGTAACGGGCGGTGCACGCCAGGGCGTAGTAGCCGACCCTATGATGCTGCGATGGATAGGAGGAGGTTCCTCGCCGGGGGTTTTCGTGTCGCGGGAGCAGCGGCGCTGGTAGGTGGTGCCGCCGGGTTGCTCGATGCCTGCGGGTCGTCATCTCCGGCCACCCGCAACACCGGGGGAGTGGCGACCGGGACACCGCGTCGAGGAGGCAACCTGCGCATCGGCACCGAGGCGGAGGTTAACGGCATGGACCCTGCCAACTCCGACTTCGATGCCACCGGGATCATGTACGCGCGCGCCTTCTACGATCCTCTGCTCGCGACGGCCGCCGACGGGAGTAGCCGTCCCTATCTTGCCGAGTCGGTCACCCACAATCCCGACTACACCGTCTGGACCATCGTGGCGCGGGCAGGTGTGACTTTCCATGACGGTACGGACTTCGACGCCAACGCAATGGCTGCCAATTTCCACGCCCATCTGGCCTCCCCGATCACCGGAGCGGCGCTAGATCCGATGGTCGACGACGTCATTGTGGTCGGCCCTCAGGCTGTGGAGATCCGGATGAAGTCGCCCTGGGTGCCCTTTGACAGCTACCTGTGCGGATGGGTCGGTGGGCAATTCGCCTACATGGCTTCGCCCAAGGCAATCGCGGGTGGCAGCTTGGGCGACCATCCGGTGGGCACGGGACCTTTCGTATTCGGCGGATGGGAGCCGAACCAGCATATGACCGGCACCCGCAATGGGAACTACTGGCGTTCGGGGATGCCGTATGTGGATTCGGTGACCTTTCGCCCGATGCCCGATGAGCAGGAGAGAGCGAATGCCATGTTGGCGGGCGATATCGATGCTATGCACACCACAGATGTCTCCCACTACCTGGAGGCCCGCGCAGGGCGTGGATTCAGCTACGTCGACAACCTTCGCGGCGAGGTCGGTGAGCCTGATCAGCAGTTCCTGATGGTGAACACCCGCAAAGCGCCCTACGACGACCTCCGGTTGCGCCAGGCACTGGCTTACGCCATTGACACCACCACCTATAACCGTTTCGCCAACCAGGGAGTGACACCGGTCGACTTTTCGCCGTTCGCCCGCGGCACGAGCTACTACTCCGACAACGGTTACCCCCGTTACGACCTGGCGAAGGCGAAGGCTCTGGTCGCTGACTATGTGGCGGAGAAGGGCGGACCGGTGACGATAGACCTGGGTATCCCGGGGGGGAACTCGGTCAATACCACCGAAATGAATGCCATGGCCGAGATGTTCCGCCGGGCAGGATTCGTGGTCAGGGAGCAACAGGTTCTCCAGGCCGAGTACATCCTCAAGGCATTGCAGGGCGATTACGGACTATTCTTCTGGCGCCAGTTCGGAAGCACCGACCCCGACCAGAATTTCAACTGGTGGTCCTCGACCATGGTGGGACCTGAGGGGGGTATCTCGCTCAACCTGTCCAGAAACGCCGATCCGCAGATCGACCGGGCCCTTTCCACCGGGCGGTCCGATCCGGACCCTGCTGCCCGAACCGCGGCCTACCGGGCTATCTCGGAACGCCTGGACGTTGACCTGCCTTTTCTATGGAACAACCGCGCACTGTGGGCGGTGGTGGCAGGCCCGAACCTGGCCAACTACAACTCCTACCGCCTACCCGACGGCTCAACCGGGTTGGGGATGAAGGTGGGGGTCTTCCCTATCGTCAATGCCTGGCTCACGTGAGTGATCGCGCGACTACACTTCGTGGGACGTCCTGCCGGTCCGCGGAGGCCACTTCCCCAGGACGCAGGACAGTACCAGTGCAGGACATGGCAAGAGGAAACTGAGTGAAGCGGTTCGTTCTGACCAGGCTCGCAGCCCTCGTGCCCATCTCCCTCATCGTCAGCTTTTTCACCTTCCTTCTCACCCACCTTCTCCCGGGCAACCCGGTCGACGTCATCTGCGGCACCGGCTGCACCGCTGCCGGGCATGCTCAGCTCGCGCACCAGATGGGGCTGGACCGGCCGATCCTCACCCAGTACTGGCTCTACCTGGACCACGTGGCGCACGGCAACCTGGGAAAGAGCTATCTCGACGGGGAAACGGTTGCCCATGCGCTTGGGCAGCAAGTCCCTGCCACCCTCGAGTTAGTGCTCGCCTCCCAGATCCTCGCCGTTCTGGTAGCCCTGCCGCTGGCGATCTTTTCGGCTCTCCGTCCAGGTGCCCGCTTCGACCGGGTCTCCGCCCAGGTCTCCTACGGGTTCTTTTCCCTTCCGGCGATGGTGCTGGGTGTATTTCTCGTCGAAGTGTTCGCTATCAAGATCCATGGGTTTCCTGCCACCGGATATACCGCGCTCACCGCCAATCCAATCCAGAACCTCCACGACATGGTGCTGCCGGTGATCACCTTCGGCGTCGGGTCGGTGGCGATCTACTACCGGATCCTCCGATCGGACTTGGTGGCCACTTTCCAGGAGGACTACATCACCATGGCGCGGGCCAAGGGGCTCCCTACCCGCTATATCGTTCTACGACATGGCCTACGACCCTCGCTGCTGAACTTCGTCACCCTCGCGGCCCAGAGCATCGGATTCCAGTTGAGCGGAGCCTTCATTATCGAATTCTTATTCCAGATCCCCGGTCTGGCCTACGGAATGATCAATGCCATTGGATCGAGCGACTACCTGAGGGTGCAGGGAACCGTGCTGGTGATCACCATTTCATTCGTGGTGCTGAACCTTGCCGCTGACGTCCTCAACGCTTTTCTCGACCCGAGGATCCGGCGACAAGGGGCAGCTGCGTGAGGATGATGTTGATTCGGCGTGGGCGGGGGAGCGGAGTAGCTGCGCCTTCGGGCAAGAAGCTCGGCTGGAGCTTTTGGCTGTGCATCGGCTGGCTGACCGTGGTCATCTTGGGCGCAATCTTCGCCAACCTGCTCCCGCTGCCCGATCCGACTGCAGCATTGGGAGCTCCACAGAACCTGGGACCCAGTATCCACCACCTTCTCGGGACCGACAAGATCGGCCAGGACGTGTTGTCGCAGATCGTATTCGGGTCCCGGGTCTCCCTGGCGGTGGGATTCGGCGCCACCGCGATCGGCTTGGTCATCGGAGGCGGCCTCGGGCTCGTCTCGGGTTTTGTCGGTGGATGGATCGACGCGTTTCTGAACTCGGTGTCGCTGATCTTCCTATCGTTTCCGGGGATAATCCTCGCAATCGCCCTGGTAACCTTTGCTGGCCACAAGCTGGGGGTGATCGTGGTGGCCCTCGGAATCGTGGCAACGCCACTGGTGTTCCGCTTGGTCCGGACCAGCGCCCAGTCGTTCGCCCAGCGGGAGTTCGTGGCGGCGGCGCGGGCTCTGGGTGCTTCGGGTATCCGGATCGTGTTCCGGGAGATTCTTCCCAATGTGGCCACCACCCTTGTCGCGTACCTCTTCATGGCGGTGGGCATCATGATCTTCGTCGAGGCGGCCCTATCGTTCATCGGAGTCTCGGTGCCGCCGCCCACTCCCACATGGGGAGTTTCGATCGATCAAGCGGTGTCAGACCTTCAGTCAAACTCGATTCTGTGGATCTGGCCGTCGCTGGCCCTCTTCTTTACCATCTTGTCCTTGAACGTCGCCGGCGACGCGATCCGGAAGTTCTTCGGGGTCAAGGAGAGCTTCCTGTGAGTCTGGAGGTCATCGACCCGGTTACGTCGCACGGAATCGTCCCCGCTGGGCCGCTCTTGTCGGTCAGAAATCTCGAGACAGGATTTCGCACCGCGCGGGGCCTGGTTCGCGCGGTGGACGGAGTCTCCTTCGACCTATCCCGGGGCCAGACCCTCGGAGTGGTCGGGGAGTCCGGCTCTGGTAAGACCGTGCTCTCCCGATCGGTGATGCGGATGCTACCCCGCTCCAACCTGGTTAGCGCTGGCTCGGTCTTCTTCGAGGGACGGGACCTGGTGGGTCTCCTGCCGAAGCAGCTCCAGTCGGTGTGGGGGGCCGAGATAGGACTGGTGTCCCAGGACCCGATGACAGCTCTGAACCCGGTGGTGAAGATCGGGCGCCAGATCACCGAGTCGATTCGCCACCACGTGGGGGTCGGCAAGGCTGATGCCCGGGGGATGGGAATCTCCCTTCTCAAGTCGGTGGCTATGCCCGAGCCTGAGAAGCGGATGGACGTCTATCCCCACGAGCTCTCCGGGGGCCTGCGCCAGCGGGTGACCATCGCCATGGCTCTTGCCTGCGGCCCGAAACTGCTCATCGCCGACGAGCCGACCACCGCTCTCGACGTGACCGTCCAGGCGCAGATCCTGGACTTATTGGGCCATCAGCAGCGGGAGCGCAACATGGCGATGATACTGATCACCCACGATCTCGGAGTGGTAGCGGGTCGTTGCGATCAGATCGTTGTGATGTACGCCGGCAAGGTCGTGGAGGCTGCCCCCACCCGTGTGCTCTTCTCGGAGGTCAAGATGCGTTACACCGAGGCGCTGATGGCCTCGATTCCCACGCTGCGGACCCCCAGCCAGACCCGTCTCCAGGCGATCGAGGGGCGCCCCCCCGACCTGGTGGACCCGCCGGAAGGGTGCCGGTTCGCCCCGCGCTGCCGCTACGCCGACGAGCACTGCCACAGTGAAGAGCCTCCTCTCATGCCTGCGGAATCACCCGGGCATTTCTTCGCCTGCTGGCACCCGGTGGGCGGGATGCCTCCACCGCCCGAGCACGAAGTGGCGCGCTATATGGCCATGCCGGGAAGTGCTCAGCAGGTTCCCATCCCCGCAACACGGAACAGTCCAGATGGCCGGTAGCGGAACCGCTCACCTGATCGGCGCCGGGGCGCTGCTGACGGTGGAACACCTGGTGGTCGAGTTCCCGGCTGGACCGGGACGCCGGGTGAAGGCGGTGTCCGACGTCAGCTTCGATGTGGCTCCAGGTGAGACTCTGGGCTTGGTGGGAGAGTCCGGATGCGGCAAGTCGACCACGGGGCGGGCAGTGATCCAATTGATAAGGCCGACATCGGGTAGCGTGAGGTTCCAGGGCAAGGAGTTGACCGGCTTGCGGGGAAAGAAGCTGAGGGAGGTGCGCCGGGGCATCCAGATGATCTTCCAGGACCCCATTTCGTCGTTGAATCCACGCCGCCAGGTGCGCGAGATCGTAGCCGAGCCCCTGGCGATCTGGAGCGACGAGGGCGGCGAAGAACGGCAGCGCAAAGTGCGCGAGATTTTCGACGCTGTGGGCCTCGACTACGAGGGTGCCGGATCCCGGCGGCCCCACGAGTTCTCCGGGGGGCAGTGCCAGCGAATTTCCATCGCCCGCGCCCTCATGGTGAACCCGCAGCTCCTCATTTGCGACGAACCGGTCTCGGCTCTGGACGTGTCGGTGCAGGCGCAGATCCTCAATCTCCTCCGCGACATGAAGTCTCGTTTCCGGCTGACCATGATCTTCATCGCCCACGACCTGGCGGTGGTGAAGAACATCAGCGACCGGGTGGCAGTCATGTATCTCGGCAAGATGTGTGAGGTGTCGCCGGTGGAGGAGCTATATATGCGGCCTGCCCACCCCTATACCGCAGCCCTGCTGGCTTCTATCCCCGAGCCGGACCCGAACGTGCCCCCGGTGGCGACCGAGAATCTCCTTGGAGGGGAGCTCCCCAGCCCGATCGACCCGCCGAGTGGATGCCGGTTCCGCACCCGCTGCCCGATCGCCCAGGACGTCTGTGCCGTCCACGAGCCCGAGATCCGGCAAGTGTCCGATGGCCACTTCGTTGCCTGCCATTTCCCTCGGATCTCTCCGATGACCATTGGGCGGGGAGCGCCTGCTGCGACCTGGGCGTCGCCGGTCACCGGCTGAACTCTGCGAGGCGGGCCGACCGAAATCCCGACTATGAAGGTGGTCGGCTCGGCGGGCCGGAATGCCCTCCTCACGGAATGGGCGGTGGATGGGTTGGTATAATTGATGGAGCTTTGGGCCCCAGATCTCATGGTATTGTCAATACCATGAGATCTACCATTGATCGAGCGGGGCGGATTGTCGTACCGAAATCCATCCGAGAGCGACTTCACCTGAGGGGAGGGGAGACAGTCGACCTGGAGGAGCACGACGGGGTGATCGAGATCAGACCGGCTGTCGCCGACATCGAGGTGGTGGAGACCGGCGAGGGGCCGGTGTTTCACGCGGTGCAGCGAGATCATGAACTCACCATTGACCTGGTTCGGAACACGGTCGAGGTACTTCGCAACGAGCGCCCGCCGTTCCGAACATGACAGTGGAGGCGCTGGACACCAGTGTCGCGGTTGCTGCCCTGGCCGACTGGCACCCGGACCATGAGGTGTGCCGGTCTGCCGGGTCGGGCGCGGGGATTCCCGTACACGCATTGTTCGAGACCTATTCCTGCCTGACCCGTCTACCGCCTGGGCACCGGGTCGATCCGGTGTCAGCAGGAGCTGTCCTGACTCGTTGGTTTCCGGCAGGGGCCATCTTGGAACCGCCTCAGGGCTCAGGAGCGGCGTTCTTTGCCAGGCTGATCGAAACTGGAATCAGAGGTGGGGCTACTTACGATGCGCTGGTAGCACTTACCGCCGATGCTCATGATGCCCAGTTGATGACCCTGGATCGCCGTGCGATTCCGACCTACGAACGACTAGGGATTCGTTTCCGGCTTCTGGCCGGCTGACCGGCGTGCGGGTGGCGTCGACGACTACATAGGCGATGAGGGCCATCACTGCCAGCCATCCCAGGCTATTGCCGGCCTGGAAGTGGGTAGCCCAGCCAAAGAGAGCATGCCAGTGGTACGCGGCTTCCTCCGCGGCGTAATAGACGCCGGTAGCGAGTAGAAGGACCGGACCGGCTGCCGCAAGGAGAATCCGTATCGGCCGAAGATAGCATCCTGCCGCGACCAGGAGAGCGGCGGGAAGTGCAAGGAGGGGGCTCACGAATACACCGGAAACCGCGGCCATGAGAAGGGACGCAATGGCCGCCCTGCGCCGCAGCCCTGAAATGCCGCGGGGCGGAGCTGACGAGCGGATCCGGGCCCTGTCTCCAGTACGCTGCCGGATCGCCAACCCGATGCACAGGAGCAATGCCAGTGCCGAGAAGACCAGTGCCGGAAGCACCCAGCGCTGAGGGGTCCAGGCGATCGAGACGGTCAGGGGACCCTGCCCGGCTGGGGGGCGTACCTGCCAGCCGTTGGACATGCCGTCGATCAGGGTGGGCGCTCCGAGGTCGATGTGCGCAGGCCGCGTGCCGATCGCGGTGATGGTGGCGTGCCAGCCAGAATTCAGGCTCTGGCCCAGCACCAGCCAAAAGGGGGCGGTGGGGTGTTCGAGCCGTAGTCGGTAGGAGGTGTCGGTCCGGGAGACTACATGCACGGCGGGGGAGGAACCCGGGGTGGGTGAGGGCAGGCGGAAGTCCGAGGTGAGCGGCATCGGGTGACCGCCTGCAGCCGAGGACATTTCCAGAGTGTTGAGGTTGATTCCCACCTGCCAGCGCGATCCGTCCCCGGTTGTGAGGAGGTGGGTTCCGGCTCCCAATTCGATGCCGTTCGCATCGGGACCGCAGCCTCGGACAGACAGCGAAGTACCCGTCTCCGATGCTGCCACCTGGTTGGTGCCGGTGACCTGGAGGGAGACAGGGTGGCCGTCGATGGAGAGCAGGTTGGAACGGCACACCCCGGGAAAAAGGGAGGGCACGGGCGGAACGGTGGAACCTGGGATGCCCAGCTCTGCGATCCCCACCGGTTCGGTGACCGGTCGCCCGGAATAGTAGTCAATGTTGTTGACTGGACGAACGGCCTGGATGGTGAGGCGTAACCAATCACCGGTAAGAGGGGCGAAAGTGAGGGGCACGGTGGCGGTGGCATTCTCATCCCGGGAGTCAACGATGCCTGGCAGCGTAAGGAGATCGGATCCGCTGGCCGACGACAGGGTGATCCGGGTGGGCACCGAATGGCGGCCGTCAGCCACCACTTGGAGGTTCAGGTGGGAAAAGCTTCGGGTGGAGGGGAAGTTCGCCTGGATCCACCCACCCGCTTGGGGACCAATTCCGGGCATCCAGGCAGTAGATGGATTCCCGTCGAGTGCCATCGAGGCGCGCGCATTCAGGTCCCCGGGCAAGCGGCCCGAGGACGACATCACGATCCCGCTGCCGTCGGACCCCGGACGTCCCAGTAGCTGATCGATGGTCTGGTCGGGGATGAGGGCCGAGATCCGGGCGGTTCCCGAGAGGGAGAAGCTTCGTGCGGTGGGAAGAGTGAACTGGCGGGACATCGAGAGCTCCGGGTCGGTGCGGGGTGGGACCGGCGGAGCCTGGCGGCGGTTGAAGGACAGGACGAGCGGATGGGAGAGGGAGGAGGCACCGGTAGCCTGCAGGAGGTCGGTGGGCATCCGGATCACCCGGTGCATGGTGACTCCGGGGATGCCGATCTCGGCGAAGCCCACTCCCGATACCCCGGCGAAATACTTTTCGTGGAGGAGGTTGATGCGGTCGATCCGCACCTCCAAGGTGGAAAAAGTCCTCCGGGAAAAGCTCACTCGCTGTCCTGCAGGGGTACGCGACGCTTCCCCCAGAGTGGCGGTAACCGAGTTGGTCTTCGAACCATGCCCGTTGCCGAAAGTGATGGTAATGCGGGTGATGAAACGGTCGCGGGGGCCTTGTAGCGGCTGCACGAACACCAGGTGGTCTGTAGTGACCTGCTGGTCCAGGATTGCTCGGATACGTGCTCCGACAGGGTTGCCGAAGGCACCGGTGGTCCAGACCGTGCTGGGATTTCCGTCGAAAGCGTTGGTAGGGCGGTTCTCTGGGACGAAGGAGATCGGGTTCCCGTAGCTGGTGGCCACTACTTGGCGAATACCGTGGAGCTGGGCGACTGTCTGGTCTGCGGTCTTCTCTCCGGGGAAGAGGGGGAGGGAATGGGCGGTGTAATCCTTCACCAGCACCGGTTCGCCGGGCACCTGGATGTAGCCGACGTTCTCACGGACGCTTCCCCAGCGTTCCTGGGCGAGGTAGTTGGTGTCGGTTACCACCAGCTCTGCACCCTCGTGGAGGATCTTCTTGAGAGCGGCACCGTTGTGGGCAAAGGTCGCAGAGTAGAAGATAGTCGGGTTGCGATCCAGGAGGCCGGCACCGGCGGCGGCTACCATTCCGGCTCCGTCGCCGTCCAGGACAATGGGGCGCGTGGCCGGTTCCGTCCTGACAATGGGACGGGTGTGAGACACCGGGAACACCGCCAGGGGGGGAGGCCACGGGGCGGAAGGCGAGGTGGCCAGAGCAGTTTCGTCGACCAGAGGGTAGGGGGAGGGCTTGGCCGGCTGGGGTTTGCCGAAGGGGATTGGCCCGGACAGGCCGGGAGGCGGAGGGTCGAAGAGAGACCAGGTTTGCACCGGACGGGGGGTATTGAATCTCTCGTAGGCGAGATCGGATCGCAGGACGATATCGCCGGCACTCATGAGCCGGGCAATGGGTGCGAGGCTGAGAGGGTTGAAGGTGTCCTCCTGAATGGTCTCGTCGAGGGCGTTGAGGAGGTCGGCCGATGCTGCAGACCCGTAGGGCACTTGCTCACGGGCGACGAAGGGACGGGTGAGGAGGGCGGGGTCCACCGGGTCGATAGTGGTCCCCCATGTGTAGTAAGCGAAGTCGTCGCCGGGTTCGTCGAGCACCCGGGTAGAGGTGCGGTGGGTATTGAGGTAGTCGGCCTCCTGGTGATAGTAGGAAGGCAGGTGGGACGGAAAGAGAAGGTTGGTTCCAATGAGCGATCCTGTCCAGAGGGAGGGGAGAGTAGCCGCGGCTCCTCCCGCCAACACCACCCCGATCATCGCCGCACCCACGCGATGACGAACCCACACGGCCTCGATCCCGGCGGCGGTCAATCCGGCCAGGCCCAGGAGGATGAGAGGAACCGCCCGGTTGTCGCTTCGGAGTGCCAGACCGGCGATCCCGGTCGACTGGAAGGTCTTCAGCGCTGCGCCGAAGGGCGTCGAGTGGCGGAAGGGATAGGCGCCGACCGAGAGCACCACCCCTGCTAGGACGAGGAACGCGCAGTATGCCTTGTACCGCCATCGGGAGAGCATCCCGATGCCCATCTGGACGGCGGGGAGGGCGAAGCCGACAAGAAGGTACCAGATAGACGCCATGTACGGAGGGGCAGCCTGGACGTAGTGGTCGATCTGGTCCTCGCCGTAGAAATACCAGTAGCCCAAGCCGCGCAACACCTCGGACGATAGAGAGGTGAGGGTGACGGTGGGGATTGACTCGGTGTACACGACGATGTTGAGGGCGTAGGAGAATTCGATGATCAGCCCGACGATCCACCACAGGGAGACCGCAATGGAGAGGACCGCGATCCGCAGGACCGCCCGTAGTGCATCGCCCCACGAGCATTCCCTGGCGACCCGAACCGCGTAGGGGACTAGCAGGAGCGGAGCGAATCCCGCATAGATTAGGGAGGTGGCGTTCACCGTCCCAGTGACCGCCACAACCAGAGCGAACAGCGCCGGGTAGCGCCAGCCGCCTCGTCGCAGGGCAAGGAGGGTGAAGCCCACCAGCCAGCCGATCCCCGCCCAGGGCAGAAGGAGGGCTGACAGGCGCGCTGAGTACGAGAGTACGTAAGGCGAGACCATGAAAGCGAAGGCGGCGACCGGACGCCCCGGGCCACCCAGCCCAAGGTGGCGGAAGAGGAAGAGCACCCCGGAGCCCGCTGCGAAGAAGATGCCCGCCAGCCAGAGGCGCTGGCCGACCCACATCGGGATGCCCAGGTGCTGTACCAGCCAGTAATAGGGCCCCATCGGGAAGAGGTAACCGATGTACTGGTGGGTGACCGTTCCGTTGCCGACGAAAGAGTCCCACATGGAGAGCGCCTGGCGCATGACCCCGGCAGGATTGATATAGAGGTAGCTCTTGGTGTCGGCGGCGAGCTTTCCGGGGTGGGTGGCGAGGAGGGGTACCAGGGCACCTAAGGCGAGGACCAAGTGGAGGGCCCACTCGCGAGCTCGATTTCTGCCCAGGCGGGCTGGTGGTGAGGTAATGGGTCGGGAGCGGGCGCCGGGAAGCGTGTAGGACTGCAAGGGAGAAGGAATAGCATCGTCAGCACCGTGACCGCCATTGACCCTTCTCTGGACGCACCCCCGGGTGGGCAGAATGCCTGCACTCTCGACGTTCCTCTTGACCGGCCTGCCCGCTCCGAAGAGCGGTCGGGCGAGTCACCCTACCTGCCGGGGGTAGCTACCCCCCGACTGACCGGGGAGCGTCCCACCCCGGGCGCCACCCCCGACTCGCTGCTCGCATTGCACGCTGCCGGCTACCGGGAGGTGGGGTTGCGTCTCGGGCGAGGACGTGTCCTCGACGCGGGCTGCGGCCTTGGCTTCGAATCGGTGAGTTTCGCCGGCGAGGGGCGGCGCGTGGTGGGGGTCGACTACGACCCGGGAGCGGCCGCCCAGGCTCAACACCGGTGGGAGGGCGCGGGTTTGACTGCAGCCTGTATGGACGCCGCTCGGTTGGGTCTATCAGAGGGAAGTATCGATTGGGCGTGCTCCTCCCACCTTATCGAGCATTTCGATCGTCCCGAGACCCACGTGTCTGAGATCGCGCGGGTGCTCGCCCCGTCGGGAACCGCGTTCTTCCTGTGTCCCAACGCGCCTGCGGATTTCGAGAACCCTTTCCACGTGGTGGCGTTCGAGGCGGCAGACCTTGCCGGATTGCTGGGACAGTTCTTCGAGTCGGTATGGGTGGGAGGGCTGGACGGCAACCCCGCTGTGAAGCAGGACATCGGGCGCCGCCGGGTGAAGGCCCGCCGGGTGCTTGCTCTCGATGTACTCGGGTTGCGCCGTCGCCTGCCCCGGAGCTGGTACATCTCCGCGTACACCAAGGTCCTTCCCCTGGCGTACCGTCTCATCGCGCGCGGGGATGCCGGGGGAGCGACCGGTATATCCGATAATGATTTCTTCGTGACCGACCAGGTTGACTCGACCACCCTGGTGCTCTTCGCCATCGTGTCCAATCCGCGACGCATGGGAAGATGACCGAT
Source organism: Actinomycetes bacterium (assembly GCA_021817065.1). Lineage (GTDB taxonomy): Bacteria > Actinomycetota > Acidimicrobiia > Acidimicrobiales > JAKAVM01 > JAKAWH01. The sequence continues at coordinate 33,176 of JAKAWH010000022.1, forward strand.
GCTGGTAATCGGCCTAGAGGCCGCTTCTTATGCCTGGAGCCGTGCCTGATGCTGGTAATCGGCCTAGAGGCCGCTTCTTATGCCTGGAGCCGTGCCTGATGCTGGTAATCGGCCTCACCGGGGGGATCGGCTCGGGCAAATCGGAGGTGGCCCGCTTGCTGGCTGCCTACGGCGCCGAGGTAATCGATGCAGATCTGATGGCGCGTCGGGCGGTTGAGCCGGGAACCGATGCCCACGCAGCCATCGTGAACCGGTTCGGGGTGAAGGTGCTCGCAGCCGACCGCACTCTCGACCGCCAGAAGATGGCCGACGTGGCTTTTCACGACCCAGCCGCGCTGGCAGACCTCAACGCGATAACCCATCCGGCAGTGGGCGCGCTCATCGCGTCCCGGATGGGGGAGGTGGCAGCCTCAGAGGGAGGGGGAGGCACTGAGAAGGTGGTGGTACTGGAGATCCCACTCCTAACTGCAGCTACCCGTGAGCGCTACCCGATGGAGGCGGTCGTGGTGGTCGACGCTCCCGACGAGCTACGCCTGTCTCGGCTGGTCATGTCCCGGAAGATGAACATTCTGGATGCCCGTGCCCGGATGGCTGCCCAGATCGGGCGGGAGGAGCGGCTGGGGCTGGCCGACTTCGTGGTGGACAATTCCGGAGACCGGGAGGCACTGGCCATCGAGGTGGATCGAGCTTGGGAGTGGATCGGAACCCTGCGGGGACAGCAGCCGGGTGAGCGACCGGCTTCTCGAACTGGATTCTCCTGATGAGCCTGCGGGGGGCAAGGCGAGGGATGGCCGATGACCGTCCGTAAATTCGAGTTGGTCTCCCCGCACAAGCCTGCGGGTGACCAGCCGAAGGCGATCGCCGAGCTGTGCGACGGACTTACCGCTGGTGAGAGGTTCCAGACGCTGCTCGGGATCACCGGCAGCGGCAAGACCGCCACCATCGCCTGGACCATCGAAGCGGTACAGCGCCCGACCCTGGTGATCGCGCCCAACAAGTCGCTCGCCGCCCAGCTCGCCTCCGAACTCGGAGAGCTGTTCCCCCACAACCACGTCGAGTACTTCGTATCCTATTACGATTACTACCAGCCAGAGGCGTACATGCCGTCGTCGGACACCTATATCGAGAAGGATTCCTCGATCAACGACGAGATCGATCGCCTGCGGCACTCGACTACCTCCAGCCTGCTGTTGCACAGGGATGTGATCGTGGTGGCATCGGTGTCCTGCATCTACGCGATGGGGTCGCCTACTGAATACCGGTCGGAGATCCTTGCGCTGGCTCCCGGCGAGGAGCACGATCAGCGCTCGATCATCAGGCAGTTGGTGGACATGCGCTACGAGCGAAACGACATCGCACTCGGTAGGGGCAAGTTTCGTGTGCGCGGTGACACCATCGAGGTGCACCCGGCCTACGAGGAGAACCTGGTCCGGATCGAGCTTTTCGGTGACACGGTGGAGAAGCTGTCCCGGGTGGATCCGTTGACGGGGGACACCCTTGCCGAGTTTCCCGAGGTGATCGTCTTTCCCGCTACCCATTACGTCGCCGGCTCGGAGGAGATGGACCGGGCGATCGGGTTGATCGAGGCGGAACTGGACGCACGGTTGACCGAGTTGAACGCCCAGGGGAAGCTGGTGGAGGCCCAGCGGCTCGGGATGCGCACCCGCCACGACGTCGAGATGATGCGGGAGATCGGGTACTGCAACGGTATCGAGAACTACAGCCGCCACATTGACGGGCGAGCACCGGGACAAGCCCCCTTCACTCTTCTCGACTTCTTCCCGGAGGACTTCCTGGTAGTTCTCGACGAGAGCCACCAGTCGGTGCCTCAGATACGGGGGCAGTTTCGCGGCGACCGGTCACGCAAGGAGACCTTGGTGGAGTTCGGGTTCCGTCTGCCGTCGGCACTGGACAACCGACCGCTCACCTTCGAAGAGTTCGACGCCCGGATCGGCCAGTGCATCTTCCTGTCGGCCACTCCCGGCCCCTTTGAGTTGCGGGAGTCCTCACGAGTGGTGGAACAGATCGTACGGCCCACCGGCCTGATCGATCCCGACGTGCACGTACGGCCCACCGAGGGCCAGATCGACGATCTGATGGCCTCGATCGCATCGGTGGTGGATGGCGGAGGACGGGTGCTTGTCACCACTTTGCCCCGG
>JAKAWH010000023.1 GCA_021817065.1 Actinomycetes bacterium
GTCGGGTCGCCATGGAGAGCTCTCCCGTAGATGAGGCGCCGGCTCTGCCTCTGTCGGCGGGCCCGTTACGCAGGAACGGCGAGGCGCTCCTTCATCACATCACGTTTCATCGTGGAGCCGATTCACGTTTGGTTTCATCATGCCACGGGGGTGTATCAACCGGTCCTGGATCCCGTTGGTTGATCTGTGGTGGCGTTGCCCGTCGTGGCGTGCGCGCCGGGATGGGCCTGGGTGGTCAGGCCGTCGCGGCGATTCGTGCGGGTTCGCCCTCAGGCGGTGCATTGGCTCCCGCCAGATCGGCGAGCGTCTTGCGCTGCCGCTTGCGGGTCCTGGGTGGCTTGCCGGCAGCGACCCGGGCGTGTAGGTACCGAGAACCCCGTCCGCCCAGCTCAGGCGATCATCCGGTACTTGTGGATGAAGCCGCCCAGACGATCGGCTCTTCGTAGCTTGGCGATGTCTACATCGCCAATAGTCAGGGGCGCCACAGCACATGCAACCGGCGAACGCTCACCGAGAGAGCGCTGCGGGCGGTGTGCAAGCATGGATGGCATTTTCGGCGCCCATAGGCGGCGGTCACCCATCGGCGCCGACTTATCGAGAATAATGAGGCCATGCCCTACGATGATGGCCGGATCGCCTGTGATGACCATTCCGTAGTCATCCGGCGCTACTACGCTTGGGGGTCCGCGAAGACGATTCCCTACGACACGGTGCGCTCAGTCACGAGGCAGCCGCTCAGCGGGCTCACCGGCAAGTGGCGCATCTGGGGCTCTAGTGACTTCGTGCACTGGTGGAACCTCGACCCCGGACGCCCGAAAAAGGAGACGGCGCTCGTAATCAACGTGGGCAAGAGAATCCTCCCGACGATCACCCCGGACGACCCAGACGCGGTCGAGCGTATCCTGGCGGAGCACGGAGTCAGTACGAGCCAATGACCTCGCGTCGCAGCCGCATACGGCAACCGGCCTTCTCACAAACGAGGGATTTACAGGGCTCCTGATATGAGGCACTGAGATTCAGTTGAAATGGGGTGCTGACCAGGGGAAATGATTCCTGAGGATCCACCACTTCTGGCCATGGATATGATGGAAAGGGCGTCGCGCGATAACTACGCGAGCACAACATCTTGTGCTCTACCCTGGAGGGCATGGAGCGATAGGAGGTCGACGTTGGACCACCCCGAGCCGGCCAGCACTACCCGAGGGACTTGGCCCAGTTCATCATGTGGTTGCTTGGTTGCCGTAGGCACGAACTACCTCCTAATCGAGGTGTCCGGCCAACGGGGGGATGCTCAGAATTGAACCCGTCCGCAAATGGGTCGAGCAGGCGGACATTGACGATGGGATCGCCCCAGGGACGACCTCCGAGCAGGCTGCCCGCATCAAGGAGCTTGAACAGGAAAACCGGGAGCTGGCACGCGCGAATGAGATCCTACGGCGGGCGTCGGCTTTCTTCGCGGCGGAGCTCGACCGCCCACACAGGTGATCGTCGATTTCATCGAGGCGAACCGGACCGAGTTCGGTGTCGAGCCCATCTGCAATGCACTCAAGATGGCTCCGAGCACGTATTACACAGCCAAGGACCGAGAGGTGAATCCCTCGGCTCGCGCGCTTCACGACGCAGTCATGATGAACGTCCTCATGGCCCTGTGGATCGCCAACAAGAAGGTCTACGGTGCCCACAAACTCTGGAAGGCAGCGGATGCGAGCCGGCCATGAGATCGGCCGGGACCAGGTGGTGCGCCTCATGAAAGCCCTCGAAATCAAGGGCTTTTCGAGACGTTGGAAGAAGGTCGCCACTACGATCTCGGACCCCGATGCCGAGCGTGCTGCCGATCTCGTGAAGCGGAACTTCAGAGCTGATCGCCCCAATGCACTGTGGGTCACCGATCTGACGTACGTGCCGACGCGATCGGGCATGGCCCATGTTTGTTTCATCGTCGACGCGTTCTCCCGCATGATCGTCGGCTGGCAGGTGGCATCGAATATGAAGACCGAGATGGTACTGGAAGCCCTGGAGATGGCGAGGGTCAAGCGCGGAGCCAGACGACTTGCTGGACTCGTGACACATTCCGATGCGAGGTCTAAATTCACCTCGGTGCGCTTCACCGAGCGGCTGGAGGAGATCGGCGCGGTTCCCTCGATCGGGACGGTGACCGATTCGTTCGACAACGCCCTGGCCGAAACGACAAATGGCCTCTACAAAGCCGAATGCGTCTACGGACCCGACGCTACCGGCTGGGACGACGTCGACCATCTGGAGCTCGCTACACTCACCTCGGTGGAGTGGTTCAACGCCGACCGGCTCCACGGCCACTGCGGCGACATCCCTCCAGCGGAGTTCGAGGATGCGTTCTATGCTGCCCATGAGGCCGACCGAATCCCGGTTGGAATCCAATAAATCGAGCCTCCATGGAGCCCAGGGCGGTTCACACCAGCCGCGACGGAGATCCTGGTGGATTTCCGGCTTGGGGGCAGCAAGTGTGCCACACCGCAAGAGCGGGCCCTACTTGGTGACGGCTGGTCCGGTCGTCCGAGAGAAGAGTCCCTGGCATGCAAACAGGCAGGTCCTACCAGCCAGGGTCACACAACTGGTTTTTTAGGGACTTTAGTCCCTAGGCAGCGAAATCACCCTCGCCCTACGGTCGCCTTTGAAAAGAGAATGCGTTTCAATTCTGCGGGCTAGGCGATCGACGCCCCGCTCGCAACGACCCGATACAACCGAGCGCCAGGAGACCGGCAGTGACCACGACGACCGTCGACATTGGGTATCTCGAACGAGCCAAGCAGGGGAAGTTCGACCTCGATTGGTTGAACAATTCCCATGCCGAGTGGGGCGTCCGTGCGACTCCCAGCAAGGTGGGGCTGACCCTCCGCGACATTGCGATCGGGAGCTACGGTGAGGTTCCCGAACACGCTCCCCGACGCACCATGGCGCCCCGTGGCTGCGACATCGACGCGGAAGTGCCTGACATCGGCTACACGCTCAATGACAAGGTCGATGTGTGGTCCGACAACGTGATGGAGCTGTACGAGGAGGCGGTCAGCCGCCAATGGAGCGCTACGCGCGACATCGCCTGGTCGGAGCTCCCCCAGCTCGACGACGATCTCGAACACGCGATGTGCCAGTTCGCAACCCTCCTCTCGGAGATCGAGATGCTCGCCGCTGATTTCCCAGCGAAATGGCTCTGGCGCATCAACCATGACTTCATCGAAGCGAAGATGTTCCTGTGTACCCAGATCATGGACGAGGCCCGGCACAGCGAGGTCTTCCGCAAAAGGGCACTCGCCGGTGGAGGCGGACTCGGCAAGGCGATCCCGGTCGTGGAGACCTTCCTAAAGGTGGTCCTCGACGCTCAGAACTACGACGAGGGGTCCGCTCTCATGCACCTACTCGCGGAGGGACTGGTGCTCTCGGTATTCCGGGCAGGAGAGCTGCTCGCTCCCTCGCCGGTGGAGAAGCGAATATTCCGTCTCTGCATGCAGGACGAGGCTCGCCACGTCGCCTACGGGACCATGCACCTGCGCTACCGCTTGGAGCGCGATCCGTCGATTGCCCATGACTTCCACGCCTACCTCGACCGCGGCGAGGAAGTGATCTCGGCACTTTTCACCACTCCTGAAGTGGTAGAGCCTGCGGCGATCCTCGCTGCCGGCGGCTTGAAGCAAGCCGAGGAAATGGGCCTGGCAGCCTCCGACATCCTGCGTACTCGTGTAATCGAGGAGTACCTGCAACGCTGTGACAGGGCCGGTCTCTCACGCCGTGGTCGCATGAAGCTTCCCGCTGAGATACTCGAAGGCACCGACGGCGGTGCCAGCTACCAGAGCGAGAGCGTTGCATGATGGTCGACCCCACTCTCTCCGCCACTTTCCCCTCCGAGCAATGGTTCGAGTTCCTCGCCGCCCATGCGAGCGAAGAGCCCGAGGTGTACCAGGCTCTCGGCTTCGCCAATTTCCGGCTGGCCGTCGAGATCGTCCCCGACTCGGGAGGGCCTGCCACAACGTATGGAATCGTGTTCGACGGATACGACGTGACCTCGAACGGCGAGCTTTCTGATCCCGCAGGGTTCGCTCCTGACGCCACCATCAGTGGTCCTCTCTCGGCATGGACCGAGATGGTCGACAACATCGCATCCCATGGTGGTGCCGACAACGCGCACTCCCTGAATGCCCTGTCGATAGCAGACACCCCCCTCCAAGTGACCGCCAATGACCCACTCGGCAAGGACCGCTTCTTCCGGTACGCCGAGACGCTGCAAACACTCTTCGACGCAACGGCACGCCGGGTTCCCGTCGACGCCTGAGGACGGCAATGACTTTCCGGGAGGTTGCAGCTGTTCGGGCAAACCGGAGGAACTGGTGACTTCTCTCAAGGCCAGAGCCGCCAGTCATCTCGGGGTGGTTTGATGGCCTACTCCGTCGCCGAGTCGTGCATCGGATGCGGTGCGTGCGAGTTCGCCTGCGAACGCGAGGCCATCTCCCAATTCGATGGGTACCCGGTCGCCTACCGGGTGGACCCGCTCCTGTGCGACGACTGCGGTGACTGCGTCCGCGTGTGCCCGGTCGATGCTCTGGCGCCCGATCCTGCCTGGGCCACCTGCCACGGACGAGGATGCCCGCTCTCGTCGAGTCGCTACCAGGGATGGGAATGCAGTGTTGGACAGGAGCGCTGCCCCACCTGTGGCTCCATGATGTGGCGCCCGCCGAACGGCGACTGGTCGTGCAGCAGGTGCCGTCTCGGCGAAGAAGGTCGCGGTGCATCCTGCCCGAAGGTGCGCAAGTCCGAACTTCTCGAAAGCGGCTGAGGGAAGGCGCACCGCCCAGGATCTCCCGGAATGAAGCGGGTCCGCCCCCGGATCAGAGTTTGCCGAGGCCGCCCTTCAGGGATTGCTGTAGCCTCTCCTGGATAAGCGTGGTGGTGAGGTCGGCGCGAGTCCGCTCGACGACCGCACGGAGAGCGTCGACAGAGCGCCGCAATCCGCCCGTTATCGCGTCCGGGTAATCGACTGTCGCAAGCATGTCGCAGGTGGTCTCCATCGCCGAGAAAAGTCGCTCGGTTCCATCCAACTCACCGTCACGCAGCCGGTCGAGCACGAATCTCCGCACCTCGGATGCAGCCTCGGCCAGCCCATTGAGCCAGGCGGGCAGCCGCACCCCGACCGCGTCCCAGCCGGGAAGCGGTTCTCCCTCCACCAGAGCGGCACACAGGTGCGCCTCGGCCACCTCCTTCTCCGCATCGTGCAGGAACCCAGCGGCGGAAACCTCCGGAAACGGGCGGAGGGCCTCCTGAGCAACTTCCAGCTCGCGCCGGGCCTCGGCTATCCGCTCCTCCCAGCGATCGTGATGGCGCAGGTGCACCGCTCGTATCGCAAGCCCGGATGCGCGTATCGCTCGGCGACATGCCGGAAGGGCGACCTCGCGCGCGTGATGGACTTCATCGAGTTGGGCGCGCACCGCACTGCTGAGCCCCTCGAATAGATCATCGTCACCGCCATGTTCGGAGGTCACAGAAGAAAGCAGCGAATGTCTACGCGCCGCCGGCGGCGCTGATCACCACGACAGAGTCCTCGTCCTCGCCAAGGTAGGAAGGGCCATCCGAACCCACCATCACATAACGGGACGCGCGCATGGCGCGCGGGTTTCGAATCGCGGGAAGAACTCGTACCTTCTCGCGCCGTTCCACCGCGTTGATCTCGAAGCGCACCAAAAGAGCCATGTAGGCGACCAGCGCTGCACCCGCTACCACAGCTATCAGCCAAAGAGGTCTGAGGGCGGGGACCGCGCCGAGCGCCAGACACGATGCGATTGAGATGGTGAGAGCTCGAATCGTGTCACGGCGTCTCTTGCGAGCGCCTTGGCGAGCGAAGGACCGCATCGGCGCGGTAGCCCTAGGTGGTGGCTGCATGAGAGCCGCAGGAACTGCGGGGTATGTGGGTCGGTAAAGATCACTCGGAGCGGGAGCGGTGAAGGGGCTCGGATCCGTTCCGGTTCTGAGGACACGCACCACCGGAACGCTACGAGCCGGCGGGGGAAGGGGCCCCACCGCCGATGTTGCGGGATATTCCTCGTCGAGCACATGAGCTGGGGTAACCAGTCCGGGATGTGTCCGATGGAGAACGTTCAGGTGGCTGTGAAACTCGCCGATCGAGTCGCCAACCCGTCCCTCGGTCCACCGCCGGTAAAGCGACGGACCCAGGACGATCGCCCACAGGACAATCAGGAAAAGGATTACCACTACGGTCAAATGCTCCTTAGCCTGCTTTCTTGCTTGAGGACCTTAACGCGCGGTAGGTCGAAAGTGGTGGATGGTCGCGCCATTGCGTGAACACTCGATGAAATACCGAGCTTCGTCCCACGTCGATCTTGTACGCCAGGACACGTAGGTGGCGGCACGATGACGGGGAGCTAGGTCCTTTGTACTACGCGGACCCTCTCCAATGCCAGTGGAATACCCGTGGAATTCTTCGGGAAAAGTACGATGCGCGTTGTGGACCGCTGTAAGCGCGGGATTGCACCGGTGGGGTGACCGTCGGACTGCACCCAGATGGTCCTGCGCAAGTGGCCGGCGAAAAGATCCTTAGAGGTCGAACGACCGGGACATCGCGTTGGCCTGGCTCCTGCGCCAGGTTCCCGAGGATCCGCCGGTCTTCTCCCACAGTGCCAGATCCCCGATGGTCATCGAACGGTCGATCGACTTACACATGTCGTAGATGGTGAGTGCAGCAACTGCACAGGCGGTCAGCGCTTCCATCTCCACGCCGGTCCGGTCGACCGTTTCCACTTGGGCCTCCACGTCGACGTGGTCGTCGCCGATAGTAAAGTTGACGTACACCGATCCGACCAGCAGCGGGTGGCAGAGCGGCAGCAGGTCAGCGGTCCTCTTGGCCGCCTGAATTCCGGCGATCCTCGCCACACCTAGCACGTCGCCCTTGGTGATCGCATTCGAGGCGACCTTGGCAGTGGTAGCCGGCTCCATGGACACCCGGCACCGGGCGAGAGCACGCCGATGTGTCGCCTCCTTGGGGGTGACGTCGACCATTCTCGCTCGACCCAGGGGGTCGAGATGGGTCAAGCCTCCGCGGACGTCGGTCATGGGAGCAGAGTCTAGCCCTCAGCTCCCACGGAACGCCTGGAAGGTCGCGGGACAGGACCCCCGAAGTGGAAGGCGGCATCCCTGAAAGCTCGAGAGCGGGATCGGGCAGGCGAGCGTAGAGCTGCAACCGGTCAGATCCGCTCGTCCTTGACCAGGCGTGCAAGGAATTCCCTGAACTCCGGCCCGAGATCAGGTCGGTCGATAGCCATTTCTACGGTTGCCTTGAGATAGTCGAGCTTGTTCCCGACGTCATAGCGCCCCCGGGAAAAGGGGAACCCGTACACCGGTTGGATCTCGATTAGTCGGGCGATCGCGTCGGTCAACTGGATCTCCCCGCCTCGTCCGGGAGGGATGGCGGCAAGTACCTCGAAAATCTCCGGAGTCAGCACGTACCGTCCCATCACCGCCAGGTTGGAAGGCGCCTCGTGGGGATCGGGCTTCTCCACGATCTCGACGATACGCACCGCCCCGTCAGCGGCTTCCTCGACCCGGGCACAACCGTATTGGGAGATCTCGGTCAGGGGTACTTCCTTGAGTGCCACCACCGAACAACCCGTGGCGGCGTGGAGGTCGACCATCCCTGCGGTCACCCCTTCGCTCGGGTCCATGATGTCGTCGCCAAGCATCACCAGGAACGGTTCGTCACCCACGTGGCCCTGCGCGGCCAGAACCGCGTGGCCGAGGCCCCGCGGTTCGCCCTGGCGCACGTAGTGAATGTCGACAAGGCGGGAGATCTCCTGCACCTGCTGCAATTCGTCCCGCTTGCCTGCCGCCTCCAGAAAGTGCTCCAGCTCGAAGGAGCGGTCGAAGTGGTCCTCGATGGATCGCTTACCCCGACCGGTTACCAGGAGGACGTCACGAATTCCCAGCGACGCCGCCTCGGATACGACGTACTGGATCGCCGGGGTGTCGACCAAGGGAAGCATCTCCTTGGGCTGTGCCTTTGTCGCGGGAAGAAAGCGGGTGCCCAATCCGGCAGCAGGGATGACCGCCTTTCGAACCCGCTGTGCCGTCCTCTCCGAATCGCTCACAACCCTCCCAGCATACGGCAACCATCCGAAACGTGGGACTCGCCCTGCTCCCGGGAGCCGGGCTCTCACGGGGCCGTTTGTCGAGTGCAGCGCCCTCCACCGAATGGTTAGCACTCCTTGTCCGCGAGTGCCAAAATAGGTACATGCCCACCTACGAGTACGCCTGCACGAAATGCTCGGAACATCTGGAGGTCGTCCAGTCCTTCAAGGACGAACCTCTGACCGTGTGCCCCGGATGCCAGGGCCAGCTCCGCAAGGTCTTCAGCCCGATCGGAATCGCATTCAAGGGCAGCGGCTTCTACAAGACCGACAGCCGGTCCACAGGCGTTTCGCCCGCGGCGAAGAAGGAGACCAAGGAGACATCGTCCGCCGAATCCTCCGGCACGTCCGCGAGCTCCTCGACGCCGGACTCGTCCGGGACCAGTTCCAGCGGGTCGACCAGCCCGGCTAGTGCACCCTCGTCGGGTTCCGCCACCGCTGCCGCCGCGTCCTGAGTGCCGGGGCTTGCGAGCCCCAGGCTGCGCGGGGCGTTGGAGCCCAAGCGGGATGTCGCCGCGTCCTGAGTGCCGGGCTCAGCCGCTCCCGCAGGACGGGAAATTCCCCCCACCCACGTACCATGAAGTGGCCTCCGGATCGGGATAGCAGTCACCTGACCTCGGGTCCTGGATATAGGGGATCGGAGGCGGGGAGCCGCCCGCGATGGTCGAGAGCGAATCCAGTAACCGGTCGACGTCCTCCGTCGAGGTGGACAGGCTTGTGCTGGCTCGGATCGCTCCGGGCATCGAGACATGGTTCCCCTCCCGCACGTCGGCCCGGTAAGCCATGACTTCATCGTGAGAGAGACCGAGCAGGCGCATCAGGTAGGGGTGCGCACAGAAGCACCCGTGGCGCACCCCGATGCCGAATTCCGCACTCAGGCGGGCGGCAACCAGGCCGTGGTGGATCCCGTCGACGGTGAAGGTCACCACCGGAAGCAGGTCTGCATCGCTCTCGCCCGGGAAGAGCGTCCCGCCCGACCGGCCACCCGGACCGAGCACCCGTACCCCGGGGATCGCGCCCAGACCCTTGCGAAGCCGTTCGGAGAGAAGCTGGTCGTGCTCGGCGATCTTGTCCCACCCGATCGACAGGAGATGCTCCATCGCCACCTGGAGGGCGATCGCCCCCACCACGTTGGGCGAGCCCGCTTCTTCCCGATCGGGGGGCTCGGTCCAGAGGACTTCGTCGAGGTCGACCAGCTCGACCGCCCCTCCCCCGGCAAGAAAAGGCTCCCCGTACTGGAATGTGGCGCTCGGCCCGATGAGGACCCCGGCGCCAAAGGGTGCGTACATCTTGTGCCCGCTCCACGCGATGAAATCCGCTTCCAGCGGCATCGGCCGGTGAGGGGCAAGTTGGGCACAGTCCACCAGAACCGGAACCCCCAGATGGTGCGACGCATCGATGATGGGTTCGAGGGCAGGGCTCCACCCGGTGATGTTGGAGGCCCCGGTGATCGCGAGAAGGCGAGGTCGGGGCTCTCCCTCCAGGGCAGCCACCACTTCGTCGACGCCAAACGTGCCCTTCTCGTCGCACTCGACATATCGGCAGGATGCGTACCTGCGCCAGGGAAGGAGGTTGGCATGGTGCTCGGCGACCGTGGTCACCACCACCTCGTCAGGACTCAGGTCGAGCCGGTAGGCGAGGTGGTTGATCGCCTCGGTGGTGTTCCGGCAGAAGACGGCCACATCGTCCCGCCCCTCTCGCCCGGCGAACACCCGGGCAGCGGTGTGCGCCTCGTCGTAGGCCCGGGTCGAGACCTGCGACTTGTACCCGGCACCACGATGGACACTCGAATACCGGGGCAGGAACTCCTCCAGGCGCTGGAACACTTCGGGGAGGGCGGACGTGGAGGCGGCTGCGTCCATCGACAGGTACGGGCGGTCAGTGCCGTCGACACATGGAACCAGATAGCCGTCCCCCACCAGGGAAAGTGGGAGTCGCAACATTCGAGGCCAGGATAGCGTTTCTGCTCGCCGCATTCCGCGGTGAGCCGGACGCTGGGAGAACGCGCCTCAGGAGACCGAACGCAGCCCCACTCCGGGACGTGTCATCGTCGAGGGATGAATGGCGCGGGCTCGCCGGACCTCCTCCAGGGTGAAGGTGGTGTCCGCCGGTCCCCTGGTAGCTAGTCCCCGTCCAGGGGGGCCCGCCATTCGAGTCGGGTGCCCCCGCCGTCCCGGTTGCCCACAGAGAGGCTTCCCCCGCGGGCTTCGGCTCGGGAGCGCAGATTGTCCAGGCCGCTGGATCGGCGGGGAGTCCCGATCCCTCGACCGTCGTCGACCACGGTCACCACCACCTCCCTTCCATCGACCGCGATTGATACCTCGGCGGTTCTCGCCTTCGCATACTTGGCGATGTTGGACAATCCCTCCCGGATGACCGCCATGAGGTCGGCGGCCAGCGACTCCCCGATGTGGAGGTCGATCGCTCCCGAAAAGCGCACCGCCGGATGGAATCCGAGACCTTCTGCCGCCCGGGCAGCGACCTCCAAGAGGCGCTCCCGCACTTCCGACGAACGGGTGGGCGAGCTCGACGGGCGGCTCTCCAGCTCGAAGATCGAGGTTCGCAGCTCCCGAATAGTGGCATCGAGCTCGTCGATGGCGTGATTGATCCGCTGGAGCGCCTGCTGGTCGCCAGTGCGGGCGGCAGCCGCCTGAAGACCCAGCCCGGTGGCGAAGATCCGCTGGATCACCCGGTCGTGCAGGTCCCGCGCGATCCGATCGCGCTCGGAGAGGAGAGTGATCCGCTCGCGGTCGTCGATCCGCTCGGAGATGTCGCGCACCAGGGCCACTGTGAAACACCCCGCCGGTGTCTCGACCGGAGCAAGGCTGATGTCCACCGGGAACTCGGTGCCGTCGAACCGCATGCCCCAGAGGTCGAGCCCAGCCCCCATCGGGCGGGCGACCGGTCCGTCCTCGTAGCCGGACCGCACCTTCTCGTGACCGCTGCGGAAGCGGGGGGGGATCAGGTCCTCGACCCGCCGCCCCGCGAGAGTGCCGGGCGGGAACCCGAACGTCTCCTCGGCATTCCGGTTGCACTGGGAGACCACCCCGTCCTTGCCGACCACCAGAGCCGCGTCGGGGAGGAAATCGAGAATTGCCTCGACGGACACCTGCGTGGTCGTCTGCGACCGCTGCCCTGGCATCCCCTCAATCCTACCGAAGGTCGCGCTACCCCCACATCCTGCGAACATGCCGAAGGTGATCGTCCCATTCGAGGGGATGTGGACGCACACGCCCTCTCGGCGAGCACGCAGCAGGAAAAGAGGGACCAAGGTCACTCGTGGGGACAGTCCTTTTCCCCCAGCCCTCGCGGACCTTAGGCACTCCTAATTATTGGGGCTCCATGCGCATCATGACAGTGGCCACCGCCACCATGGCGGGGACCGGGAGAATTACCAGAAAGGAGCCATCCCATGAAGCGCAGGACTTTCGACACACTCGCCAGCGCCGGAGGAGCCGTGCTGGCGGTCGTGTTGCTCGTGGCCGGCGCCCTCCTCATGTGGGGGTACACATTTGCCAACAGCACCGTCCACGATCAGCTCGCCCAGCAGCAGGTCTACTTCCCCACCACAGCGGCCATCCAGAGCGCACCGGCCTCTTCGACGGAGATTCCGCCGTCGATCAAGCAATACCTGCTCCCCTATGCAGGCCAGCAGGTGCTCACTGGCCCGCAGGCTGAGACCTATGCAAACCACTTCATCGCGGTGCACCTCTACGCGATGCCCTACCACGGCGTCTACGCGAATGTGAGTGCCGCGTCGATGTCGGCTCCCAAGGGAAGCGTTCAGGCGACCACCCTGGCCAACGAGGCCAACACCGTCTTCAAGGGCACCACCCTGCGGAGCATGCTGCTCGAGGCCTACGGATTCTGGACCTTCGGCCAGATAGCCATGTGGGCGGGGATCGCCTCGTTCTGCCTGGCTTTCGTGATGGTCGTTCTGGTCGGGCTCGGGATCTGGCACGAGCGCCGGACGCCCGCAGAGGTCGAGTTGCTCAACCCGAAAGCGGCGCACCTGGCCGCCTAACGGCAATAGCGGGGGACCGACCTACCCTGCTCGATTCCCCCCACAACCACCGCCCGGTTGCCGCCCTCCCCGGCGCCGGGCGGTGGCGCGTTCCGCACGAACTAGGAAAAGAACATCTCCGCGACCTCATGGAGCAGAGCCGGATCCACCGTCTTGGGGCTGCTCAATGCGACCTCAAAGGGAACCGTCACGATCTCCCCGGCAACCAGCGCGACCATCACGTCAGTCTCGTCCCGGTGCATCGCGTCAATGGCTGCGATGCCGAAACGAGTGGCGAGCACCCGGTCGAAGGCGGTGGGCGTCCCGCCCCTCTGGATGTGGCCGAGGGTGGTCACGCGTGCCTCCATGCCGGTTATCCTCTCGATCTCCTCCGCCAGGGCAGCTCCAATGCCGCCGAGGCGAACGTGACCGAACTGGTCCAGCTCCCGCGATGCGGTGGTGAGCGTTCCTCCCTTGGGGACGGCACCTTCCGCGATCACCACCACCGACGCGTAACGGCCCTTTTGGTGGCGTTCGGTCAGCCGGTGGCAGATCGCCGCGACGTCGAAGGGCTCCTCCGGTATGACGATCTCCGCCGCCCCGCCCGCGATGCCCGCGTAAAGAGCGATCCAGCCGGCGTGCCGTCCCATCACCTCGCAAACGATCACCCGGTCGTGCGACTCGGCCGTGGTATGGAGCCGGTCGATCGCGTCGGTCGCGGTCTGCACCGCGGTGTGGAATCCGAAGGTCACTTCCGTGCCCCGGAGGTCGTTGTCGATCGTCTTGGGGACGCCGACCACCCGGACTCCCATTCCCGCCAGAGCGTGCGCCACAGAGAGAGTATCGTCCCCGCCGATGGGGATGATCCCGTCAATGCCCAGCTTCTCCACATTGGCGATCACCCTCTCCATGCCGCCGGGCACCCGCGCGGGATTGGTGCGCGACGACCCGAGCATGGTCCCGCCCCGGGGGAGGATGCCCCGGCATCGAGCCACGTCGAGGGATATATGGGTGTTCTCCAGTGCGCCCCGCCACCCGTCGGTGAAGCCGACCAATTGATCTCCGTACGAGAGCTGCCCCTTGCGCACCACCGCCCGGATCACCGCGTTAAGGCCCGGGCAGTCGCCGCCCCCTGTCAGCAATGCGATCTTCACCGGCTTCACAGTACCCAATCCGTCACCAGCAACGGTCCCGCCCCCCCGGCGCCCGGCTGCAGGGCGATCGTGCTCAGAGCCGGTGCGAGCGCTCCTGCTCCTCCTGGCGCCGGACCGCGTAGACGGCAGCCTCGGTGCGCCGTGACATGCCCAGCTTGGTGAGAAGGTTGGAGACGTAGTTCTTGACCGTCTTCTCGGCCAGGTGCATCTCGGTGCCGATCTGGCGGTTGGTATATCCCTCAGCGATAAGATCCAGTATGCGGTTCTCCTGGGGAGTGAGGCGATCGGCCTGGTCCTCGGTCGCACGCACGCTGCCGCCCCGCAGGTGATCGAGAAGCTTCTGCGTGCTGGTCGGATCGAGAAGCGACTTGCCGGCGGCGACCGAGCGGATCGACTCGACCAGGTCGTTGCCCTTGACGTCCTTCAGCACATAGCCGGCGGCTCCGGCCATCACCGCCGATACCAGCGCCTCGTCGTCGGAAAAAGACGTGAGCATGAGGCAGGCCACCTCGGGATGGCGCGATCGGACTTCCCTGCACACCGAAATGCCGTCCCCGTCGCCCAGGCGCACGTCGAGCACCGCCACGTTGGGTTGGGTAGGCGGAATCCGGCTCAGTGCCTCTTCGGCGGTCGCGGCTTCACCGACTACTTCGATGTCCCCTTGCGCTTCAAGAAGGTGGCGGAGGCCCTGACGGACCACCTCATGGTCGTCGAGGAGGAATGCTCTGATGGTCACGACCCGAGTCTAGAGTCAGGACCGTGCCCTACAGGCGTCTCACCGATCCCGAGAGGCTGAAATCCCTTCTTTCCGCCGCTCTTGTGGTGGAGTCCGATCTCGATCTCGACGCCACGCTCCGCCGGTTCGTGTCCGAAGCGGTCCGCCTCTCCGGGGCCCGCTACGGGGCGCTCGGCGTCCTGGACGAGTCGGGGACCGGACTTGCGCAGTTCGTAGTATCCGGCATGACCCACGCCCAGATCGCCCGCATCGGCCATTCCCCGACCGGCAAGGGCGTCCTGGGCCTCCTCATCGCCGACCCGAAACCCATCCGCCTCGCCGACATCGCCTCCCATCCAGCCTCGACCGGCTTTCCCCCGGGGCACCCCCCGATGACCTCTTTCCTGGGCGTCCCGATCCAGTTGCGGGACACCGTCTACGGCAATCTCTACCTCACCGACAAGCAGGGAGCACCGGAGTTCACCGAGGAGGACGTGGACCTGATCCGCGCTCTTTCGACCGCGGCGGGGATCGCCATCGAGAACGCACGCCTGCACGAGCAGGTAGCCAAGCTGGCGATGGCCGATGACCGCGAGCGGATCGCCCGCGACCTCCACGACACGGTGATCCAGCGATTGTTCGCCATCGGGCTCTCGCTCCAGTCGGTGGTACCTCCGGTTAGCAGGGCAGGTGCTGGCGGCGCAGCGGAGCGGATCGAAGAGGCGATCACCAACCTCGACGACACCATCCGGCAAGTTCGCACCGCGATCTTTTTTCTCGAAGCGGCGCCGGAGACCCGCAAAGGACTGCGCGCGCGGATCCTGAGGGTCACCGCCGAAGCGGCGGTGGGGCTGGGCTTCGAGCCCCAGGTGCGCTTCGCCGGGGCGATCGACTCACAGGTGGGAGAGGTGACCGCCAACGCCCTCCTGGCCAGCCTCCAGGAGATGCTCCTCAACGTGGAGAAGCACGCCCGCGCGAGCACTGTGGTGGTCGACGTCACCTTGGAAAAGGGCGAGGTCATCCTCGAGGTGGTCGACAACGGTGCCGGCCTGCCTGCCAGCGGCCCGGCGGGTGGGGGGGAGGGCATCGCACACCTGGTCAGCCTCGCCACCGGTTTGGGAGGGACCTGCGTCCTGCGCAACGCGCCCTCCGGCGGCTCAGCGGTCTACTGGAGAGCGCCGGCCTGAGAGGCCCTTCCCGGCGTCGCCAACCGCGCCAGCAGCGGTGCAGCCCGCACAGGGACTTTGGTCACAACAATTGGACCTAGGTGCCCTCGCCGTCCGGGAGGGGTTCCGCTCATACTCCATTCATGGGCACATCGGGGTTTGGTTTCGTTAGGACTGCGCGCCGTGGCACCGCACGGCGGATCATCGTCCTGGGTCGCCAGGGTTCCGGCAAGGGCACCCAATGCGATGCCCTCGCCCGCCGGCTGGCAGTTCGCCACGTCTCGGCCGGCGATGCACTGCGAAGGGCGGTGCGTACGGGAAGCCCGATCGGCTCGGCGGTCGAGGCGATCATGGAGGCCGGGGAACTGGTGGACGACAACTTGGTCCTAGAGGCGATCTGGGACCACATCGGAGACGAGGCACCCTCGGGCTTCGTCCTGGATGGCTTCCCCCGCACCGTCGAGCAGGCCAAGCTGCTCGACGACCGGCTCGGCACCGGCGGCATTGACCTTGCCATTCGCCTCGCCGTACCGGTCGAGGAGGTCGTCTCCCGGCTTTCCCGGCGGCGTGTCTGCACCGTCTGCGGGCTCGACCACCCGGGAGCCGAGCCGGGCGCCACCTGCGACCGTTGCGGCAACCAGGTGGCACCTCGGGCGGACGACAATCCCACCGCGATCCGTGCCCGCCTCGCCCTGTACGATCGCAACGAGACCGCACTCACTTCCTGGCTTTCCCGACACACCGACCTGATCTCGGTCGACGGCGATAGCACGCCCGAAGCGGTGGCGGGCAGGATGTGGGCAGCGGTGAAGAGCCACCCCTCTGCCTTGGTTCCGGTGAACTCCCACGCACACGCCACCGGATCGAGGTTTGCTGATGTGGCGGTCGGCCTCTCGGCCGGCTGACCCATCCAGGGACCCCTCGACAGGTCCGCGGCGGCGCGGCTCCTCGTGGGACATTGGTAGGGGGTGCATCTCCCCGAACCTCGCCCCTTGTGACCATCGCCTCTTGAGGAACGGAGTTTCCCCTCGTATCGTGATATGAGGAGCCTTTTCCCGTTCTCCTCTGAGAGGAGGAACGCTGAACGTTATCGAAAGTCTTCGCTGCGGGGTTACATTCGGGGCGTCGGGATGCACCACCTCATGGTTTTCGTCCGCCATCTCGGGACTCCTCGTCCTGGTCGCTTTCCTCGCCGTGATCGGTGCCGTGGTGGTGTGGGGGAAGAGGATCCATCGTGGTCGCCCCGGCCGGCACGTTCATCGCATCCTGGTGCCGGGGAGCCGGAACCAGGCCGGTGACCCCAGGCCGTCGCCATTTTCCTACAGCACCCGAACCGAAGAAGGTCTCCTTCGCCCCAGCGCTCCCGATCTCCAGCCGGTTCTGTATGCCGGCATGCCGCCCTCCAATGGCACGCCTCTTTCCATGGAGGAGACGAGCCCCATCCTCCTCCACACCAACCTCCTCGGCGTCGGAAAGCCCTCACGGGATCTCTCCTTCCGGATGCTCGCCCCGTCGATCGTGGTGAGAACGGGACCCGCAGTTCTGGTCACCGGCGAGGCACGCCTGGCGGAGATGACCGTCCCGGTGGTGGTCGCGCAGGGTTCGACCGCCCTGTGGTGGGACCCATCCGGAACGATGGAGCAACCCCATCGCACCCAGGCGGTCACCTGGGAGCCACTGAGCGGGATCACGAGTGCCGATACTGCTCTCGCCTTCGCCGGCGAATTGCTCGGGGTGACCAGTATGGCAGCCGGCGCCGAGCTACCACTCGGGGAACGCCCCGCCCGGGTGCTCGGTGCGTTGTTG
The DNA here is from genome assembly GCA_021817065.1 of Actinomycetes bacterium. GTDB lineage: Bacteria > Actinomycetota > Acidimicrobiia > Acidimicrobiales > JAKAVM01 > JAKAWH01. Next base: position 17,007 of record JAKAWH010000023.1, read on the forward strand.
CTGGCAGCACGCCTCGGATCGGGATCCGCCGCTCAAGCCGGAGCATGGCTGTCCTGGGGACCGGGGAGCTGGGGTGAGGCGGTAGGCATCCTGGAAGGCTCCGCGGAGGATTCGGCGCGCCCCCTGGCCACCGAGCTGGACAGCGCCCTGCACAACGCCGGCGAATGGCTCGACACGGACACCGAGGGGCTCTTCGGCCATATAGGTGCAGCGCTCACCCTGATGGCGCCGATGGACGGAGCGCTTCGGCGCCCTCTGTTCATTCGCCCGTTCCTCTCGAGCGGCTCCGACGTGCTTTTCGTGGCCCTGCCGGCGGACCGGGCGGTGGCTCCGACGGTTGCCGCGTCGGTACTGATCGGACGTATCGCGCGCCTGCATCGCCACCTCTCCCGGCGGGCGGCTCCCCTCGCTTTTCTCATCGATTCGCCAGAAGCCACGCTAGCGGTCCCCCGGATGGCGCAGCTCCTCCGGTCGGGCCCCGAGCCTCGCACAGTGTGGGCATCAGTCACCTCCCGCCCGCCGCAGCGGCACAGGCAGGACCGCTGGCCGGCGTGCCTCCGGGTCACCAGGGGTCGCGATGCGACCCTTTCTTTGGGACGGCATCGCAAGCAGGTCACACTGCCCCGGTTCTCGGAACCTCCCTGGTCGCTCGTCGCGTCAGCAGCACGGGGAGTGCTCGGTTCGACCGCGATACGTCACCTGAGAAACGTGTCGCGAGGACCTTCGACCCTTGCCAAATCGGACGATCCTCCCCGAAGATCTCAGTGAGATGAACGTTTCGAGGGCCAGTTATCTCCGCCGCCAGAGTGCGGCGTGACGGACCGTCCCGAGACACCGGTGGATCGCGCCGGCTCCGTCCGAAACATCGATGTGGTGGTGTCGGGCCTGCGCTCGCTTCCCGCTCGCGACCCTCTTCGGTGACCTTGTTCCCGCCTTCGGGTGACTTACGACCCTGGGTTTTCACGGGTGGGATCTCTACCGTGGAAGGTGAAGGACAGGCTCGCCACCCGGAACATCCAGTATCCCCGAGCCCGACAGGACTATGACGATGACCGACAACCCGACCAGAGTGCTGCCCAAGGAGCGGAGGCTTCCCAAGCCCGGCACACCCCTTCTGGTGGTGGGCGTCGACGGTACCCCCGGATCGTTGGCCGCCCTCGAATGGGCCGCCGGGGAGGCTCGGCGCCGGGGAGATGCCCTCTTGGCGGTGCGGGTGTGGCAATTCCCCGTGAACGCCTCCGGCTTCCTGACCGACGACTCGATCGAGGCGATGCAATCCGACGAAGAGGAGCAACTCGAGCTGGACCTATTCGACGTGTTGGGCGACAACCCAGGAGTAGACGTGTACCGGCTGGTGACCAGCGGTGCCGCCACCAAGACGCTTTTCACCGCCGCCCAGGGAGCCGACATGCTGGTGATCGGTTCCAAGGGGCACCGCGGCCTCACCAACGTGGTGATCGGTTCGGTGTCGGCACAGGTGACGCACTATGCTCCCTGTCCGGTGGTGATCGTTCCCCAACGAATTTCCAAACATGAGGATTCCGGCTCCGTCCGCCCCGCCTCGGATGGCGCCGGATAGGGTGAGGCACCCGCTTCACAACACGCTGCGCACCATTGCCCTCCCACCAACCGCCATGGTGTGCAGAGTGAAGTCGGGTCAAAATGCCGGTTTACCCCACCGGTACAAGACCTCACCCGCTTGCGCCTGCCGGCCTGCCCGCCGGCAGGCGCTCTTCGCTCAGGCTTGTCTCAGGCTCCGGAGAGGTGAATATCCTCGATGGCTAGGGTGACCCCGGCGGCTGGGCCGGGAAGCCATTCCGGCTCGGAACCGACGGCGGTCAGGGAGAGAAGCATCCGTTGAATGGTTGAGGCAATGGTCGCCTCCTTCACCGGCTGGGAGATCGTCCCGCCCCGGATCATCAGGCCTTCGGCTCCCACCGAGAAGTCCCCGCTGACCGGGTTGACCCCCGAGTGCACCCCGGTGATCGAGGTGACCAGGATTCCCTCGCCCACCGATGATACTATATCGTCCTGCGATGTTGTACCCGGCCGCGCCGATACGGCGCGGAATCCGACCCCCGGGGTCGAGGCGTACCCCGCCCGGGCGGCCGACGCGGTCGATGCGGTACCTGCCCTGCGCGCCGAGTAGGTGTCGTAGAGGAATCGCGTGCACACCCCGTCCTCGATGAGCACGGTCCGACGGGTGGCCAGCCCTTCTGCATCGTAGGGCGAGGCTAGATAGGCCCGGGGATCGGTGGGATCCTCCACCAGGGTCAGCCTGGAATCGGCCACAGTCTCCCCGAGCCGCCCGGCAAATAGCGAGCGACCCTTCTCAACCGCTTCGCCCGAGAGAGTCCCCCCCAGGATCGAGAGGAACGACGCTGCTACCCGGGGGTCCAAGATCGCGGTCAGGCGGGTCGAGCGCGGCTTCACCGCGCCGAGAAGGCGGGTCGAACGGATCACCGCGTCGGTGGCAGCCTCCTCCACATCCAGCTCGCTGGGCTCCCGCCCCACCGAGAACCCGCCCCCGGTCCGGGTGTCGCCCCCGTCTTCGGCGATCGCGTACGCGAAAAGGTAGGCGCCGGTTCCCCGCTGGGACACCGCTACACCGGCTGTGGAAGCGACAGCCGACTCCCAGGCGGAATCGGCGTAGTTGGACGACTCGACCTGGCGGATCCGCGGATCGCCGCTGCGCACCGCCTTGTCGAGCGACAGGGCGAGATCCACCTTCGCATCGGTGGCGGTGAGCTCCACCGCCGAGCGCCAGAGCTCCATGCGGACCGGTTCGACCCCGTCGGGCGAGGCGAGACCCAGGTGCTGGTCGAAGGTGGCGAAGGAAGCGTTGTCCCGCGCTTCGTCCAGGACCTCGCCCAGGATCTTCTCGTCGAGAGAACCTGCGTAGGCGAAGCCCTGCTTCCCGCCTGCAATCACCCGGACCCCGATCCCGGACGACTCGGCCGACACCAGGTGCTCGATCCCACCTTCGAACACCCGCACCGACAGCTCGCGGTCCCAGCCGGCATAGGCTTCGACCTCCTCACCGGGCCGCGCCCAGGACACCAGCCGGGCGACCAGGTCGGCGAGCTCAGCCACCGGTCACTCCCTCCACCGGGCGCGGGCCGATCGTCTCAGCCACCGGCGGTTCCCCCCACGGTCACCTCGGTCACCCGCAGGGTGGGTTGGCCACACCCCACCGGCACCGACTGGCCGTCCTTGCCGCAGGTTCCCGGTGTCGTGGCGAAATCGTTTCCCACCGCGTCCACCCGGGAGAGCACGTCGGGACCGTTGCCGATCAGGTTCGCGTCGCGCAGGGGCTCGGTGATCCGACCATTCTCGATCAGGTACGCCTCGACCATCCCGAAGACGAAGTCTCCGGTGGCAGTGTTGACCTGACCCCCTCCCAGTTTCGCCACGTACACTCCCCGAGGGGTGGAGGCCACGATGTCCTCCGGATCGTCGGCTCCGGCAACGATGTAGGTGTTGGTCATCCGAACCATGGGGAGGTGCTGGTAGCTCTGGCGCCTCCCGTTGCCCGAAGAGGGCCGTTTCTCCTTGGCGGATCGCAGGCGGTCCCACATGAAGTCGACCAGCACCCCGTCGGAGATCAATACATTCCGGCGGGCAGGGTGGCCTTCGTCGTCGATCGCGAAGGTGCCCCACTCCCGTCCTGGCGTCCCGTCGTCGACCAGGGTGACCAGCTCGCTGGCGACCTTCTGCCCCATCCGCCCCGCATAGACCGAGGATCCTTTTACGATATGATCCGCCTCCAGCCCGTGCCCGCAGGCCTCATGGAAAAGAATCCCCCCGGAACCACCCTTGATAACCACCGGCATCGGCCCGGTGGGAGCAGGGCGGGCGGTGAGTTTGGTGATCGCGCGGCGCGCTGCCTCCCGAGCCACCTCCTCGACCGAGGTGGTCTCGAATAGCTCGAAACCGACCGTCGCGGCCACCACTTCGTATCCGGTCTGCATCCCCGCATCGCCGGTGGCCACGCAGGAGACCATGAAACGTGTGCGCACCTGATCGTCCTCGGCCCACAGGCCCTCCGAGTTGGCCACCAGGATCCGCCGGCGGGAATCAGCATAGCCGGCAGAGACCTGGGTGATGGCCGAGCCCGCAGAGCGGGATGCGGAATCTGCCGCCGCCAGGAGCTCGACCTTGCGAGCCTTGGGAACCATTTCGGGGAGCACTGCCACGCCTCGAGGTGTCGATCCGGAATCCGGGGTCGAAGCACCACTCCCGGCTGCAGCAGCGACCGCTCCGCCCCCTGCCCCACGAGCAACCGCCCGGGCAGCTTCGGCCGCGGCAAGCAGGCCCGATTCAGAGAGATCGGCGGTGTGGGCGAACCCGGTGGTGTCACCCGACACCACCCGAATCCCTGCGCCCCGGTCTCGCCCGGACGAGAGCTCCTCCACCTTTCCGTCGTCGAACCCGGCCCCGATCGCCCGGCGGTCCTCCACGAACACCTCGGCGAAATCGCCTCCCTTGAACAGGGCCGCCGAAAGCGTGCGGTCGATGAGGTCCCGATCAATCATGGGCACGGCCGTCCATCCTCCGGTGGCGCAGACCCGGCCCCCTTCGCGGCGGGCCCAGCCGGGCGGTCTCTGCTGTCCCGAGCGATCACAGGTGAACTACCTTACCGACGATGGAGATCGCTCCCGGACTCGCTGGATCTGCCACCTGCGTGGTGTCCGATTCGGACACGGCCATCGCCCACCGATCCGGAGACGTCCCGGTCCTGTCGACTCCCCGCCTGGTCGCCCTGTGCGAAGAAGCGGCCTGCGCCGCACTGGAGGGGTGCCTGGCGCCCGACACCACCTCGGTTGGAACACACGTCGAGATCGACCACATCGCCCCGTCGCCTCCCGGGGCGACCGTGCTGGCCCGTGCCGAAGTGGAACGGGTGGAAGGCCGCAAGGTGAACTTCATGGTGAGCGCCAGCGACGGCAAGGGCGCGGTGGCAAGCGGGCGAATCGTCCGCGCCCTGGTGCATCGGGAAAGCTTCCTGTCCAAGCTGTCTGTCTAGCAGCGGGATTGTCCCTCACGGGGTCCCGCCCCGGACGCCGTTCTCCTCTGACCTATCCGGACGGCCGGTACCAGAGGTCGAGGCCGCCGATCACCGTGGGGGGGCGCCCTACCAGCCAGGTGAGGTAGGCGACCGCACGGGCAGGGTCCCGGCCCGCAGGCTCCGCTAGGAGCGCCGAGACGTGCCACGCAGACCATTCGGCGCGCAAGGAAGCCCGAGTCGCCTCGCTCTCGGGAAGGGTGGCGCCGTCGAAAAGCTGATCGAAGACCGAGGAGGTAGGAGTCCACCGGCCCACTCCTGCTGCTCCATTACCTGCCTGCGGCAACACGAAATACCCCCCTGGAAGGCGGAATCGGTATCCCGTCTCTGCCTGCCACAGCAGCGGTGCTGCGTCTTCTCTCTCGCCCGGATATGGATAGGTGACCACCGTGCTCCCCGCCGGGATAGCGACCGCGGCGGTCGAGAGGAACCGGGGCACATCCACCCGGGTGACCGGGTAGGGCCAAGCAGGCACCAGGGGCGCCAGTGCGATCAGTGCCACCGAGCCGGCCGCCGCCCGTCCAACAGTGACGGTCAGCGGGCGGCCGTGCCGGCGGTTCGCACCCGGGTGAGCGGCCCATCCGCTCGCCAGAGAATCGACCACCACCGCCAGTGCGATGGCACAGAAGAGGTCAACATAGAGGGAGAAGCGCGCCGGGATGACCGACGCGAAGAACGGGAGGTGCCCGAACCACCCTTCCGGCAAACGAGTCCCGGTCGCGGCGAACCGGTCCGGCGTCCCGGACACGGCCAGCCGGACACCGAGAGAAAGTATGTAAGCGACCGCCGCCATGAGCACCGAGAAGCGCAGCAGGGGCTTCCGGCGGATGAGGAAGGTCCCGATAACCAGCACCGCGATCAACGTCACCCCGAGATAGGAACCGTTCTCCCAGGTGTATCCGCTGACGAAATGGGCACTCAGGTCCCGTGCGGCCGCCGGGGCTATCGCTTGGTATCGGCCCGGCACGATCGAACCCAGCAGGTCGGCCCGGTATGCCTGGGGGGTGAGCTGGATCGGGCCGTGAATGTGACCCCGCCCGCGGAACATCAACCAGATCGGGTACCCGAGGACCGCGCCGGTGACGCAGGTCGCCGTTGCCAGCAGCGAAGCAGCTCGCCTTCCCCGGCGGACGGCTGCAAGTGGATGGGTCAGAGCCAGCAGCAGCAACCCGATGGCGGAAAGGAGCACGGTGGTGGCGAGCACCTCGCCGGCGATGAAGAACTGGGCGGAAGCCAGGGCACCGAGCAGGAGGCCCCACCGCCACGGGGTACCGCTCTCCCGCACCAAGACCTTGTCGAGAACGAGGAGCACCAGGGGCGGGATGAAGGTGACCGCCAGGTCGAGATGGATGGTGCCCGCCGCGATCATGTAGGGCGAGAAGCCGTAGAGAAGGCCTCCGACGAAAGCCGCCGGGCGCCATGAGACCCACCGGCGGATGAGGAACCAAGCAGCGGTGGCCGATCCGGCCATGGACAGGGTTCCCAGTACGTTGACCGAGACGATCGGACCGAATGCCACGGTGATCGGCGCGGCGATCAGACCGAGCAACGCGATAGAGGTGCTGTCAAGGAGGTTGAATCCGTATGGATAGTTAATCCGGGAGGTGAAGAAGAGCCCGTGGTGATGGGCGAGTGCCCCCGGCATCCATCCCAGGAACCATGCGGTCTGGATGGGATCGGCATCGGGTGGGCCGACCAGCCGGGTGCCCGGCGATAACCAGACGTTCCAGTGGCCAGCGACGGAGACGGCGAGGTAGGCGAGGATGACCCATACGCTCGCCAGAGAGCGGGTTGGAACGACCTCAGCGGGCCGGCTGGCATGGACGCGCTGGCCGTGGACCCGACCCGGCGAATGTAGCCTGCCTGCCCGCACCCGGTGGCGCGGGTGGGCCCGCCCGTCCCGCCGGGGCGGAGCTCCCGGTACGGGCGGGCGGATTCCTGGGACGGTCCCTGGCGGGGCCGAACTAGGCCAGGTTGGAGGAGCGAGGATAGACGACATCCGGATCGGTTACCACGTTGATCAAATAGGGAACTCCCGAGGAGAACGCACGAGCCAGGGCGGGCGCGATCCCCTCCGGATCGGTCACCGTCTCCCCTGCCCCACCCAGTGCTGCGACCACCTGGTCGTAGCGACAACCTGGCTGGAGATCGGCAGCAATATCGTAGCCGTACAGGCTCTTCATGGGATGCTTTTCCAGATCCCAGATTCCGTTGTTGCCCACCATAAGGACAACGGGCAACGAATGCCTGACCAGCGTGTCCCGAGGAGAAAATCACGTCGAGTGGAAAGCCCACGAAAACCGGTCCCCGATGGGGCGTGGCCGCCGCGGCGGCCGCAGCAGCCACGCCGAAAAAGACCTGGTCGGGCGATGTGATCGTGGCGGCATGCTTCACCACCGGCGACACCAGAGGGGGGTGGTAGATCTCCTGGAGCGACCCCGAACCCCAGCGCCCCTTCGGACAGGGTGAATATCTCGGTGACCCCCCAGGGGACTAGCGCGCCCATGGCCAGCTCTCCGGCGTGCCCGGACAAAGGCTCGCCACTCTCGGTGCTCAGCGCGGAGGCGCCCTCGCGGGCACCGAGAGGAGGGGTAGAAGAGTCCATTGGTGGCAGCATAAAGGTCGCGCGAGCACGAGCGGAGTGTTTCTGGCAAACTCGAAGGGACGCCATGATCCTCGACACCATCCACTCCCCGGAGGACCTCAGGACCCTCTCGCATGAAGCTCTCACCACTTTGTGTGGCGAGATCCGTGCCTTCATCGTCGACGCCGTATCGACCACCGGAGGCCACCTGGGCTCGAACCTCGGAGCCGTGGAGCTGACTCTCGCCGTCCACAGGGTGTTCGACTCGCCCCGCGACGTCATTCTGTGGGACACGGGCCATCAGGCATATGTCCACAAGATCGTGACCGGGCGCAAAGAGCAATTCAGCGCGTTGCGTCAGGAGGGCGGTCTATCCGGATATCCCAACCGGAATGAATCCGAGCACGATTGGGTGGAGAACAGCCATGCCTCGACCATTCTCTCCTACGCGCACGGCATCTCCACCTCGTTCGACCTCCAGAAGGCCGGCAGCGCTCACCCCGGAGGGCGACGAGTAGTGGCAGTAGTGGGTGACGGCGCTCTAACGGGCGGAATGGCCTACGAAGCACTGAACAACCTGGGGCACAGTCGGCGCCGGTGCATCATCGTCCTCAACGACAACGGCCGCTCGTACGCCCCCACTATCTCCAAGCTTTCGGAATCCATCACCCGCCTCCGGCTTAACCCGTCCTACGTGCACACGCGCCAACGTCTCAAGCAGATGCTCCGCGATCTGCCGGCGGTTGGCGGAATCGCATACACCAGCGTGCACGGGTTGGTCTCGGCACTCCGGGAGATGGTGGAGCCCCATGTCTTCTTCGAGTCACTCGGGGTACGATATACAGGTCCGATCGACGGCCACGACATCGAGGGCATCGAGAACGCCCTCCGCAATGCGATCGAATGGGAGGACGGGCCTATCGTGGTGCACGTCCTCACCGAGAAGGGGCACGGATATGCCCCTGCGGTGGAAGATGAAGTCCAGTGCCTCCACGACCTCAAGGTGGCCTCGCCTCCGACAGCATCATCCAATGGGTCCAGCGTTTCAGACAAGGACGTGCCGCGGCCGACCGTCCGGGCGGTCGACAGGCGCCCCTACACCGAGGTGTTCACCGAGTCGTTGCTGGAGCTAGCGGCAGACGACCCCTTGATCGTGGCGATCACCGCGGCGATGCCCGGGCCGACTGGCCTTCTCGCCTTCCAGGAGAAGTTCCCCGAGCGCTTTTTCGACGTGGGGATCGCCGAGCAGCACGCAGTCACCGCGGCAGCGGGCATGGCGATGGCGGGCCTGCGTCCGGTGGTGGCGGTGTACTCGACGTTCTTTTCGCGAGCCTTCGACCAAGCCAACCTGGATGTGGGCATGCACCGCCTTCCGGTGACCTTCGTGTTCGACCGGGCCGGGATCACCGGGGACGACGGCGCCAGCCATCATGGCGTTCTCGACATGGCTCTCTGCCTGGCTATCCCCGGCATGGCAATCTTCGCCCCCTCGTCTGCCGGAGAGATCCCCCCGATGCTCGCTTCGGCTCTCGCCTGGGAAGGTCCGGCCATGCTCAGGTTCCCCAAGACGCCCGCACCGATCCTCCCTGCCGGAGAGATCGGTTCCGGCATGAAGGCCCGCAAGGTCCGATCCGGCAAGGACGTCGCCATCCTTGCCGTTGGCAAGATGGTGGAGCGTTCAGCAGAAGCCGCTGCCCTCCTGGAGGAGCAGGGAATCTCCGCCACGGTGTGGGACGTTCGGGTGGTGCGCCCCGCAGACGCCGAGATGATCGCCGACGCGGCCGGTCATCCAATGCTCGTGACGGTCGAGGACGGTATCCGCCTCGGCGGCGCGGGCACCTACCTGTCCGACCTGGTGTGCACCGAAGGCGCTGCTCGGGCAGGCCGACCCGGGGTGGTCAACCTTGGCACACCCATCGAGTACATCTCCCATGCCAAGCCCGACGCGATCCTCGCCCGGCTCGGCTTGGACGCTCCGGGCATAGCAGCATCGATCCGCGACGCCCTGGTCTCGCCGGGCGGTTCCCTCGATGACGACGCTGCCCGAGTCAGCTCCTGAAGCGCCCGAGGGCGTTCCCAGTACTGGGAAGGATCGAACTGCCGCCTGACCTCGGCGAGATCGCAGCTCCCGGTCATTGCGCCGTGCTCACCATGGAGGTGCAGCGGGGCACCGTCGGGGACAGGTCCCCCTTCGAGGAATTGGTGAAGGCGGCGGAGTCCACCAGCTTGGTCACCACCATAGGGAAGCTCCTGAGCGCCGCACGAGCAACAGAAATCCCGGTGGTCCACTGCACCGCCCTCTTCCGGGCCGACCTCAAGGGATCGGGGAGCAACGCGCCCCTTCTGCGAGCGATGACCCGCCACCGCCAACACATCTTGGAGGGCTCGCCGGGAGCAGAGATCTGCGAAGGGCTTCTCGATCCGGCTTCGGACATGGTCTGCTCCCGCCTGCACGGCGTTTCCCCGTTCACCGGAACTGACCTTGACTCCCTTCTGCGGAACATGGGGATCACCACGGTGGTGGCCACCGGAGTCTCGGTGAACCTGGCCATCCTTGGGCTGTGCATCGAAGCGGTGAACCTCGGTTACCGAGTTGTGCTGCCGCTAGACGCGGTGGCCGGCTTTCCCGCCGAGTACGTGGAGGCGGTTGTCGCCAACACCCTTTCCCTCCTGGCCACCCGCACGACGGTGGCCGCGTTGATCGAAGCGTGGAACCGGTGAGCGGATACGAGATCTCCGGGGCGGAGCACCGCCTGGTCGAGGCCAACGGGATCACCATCTCGGTGTACCTGGCGGAACCTCTTGGGGAGCCCGTCCCAGCCCCTCCGGTGCTCCTACTCCACGGCTTCCCCGAGCTTGCCTTTTCGTGGCGCCACCAGATCCCGGTCTTGAGCGCAGCGGGCTTCACCGTCATCGCCCCCGACCAGCGGGGTTACGGGCTGACCAGCCGGCCCGATGCGATCACCGACTACGACATCCACCATCTGAGCGCCGACCTGGTCGGATTGCTCGACGCCCTGGGACACGAGTCGGCGATCGTGGTCGGCCACGACTGGGGAGGGCTGATCGCCTGGCAGATGCCGCTGCTCCATCGCAAGCGGGTAGCCGGCGTGGTCGGGGTCAACACCCCTTACCTGGAACGCCTGCCCGCACCTCCCACCGAGGTGTTCCGTTCGGTGTTCGGGGACGATCACTACATAGTGGCTTTTCAGGAGCCCGAAGTCGGCGACCGCTTCCTCGCCGAGAACCTGGACGCCGTGCTCCCTGCGCTGGCCCGGACCGGCGTGCCGCCAGAAGAGCTGGCGAATTATCCGTCACCGCTGCACATCCGGCCGGGCGCTGGCGAACCGGCCCTCCCCTCGCTGGAGTCCCTCCCGGGCGCTCCTCTCATGTCCGATAACGAGATGTCCGTCTACCGGGATACCTTCCGCGAGACCGGCTTCACCGGCGGGATCAACTGGTACCGCAATATGGACCGCAATTGGGAGTCGACCCCGGAACAGGAGGGTGCTCGGATCGACGGCATCCCCTGCCTCATGATCACAGCCGAATGGGACCCGTTCCTCCCCCCCGCTCTTGCTTCTGGGATGGGAAAGGTGATCGGGGAGCTGGAAACGGTGATGATCGCTGGCTGCGGTCACTGGACACAGCAGGAGAAACCCTCCGAATTGAACGCCATCCTCACCATGTGGCTGTCCAGGAAATTCGGTCACGCTACGGACCGTCAATCCCCTCGATGAGGGCGACGATCTCGTCCGCCGGTTCCGCTCGGAACATCGCAGCGGCGGCGGCCACCTGCATCTCTCGCCTCGCACCGGCAATTGACAGCTCCCGTAGAACGTCGCCGAACTCCTCCTCGCTGCGCGGATAGGCACCCACCCCCGCCTCCGCCATCGCTTCCACGTTGGCCGCGCCGTGGCCGGGAATCGGGCGGAAGCTGACGATCGGGAGCAGCGAAGCTGCCGCTTCCATCGCGGATAGGCCACCGGCGTTCTCCACCAGAACGTCGGCAGCGCGCATCAGTCCGGCCATATCGTCGATCCATCCAAGCGCCTTCCCCCGGGCAGCCCGGGCGCACAGCTTGCTGATGCGCCAGCGCAGTAGCCGGTTGCTCCCGCACACCACCACCGGAGTGAACTGCTGGAACGAGAGGATCGACCGGACCGTTCGAACCAGCTCGCCAGCACCCCACGATCCCCCGACCGCGAGGACGGCACGCTCCATTTCGGCGATACCGACCGATCGACGCTCGTCGAATCGGTCGGCGGGGCCTTCGAGGAACGCCTGCCGCACGACCGGACCAGCGGCAACCACCCGGATGTCCTCCTCTTTGGCGCTCAGCCGATCGAGTTCCCGACGGACTCCGGCTTCGCCAGTCGTGTGAAGGCACAGATGGAGGTCCACTTCCGGATGGACCCACAAACCGTGCACCGCAAAATCAACGATGACATTGATAAGGGGAATGTTCACCGATCCCCGTTCCTTGAGCATCCCTGCCGCCTGGGTGCACACATGGAAAGTGGATACGACCGCGCACGGTCGGTTCTCGCGCACCCACCGGTTGATTTGCTTTCCCATCAGCGAGGTGACCGGTGACATCGAGGCACGGCTGCCATCCGGGGGTTGAATCCATGCTCGGTAGATCCTCCCGTACACCGAGGGCATCCACCGGATAACTGCTGAATAGAACGCTCGCATCATCTTCCCGAAGCCGCACGGCAGGACTTCCACCATGTCCATGAGGGTGCATCGGTACCCGCGCGCTTCCATCCGACGGGCCAACTCCTTCGAGACGCCATCGTGACCTGCCCCCATCGAGGAGGTGAGTATCAGGACGCGGCCTTTTCCCGGGTCCTCTAACGGCACTTCCACGGAACTCGACGCTACTCGGCGGCAGCGGGAGGCTACCCTGGAATCGGTAGGAGCATCGGGCCCATGGGACAATCACACAGGGATGAGCCATCGCGGCGACGGAGCCGGCGGGTCCTTTTCGTACTTATGGCGGTGTTGATCCCCGTCGTTATCGTTGCCGGGACCGCTGTGGTGGTTCTCGCCGGGGCAGCTGCCACTACCCGGCAGGTGGGTCGCCCTTCAGCTCCCCGCCTCTCGACTACCACGGCTCCGCTCCTTCCCCTTGCCGTAACCGACACCACCCCGGCCAATGGCGCTGCCGGCATCGACACGTCCACTCCGCTGACGGTTAACATGTCGGCGCCGTTGGCCCCTGCCAGCCCGATGCCGGTGCTCACACCCGCTGTCCCCGGCCATTGGTTCCGGCCGTCCCCTACCGCCCTCGTCTTCGTCGCCTCCGGTCCCTTCGTTCCAGGAACCCATGAAACTCTGACCGTACCGGCCGGCTCCGACGGATTGGTCGGCGTCTCCGGGCAGCACCTTGCTTTCCCATATGTCGCCCATTTCTCCTTTACTCCTGGATCTGTCTCGCGCCTCCAACAGCTCCTGGCGCAGCTCGGCTACATGCCGCTCACCTTCACCGCCGCTGGCAACCCCCCCGTGCTCCCCCAGCAGGAGGCGGATCCGCAACCGGGGACTTTTTCCTGGCGCTGGGCCGATGTGGGTGAAGCATTGGCCCCGTCGTGGACACCGGGAACTGACAACGTGATCACCAAGGGAGCGGTGATGGACTTCGAGGCGCAGCACGGACTGGTCACCGACGGCATCGCCGGATCGCAGGTGTGGACGGCGCTGCTCAACGCGGACTCGGCACAGGCCACCGATCCGCAGCCCTACGGGTACGTGTACGTATCCCAGTCCCTACCGGAATCAGCCACCGTGTTCCAGAACGGGACGGCCGCCTACACAACACCGGTCAATACCGGCGTTCCCGGAGCCACCACCGCAGACGGGACTTTTCCCGTCTATGTCCGGTACCAGGTGACTACGATGCGGGGAACCAATCCCGACGGATCGACATACGTCGACCCGGGTATTCCATGGGTGAGCTATTTCAACGGGGGCGATGCCCTGCACGGCTTCGTACGGGCACAGTACGGATTTCCCCAGAGCGACGGGTGCGTGGAGATGCCACCGGACAATGCTCAGGTCGTCTGGCCGATGACCCCCATCGGAACCCTGGTCACCGTGGCGAACTGAGGACGCCGCTCTCCAACCCCCGTTTCTCGCCGTCTCTCCCCGCCCGGTGCCGCTCTCCCCGCCCGAGCCGGGCGATCCTGCTCGACCGTTAGAGTGGGTCCGGGCCGCTAGCTCATCCGGTAGAGCAGGGGACTTTTAATCCCAAGGTGCGGGGTTCGAGACCCCGGCGGCCCACCACGGCATCCCTGCTAGCGAGCTTGTGGAAGGAAGTTGAAGCCCCCGTGCTATCCTTCATCCCTAGGAAATCCCTAGGGATGTTCGAGTGGAGGGGTTGTGCGAGGGACCAAACGGGAAAAGCGCCCCGGTGTATGGGAACTGCGCGTCTACGTGGGAAACGACAGGAACGGGCGACCCGTGCAACGCAGCGTCACTTTCCACGGCAGCGCGGGAGATGCTGACACCGAGCTTTGCCGACTCGTCGCCAAGCTGGGAGACGACGAGAGAGGCGAACTCGGTCCGTCGACGAAGGTCAACCAGGCGCTCGACATGTGGGAGCAGCAGAAGTGGGACGACCTCTCCCCCTCCACAACGCGTCGCTACAAGAGCCTGATAAAAGTCCACATCCGGCCTGGAGTGGGCTCGCTGGTGATCCGCAACGCGACACCGCTCCAATTTGAGAAGTTCTTTCGGAAGATGAAGCAGGAAGGCGCGTCGGAAGCTTCCGTGCGACAGGCTCGTGCGATCCTGCACCGTGCTCTCAAGTTGGCCAGGAAGTGGTCGGGAAACCGTCTCCCCAATCCCGTCCATGACGCCGAGCTGCCGAAGTGGACAGAAGCTGAGCAGACGGCCGAAGTCAGGTCGCCCGAAGACGAGGAAGTGCGGTTTGCCATAGCGGAGGCGTACGACTACGAGCTCCGCTTCGGAGCGTATTGCAGGACCAAAGCCGCGACTGGTGCGCGGCGAGGCGAGGTGTGCGCGCTCCGTTGGACGAAGATCAACTGGGACGCCTCGGAGATCAAGCTAGACGAGGCCATCGTTGCCGCCGAAGGTGGAGCGATAGTGAGGCAACCCAAGACCCGTGCCAGCAAGCGCCCCGTCGCTATCGACGCCGAGACGCTCAGCGCGCTTCGTGATCTGCGGGCGGAAGTAGAGGATATTGCCCGAAAGTGCGAGGTCTCGCTCGTACCGGACGCATTCGTTTTCTCGACGGACCCGACCGGCGCCACCCCACCACATCCCGACTCCATGAGCCATGCGTTCGCGGTGATTCGCATGCGCGGCGAGTTGGCGCCTGACCTGCATCTCAATTCCATGCGGCACTGGCAGTCGACAACTCTTGACCCCATTGTCAGCCAGAAGCAGAAGATGGCTCGGATGGGGCACACCACCGTCCCGGTTAGTCATCGTTACACCCATAAGCTCACTGAGGAGGATCGCAAGGCTGCCGAGCACGTTGCCTCCAAGCTCAACGGCAAGCCGAAGCTGACCGTGGTCGAGGACGAGGTGGAAGGCGCGTCGAAACAGAAGGATCGCGGGAGTGCCAACGCGAAGTCGTGACTGTCCTACTCGAAAGTGGGAGTATGACGGGATCACGTTGCACTTCAACCGGTAACCCGCCGATAATCGCGAAACGAACTCGGTAGCCGATTACAGGACCTCCAGGCGCGGCCTTCCATCCGCCCAAGAACATCGCATTACCGCCATGCCACTGCCAAGGTGCTTGCGAATCGATTGCGCGCTACCTGATGGATCGTCGTGTGCGTCGCCGAGGATGACCGCCTTTAGCGCCTGACCGATTGGAAGACCGTCAAGTGGTTGGTCGAACTCAGTAGCGGGAAGATCGAAGTCCACGCAAATGATGCGGGCTTCATTCTCGTAGCTCCAATCAGTGGTCTTCTGTAGGTGCAGCTCGACAATGGCGCCTTGATGGTTCAGGTACTCATCAACTGCATCATCCACATCTCGGACGGTGGCGAAACTGCCGGAGAGTTCAACCCTCGCTGGTCGGTCTTCATATTCCACCGACCCCATTCCTCGCCAACGCCGGCTAGAAGACATGGGCATTCCTGCCAACTCGGCGTTCAGTTCGCTGAAGTCCAAGACCAGGCAAGCTCCCCGATGGGCATCGCCGTAAAAGTGCCATAGCGGTGCCTTCGCCCAACCGCGGTGGAAAAGAAAGCTGCTAGTCGCAGCGTCTTGCGGAGCTCGGTCTCGCGAGGCTGACAGCAACCGAGCGCTGCGGCGCAAAAGTTGGTCAACTCGGGTTGGAACGTCGTTTCGGCCCAAAGCGCCCGATGTGTTCCAAGTACCGGCGAGTTCCCAACGCTTCGTCTCGCGTGGATCGTTCATCAGCGACCACGAGTTCATGCGGAGCGAGCGCGACGGGAGCAGGTACTTCAACAGGCCATCTCGGTCTGTGTACCCGTACACGAGCTCGAAGCCGAGGCCGCGCGCGCTACCAGGTTCCGTCGGGTCAATGAGGTGGTCGTAGAGAGAAACCATCTTCCTAGCTTGGCAGGCACTTCCCGTGGGCAAAGAAGAGGTCGCTCATCACGATGGCGCGGGCTCAATTCCACGGAACGCGTCGCAAGAACTTAACGAAAGCGACCGGTCCAGGTCACGCCTCACCAGAGGCGGTGGGCCGATTCACTTTCCCACGGGACTTCTGAATCCGATCCCGAACGAGCCGGGAGAGTGACGTCTCCGCCCCGCGTCTCCTGAACACTGCCACCACCAAAGGGGTGGTGGCTCAGAGTCAGGAGGTACGCAGTGTCCACCACAAATACCCAAGATCAATGCGGCGATCCCGCGTCTCAGAGCACCTGGAGGCTCGGGCACATGCTCGGACTCGATTTGGAGACGACAGGCCGAGATCGTGCAGTAGACGTCCCCGTGTCAGCGGCGCTCGTGGACATGATCGGCGGCGTCATCGTGAGAACACGGTCGTTTCTCATCAACCCGGGCCGCCCCATCCCCGAGGAAGCAACAATGATCCACGGGATTACGGATGAGCATGCACGGCACGGGCTACCGCTTGGGACCGCCGTAAGTCGCTTGTCAGCAGAGGTCCGGCATGCGGCCGAGAACGGCATCCCACTCGTAGGCATGAACCTTTGCTACGACCTGACGATGCTTGACGTCCAGGCCAGCGCGCATCTTGGCGTATCGATCGAAGACCCGCGGCTCAACGTCCTCGACGCGCTGGTGCTGGACCGTCACGTTGACCGCTACCGTCGGGGCAAGCGCCGGTTGGGCCAGCTCGCACTGCACTACGGGGTGGAGCTTCGAGACGCTCACGATGCGCTCGGTGACGCCAAGGCCGCGGTTGCCGTGGTGCAGGCGATAGTTCGGACATACCCTGAGCTGGAGAACCTTGGCCTGGGCGAACTCACCCGACTGCAGGGGTTGTGGCACCGGGAGTGGGCAGAGGGCTACTCGTCATGGTGCGAGCGAGAAGGTCTGCCGCCCCTCGATGCCTCCGATATGGAGTGGCCGATCGCCCATCCGTTCTGGTTCTGACACGCAGGTCCGGCGTTCCCTGGGAGTCCCACGCTCCCACCCGGAGCAGGCGTAAACTGGGTCTTTATGGCAAGACTGAACGGTGGAACCGCTGGCTCTGTTGCCCAGCAGGAGAACGCGAGGCGGAGGGCCTGGTTATCTCGCTGGATTCCAGTGCGCCGAGAGCTCCCGTCGATGCTGGCCGATCTCTCCCCAGATGTGCGACGGGAGTCGATCGACGGGCTGGTTGCTGAAGTCCGGGCAATAAGGGCGGAGCGTCCGAAGGGCTATGACGAGATCTGGCTGAGGCGCCTGGAGGATGCCGTCGAGCTGTCACGGCCGGCGCCGGAAGCCGCACAAGAGCGACGCTATTCATCGGCAGAACGGCGCGAGCTGAAGGTCCGAACTTACATCGATAACAGAGTCGCAGCCGGTGAGTTCGATGGGAGCAAGTCCGAAGATGTGTTGCGTGTATTCGAGCTCGACCGAGCGCTGCAGCCATATCGCAAGCTCCCCTTCAACCGGCAAGGAGTCGAACTCGTCTGCGCTGTTTGCCGCGAGATCCTGGAGGTGCTCAGGCCCGATCCCATGACACCGGAACTCTGGTCGGAGTCCGGTTGGTCCAATGCCGGGGACGAGCGGGGCGAGACTCTATATGTGGAATATGACGGGCATGGATGGCGCGTCAAGACCACGTGCCGAAAGTGCAACATCCCCTTTGAACGGCGAATGGACGACCTCGTAATTAGCTACATTGCGGCACACCTCTTCACCAGTGCTCAGTCGAACCCCGGGAAGAAGCGGCCGGTGATCGCCATATCCCCTGACCGCAAGCTTCACATCGGGTTCGTCGAAGGACCCTCGTAGGCGCAGAACTGATGGTCCGGGTGATGGCCATCATCACCCGTGCTGCTGAGGTACTATCTGTGGTGAGGCCGCCTGCGGCCGCCATATCCGTCTGAGGTCTCAACGCCGGGACCACATGCACCTGGAGGTGTTATGTGGTTTCGCGTTCACTAGGTAGGGCTTCTTCCGAAGAAACAGCTT